>CAYQLX010000158.1:0-1620 GCA_964418305.1 uncultured Coriobacteriaceae bacterium | reverse complement strand
GGCGGCCCTTTTTGTTGCGTAAGAGATGCAGCGCGGCTGCTGATAGAGAAGCGAGCCTCTACATGCCGTACTTGCGAGGATTTTTCTGCTTCTCGTTCTCGAAGAGCGTCACGAGCAAATCCGGGTCCAAGTAGCTTGCTGGAATGCGGTTGCCGATGACGATAGCTTTGCGGAAGCATGAATCGGCGCACAGGCCGCAGGCCATGCACATGTCGGGCATGAAGGCCAGTGTGCCGGGCGCTTCTTTGCGCTGCACGCGCGTTGGGTTTTCGGGCAGGTCCTGCACGTAGACCAGGGCATGTGTCGCGCACATCGTGGCGCAGCAGCCGCAGCGTATGCACTTGGTGTCGTCGATGTCTACGGTGGCCCAGAAGCGCGACTCGATGCTCGCTCCGGCAGGCAGTTGTCCCACGCGGTCAAGCATTTTCTTGATGCGCGGTCCGCGGTAGGTGTCTGGTGGGAAGACGTCGTCGGGTTTGACTACAATCTGGCGGTCAGGGTCTTCTTTGTGCTTCTTCTGGCCGGTTACGGCCTCGTCTATGGAGTCCATGACAAAGCCTAGGGCGCTGCCTCCTGCTTGAGTAAGCGCGTCACGCCTGTCGCTTTTGGCAACATGGCGCTGCTTTGTGTGGCAGATGTTATCGGGCACGTCTTTGAAGATTTTGACCTTGCCGCCAGCGCCCCATGTCTTGATGAGGTTGCGCGCGCTTTTGACAACAGCCGGAAAGTACGGCTCATCGCTGTCTATCTCGCAGCCCTCGCAGCTGGGACACAAAAGTGCCACACGGTCGATGCCTATGGCCAAAAGCCCGCAGATGAGGTATTCGTCCAGATAATCGAGACAGGGCAACACCGTCACGCAGGTCTCGTCGATGCCAAGCTCGTCTGCATGGCGACGGCAGGTAAAGGCTGCTATGCCGCCGTAGTTGGCAGCCGTCTGCTTTGCAGAGCGCACGATATCGGTCTGGTTGGGCGCACTGGTGAGCATGGCGCTCATGGGGCAGGCCGCCGTACAGGCGCCGCAGTTGGTGCACTTCTCTGCATCAATCTTGATGTGCCCGATCTTGCGCGATATGGCGTCGTGATGGCAGGCGTTGATGCAAGCCTTGCAGCTGCTGTTCCAGTTGCGGATATAGCTACAACGCTTGGGCAGGATGGTGATGGAGGAAGCCGTGACCTCTTTGGTCAGAGCCTCGATGTCGTCTAGTTTGCTCATGGCTCAACAGTATAGAGCACCCGGCTTGTGACTGAGCAGCGCAGCTAGGGTCGCGCCTTGCGGGGCTATTGCGGCTGTAAGCTTGCGAACAGCCGTAACAAGGAGGGTCAAGGCCGGCCGAAGGCCGCCGCGTAGCGGCTTGGCCTTGACGCGACTTATGTGCTGCTCCAGCTCACTCCGCTGCTCGCGCCCTAACGGGCGCTCGTGCGCTGCGTTCCGCGCCACATTGACTCAGCTGTCTTGTGGCGCGAGGCGTTACGCAGCACATACCCCCGACAGGCCGCTTCAGTTTCTTGATTTGCGAGCCGCGTACTTGCGGTGCAGCTTGGGGTTGCGCTAAGCGCGAATACGGAGCAGAGCTTGCCGGAAAGGCTCGCGGGAGCGAGGACTGTTTGAGCGCGAAG
>CAYQLX010000157.1:0-1715 GCA_964418305.1 uncultured Coriobacteriaceae bacterium | reverse complement strand
AGCCGGGATGCTGCACGCAGTGCGTTAGAATTGTTTGCAAACCGCGCAGGCGGGCAAAACGCACTTCGAGCATGAGCCAACAGGAGCAAAGCACATGGAAATGACAAAGACGATGATGATCTTCAGCGGTTCGGCAAACCGTCCCCTGGCAGATGAGATCGCAACGCAGCTGAACATGAATCTATCCAACATCAAGTTGGAGAAGTTTGCCAACGGAGAGATTTACGCCCGCTACCTCGAGTCGATTCGCGGCAAAGAGGTCTTCTTGGTGCAATCGGTGTGCGCGGGCAATGGCTGTGACGTCAACGATGCCTTGATGGAGCTCCTCATCATGATTGACGCTGCCAAGCGCGCGTCCGCAAGCCATATATCCGCCGTCATCCCTCATTACGGCTATGCTCGCCAAGACCGCAAGGCCGCATCACGCGAGCCCATTACCGCTAAGCTCGTGGCAGACTTGCTTACCGTTGCCGGCGCAGACAACATCATCGCGCTCGACCTGCATCAAGACGCCATCCAGGGCTTCTTGAACATCCCCGTTAACCACATGACCGCTATGCCCATGTTCGTCGACTACTTTAAGCAGAAGGGCTTTACGGCCGAGGAGATGTGCGTTGTTTCCCCCGATGTAGGCCGCGCCAAGGCTGCCAAGAGGTTCTCGCAGATGCTCGAGTGCGACCTCGCGATCATGCACAAGGATCGCCCCAAGCACAACCAAGCAGAGATTACGGCCCTGATTGGCGACGTCGAGGGCAAGGTTTGCATCCTCAACGACGACATTATCGACACCGCAGGCACGCTTTGCGCAGCTGCCTCCACCTTGCAGGCCCGCGGCGCCAAGGCCGTTTATGCCTGCGCAACTCACGGCATTTTCTCTGGCCCTGCGTTTGAGCGCATCCAGAACTCCTGCTTCGAGGAGGTCGTGGTCACCAACGCTGTCCCCGTGCCGCTCGAGCGCCAAAACGGCAAGCTCAAGGTTTTGTCCATCGCTCCGTTGTTTGCACGCACTATCAACGCTGTCTTTGAGGACGGTTCTGTCTCTGGGATTTTCTCCTAATGGCGGTAAAGCTCATCGTCGGCTTGGGCAATCCGGGCGAGCAATACGCTGCTACGCGTCACAATGCCGGTTTCATGGCCATCGACAAGCTGGCTGGCGAGTTGCGCGCTACGTATTGGAAAAGCGAGCTGGGTGCTTTGACGGCGCATGTCAAATACAAAGGTGAAGAGCTCATCTTGGCCAAGCCGCAAAGCTTCATGAACACCAGCGGCGGCCCTGTTTCTAAGCTGGCAGCGGCACATAAAATCAAGTCGGAAGAGATCGTGGTCATCCACGACGAGCTCGACCTGCCTTGCGGAACGGTGCGCGTTAAGGTGGGTGGCGGTCATGGTGGCCACAACGGCCTGCGCTCCATCCACGACAAGCTGGGTAGCAACGCCTATACGCGTGTGCGCGTAGGCATCGACCATCCGCCGGGACGCAAGCCCGTGGCTGATTACGTCCTGTCCAGCCCCAAGGGCGCAGAACTCGAGACCTTCGAGGCGGCTATCGGCGTTGCAGCAGATGCAGCGCTGTCCATCCTTAACCAAGGTGCCATACTGACGATGAATCGCTTCAATTAGGAGTCGCGATGGTTTGTCGAGTTTGCACACGAATGCGGAGTGAATCGCGCCTTGCGCTCAGACTCCGCACCCGAGCGCGGCTTCGGCACCTGCAG
>CAYQLX010000156.1:0-1871 GCA_964418305.1 uncultured Coriobacteriaceae bacterium | reverse complement strand
CCTTCCAAGAAAGCGACATCACGGGCATCACCATGCCCATCGTCAAGCACAGCTACCTAGTGCGCGACGCAAGCAAGATTGCGCAGACCGTGGCCGAGGCCTATCACATTGCTAGCACTGGCCGCCCCGGCCCCGTCGTCATCGACATGCCGAGCAACCTCCTCACAGAGACAATAACCTACAACTACCCCGACGAGGTCAAGCTGCAGTCTTACAAGCCCACCTACAAGGGCAATACCAAGCAGGTCAAGCAGGCGGTAAAAGAACTCACGCGCGCCAAGAAGCCCGTCATCTACTGCGGCGGCGGTGTTTTGTGGAGCCATGCCTGCCAAGACCTCGTCAAACTCAGCGAGACTCTGCAGATTCCCTGCGTCTTGAGCCTCATGGCCAAGGGCGTCTACAACGAGGACAAGGACTTGTGCCTTGGCTTGGTTGGCATGCATGGCAGCCGCGCTGCCAACATGGCGCTTTACGAGAGCGACCTTATCTTTGCTGTGGGCACGCGCTTTGCAGACCGCGTGACCGGCGCCTTGGAAAAGTTCGCGCCCAATGCGCGCGTGGTGCACGTTGATATAGACCCGGCAGAGATTGGCAAGAACCGCGCCGTGGACGTGCCCATCGTGGGTGACGCCAAGATTGTGCTTTCTGCCATCAATGAGGAGCTCGAGGTTAAGAAGCCGCAACCCAAGACAGACGAGTGGGTCAAGCGTGTGCTGCAGTGGAAGCGCGAGAGTCCCTTCTTCTACGAGCCGCGCAAAGACGCCATCCTGCCCGAGCAGGTCATCGACGAGCTGTGCAAGATGTCAGCTGATCATGACACCATCTACACCACCGAGGTTGGCCAGCATCAGATGTGGGCAGCCCAGTACCTTACCTGCAAGCGCAGCCGTACCTTCATAAGCAGCGGCGGTGCCGGCACCATGGGCTTTGGCCTGCCGGCGGCCATGGGCGCGCAGATGGGCAAGCCCGACAGCCGCGTCGTGTGCATAGCGGGCGATGGCTCTGTGCAGATGAACATCCAGGAGATGGCCACCATCCGCGAGAACAACCTCCCCATCAAGCTCGTCATCCTGGACAACAACTGCTTGGGTATGGTGCATCAGTGGCAAGAGCTCTTCTATGACAAGCGCTACAGCAATACCATCTTTAGCTGCAACCCAGACTTCGTCCAGCTGGCCAAGGCTTACGGCTGGCAGAGCAACGACATCTCCAAGCCAGAAGAGCTCTCTGGCGCGCTTGCCGATATGCTCGCAAGCGACGAGCCCTACCTGCTGCATGTCAAGATCCCTGCAAGCGAGAACGTCTATCCCATGATTCCGGGCGGCAAGGCCGTCACCGACATGATTGGTGCGGTGGTCCTGGATGCAGACGGCAACAAGATCGAGAAGGAGGCCTAAGATGTCACGTACGCTTTCCATCTTGGTCGATAACGCTCCCGGCGTCCTGACCCGCGTCGCGGGTTTGGTCGCCCGCCGCGGCTTCAACATCGACTCTCTGGCTGTGGGCCGCACAGAAGACCCCACCCGCTCGCGCATCACGCTTGTGGTGGATGCCGATATAGAGCAGGTCGAGCAGGTCACTAAGCAGCTGCACAAGCTCATCAACGTCTACAAGATCAACGACCTCACAGAAGAGGCCCATATCGACCGCGAGCTTGTGCTCTTCAAAGTCAATGCCGAGCCATCAAAGAGGGCAGAGATTATAGAGATCGCAAACGTGTTTCGCGCCAACGTGGTCGATGTCTCGTACTCGAGCCTCACCATAGAGGCCACCGGCACCGACAGTAAGCTCAACGCCATGGAGGACATGTTCCGCGCCTACGGCCTCAAAGAGATAGTCCGCACGGGCAAGATTGCCTTGAGCCGCGGCTA
>CAYQLX010000155.1:0-1889 GCA_964418305.1 uncultured Coriobacteriaceae bacterium | reverse complement strand
GCCGGTAGGGCGGTATTTGCGTTGTTTATGGCGTAGACCTACGCCGTGGTGCCGCCTCAACTACTGCCTGCACCGGCGGTGCATGAGTAGCAGTGGTTGCCCAGGCAAATGCGCCGTTTGAGCGGCTGATTCATGTCCAGCAAATCGCCAATCATGCGCCCATCTGCGCAGGGCAGGGCCACCGCCTGGTTGAAGTCGCAGTCGTACAGATGACCGTCGGGCGCGACGGAGTACTCCATGCGGCACATCATCGCCTCTACCGTGTCCGGGTTGAAGACGTCGATGAGCTTGTTCATGTAGACGTCGAGCTTGCCTGCCTTCATCAGGGACATGGCAAAGCGCCCACCCGGTGCGTTGGTAAAGACAAAGAGATTGTCGAAGTCTATATCGAAGTCCGCCTTGAGGCGACGCTTGTACTCGGCCTCCATCGTTGCCTGGTCTGGCGGCAGGTTGATGCCGGCCGGGTTAAACACCAAGTCGAGCTGGAGGCGCTGCCCGGCGGCGTTGGCGCCTGCCTCACCCTTGCCATAGCCCAGCGCGTTGAGGCGCTGCAGGCCACGAATGACAGGCATGAAGGTGCCGGTGCCGCGCTGCTTTTCCATGTTGCGCTCGCGGTAGTGCGGCAACGATGCCACGACGTTGATGCCCAGATCCGCAAAGAGCTGCGGGTAGTGCTCGTAGCCGGGCTCTTCATGAATGATCAGGTTGCTGCGCACAATCATGGGGATGTTGCGCGCGCCAGCCTCGCGGATGAACCACTCAAAATCCGGGTTCATCTCGGGGGCGCCGCCGGTTATGTCAAGCGTCTTAAACCCGCGCTTGCAGAACACATCCAAGCACTGCTCCAAGTGCTCGCGTGACATGTGCTCGGTGCGGTTGGGATGGCAATCCAAGTGACAGTGCTTGCAGACGATGTTGCACTGACGCGTGATATTGACCTGTAGCACGTCCAGCTCTTCCAAGCTGTACCGGAACTCTTCTGGGACGCGCTCTATAAAGGGCGGGAAGGCGGCCATTGCCTGCTTAAGCTGCGGGTCATTAGCTATTCTGTCGATGAGTTGGGTCATTGTCCCTCCGTTTGCCGCACGAGGGGCACCGCCATGCAACGGGCCTCTCGCAGCTGCAACAACCTAAGGCAAGCGCGAATGCGCGCTGTCTACAGCTCGTTTTCCTCGATGATGTTGACGGCCTGGACGCCGTGAACCAGGGATGCGCCGCCACGGATAGCGTTGGCGACATGGATGGCCTCCATAATCTCGTCCGCATCGCAGCCGTCTTGCAGCAGAGTGTTGGTGTAGGAGTCGATGCAGTAGGGGCATTGCACAGCCGCGGCCACACCGATGGCGATAAGGGCCTTCTCACGAGCGGTCAAAGCGCCATCGGCAAAGACCGAGCCGTAATAGCCCATGTACTTCTCCCAAAGCTCAGGAGCGGCACTGCCAACGCCATCTGCAGAAAACTTGGCCAAATCAGCGGGATTGTAATAGGTTTCCATAGCGCTTCCTTTCAATTGTTAATCCCACCTCCTTAGTGGGATTAGTCCCAGAATATACAAAATGCCGCTCGCGCGGCTTACGTAAAAGTGTAGCGTTCCCAAAAAGATTTTTGGCCCGAGCGGGGGCCTGATCCCGCTCGAGCCAAAAACCACAAAGGAGTTTGCTTGAAGGTAGCTGCAACTACCTTCTTGCTAAGCCAGTTTTTGTAACGCTTTTGAGGGAGGACTGACTTGCTGAAACCAATATAAGACACCATCCAGTAGTTGCGCAAGTCAAAACGGAAAGTTTTTTACAAAATCTAGTATTGGATGCTGTCATATAAGCCGAGCAGGGCTTTTAGCGCGTTGCAGAACTCAAACGCTGCCGTTCGTCGTCCGCACTACAGCAGTCGCA
>CAYQLX010000154.1:0-1899 GCA_964418305.1 uncultured Coriobacteriaceae bacterium | reverse complement strand
ATGAGCGTCACAGCGGCGCGCGTCTCGTACTCCTTCTTAAACGTGAGCGGCCCGCCAAGCGACACATAACAGCCCAGCTTTACGAAGGGGATGAGGTCTTGCGGCCCTAGGTTGAAGCAATGCAGCACGCAGCCGGCCTGCGGCACGCCCTCGCGCTGCAAAATCTCAACTGCGTCCGTATGAGCCTCGCGTATATGCAGCTCAACCGGCAGGTCCAGCTCATGCGCTAGGCGCAGTTGCTGAGCAAAGACATCGCGCTGTACATCGCGCGGGCTTAAGTCGTAGTGGTAGTCAAGGCCGATTTCTCCTATGCAGCTCGTAAGCGGATGCTCGAGCAGCTTGAGGAGCGCTGGCTTAGCTTGGTCCCACAAGCGCGCGTTATGCGGATGCACGCCACAGGCCATGCGCACGCGGGGCGCCTGCGAACAGCTGTCACTCATGTCGCGCAGGTACAGCTCTGCCTGCTCGCGCCATGCGGGAATCGCATCGTAAACAGCTGCGGAGGCAAGCTCGCCTTCCTCGGATTCTGATGGATCGGTTATGCACTCGATAAAGCGCAGGCCATGGCAAGCCGCACGCGCCATCGCAAGCGGAGCGTCCGGCAACATGCCCAGATGACAGTGCACGTCTGCCACAGGCGCGTCTGGCAACAGGGCAGGCGCAGGGCGCACCTTGCCCTTGGAATTGCGAAACTGCGCGTCGCAGTCGTCGAAGTATTTGAAATCGCTTAGAGACATGTGCGCTCCACTTGAATTAACGTTATCTGTCAAATCTCGAATTCAATTACCAGCAGGCTCCTGGCCAAATAAGCGCGTGGGCTGCGGAGCCTGCAGGCGAGGGAGCGGGCTAAAGTCCCGCGACCATGGAGCCGAAGGCCCGCAGAGCGCACGCTTATTTGGTCAGGCGCGGGAAGAGCGCGTCGCCCTTGATGACAGTATTGCCTACGGGCAGGCCACCCCAAGCGCTGGCAGCGGGACCATCGGTAACCTCGGTCGCCTTGCCTAGCCCCAAACGGCTGTAGAGCTCGTCGCTGGTAGTGGGCATGAAGGGAGCGAGCAGCAGGGCGCTGATGCGGCAGGCCTCGAGCGCGTTGTAGAGCACGGCAGCTAGCTCGCCTTGTGTCTCTTCGCTTTTTGCGAGGTTCCAAGGGGCGCTTTCCTCGACGTAGAGGTTGGCGCGATGCACGAGCTCCATGATGGCGCTGGTTGCCCCGCCAAAGTCAACATTGCGCAGGCACTCTGCATACTTGGGATACAGGCCGTCTGCAATCTCTTTGAGCGGGTTTTGCGCGAACTCGGCCGGGCAGGCAGGCACCTTGCCGTCAAAGTACTTGATGGTCATGTTGCTCACGCGGCTAAAGAGGTTGCCATAGCTGTTGGCCAAATCTGCGTTGTAGACCTGCGTCATGCGATCAAGCCCGATGTTGCCATCAGCACCAAAAGTCACGTCGCTCATGAAGTAATAGCGGTACGCGTCCACACCAAACTGCTCCATAAGGTCACGCGGGTAGAGCGCGTTGCCCTTGGACTTGGACATCTTGGAGCCGTCGGCCGCCATGAGG
Organism: uncultured Coriobacteriaceae bacterium; assembly: GCA_964418305.1. Classification (GTDB taxonomy): domain Bacteria; phylum Actinomycetota; class Coriobacteriia; order Coriobacteriales; family QAMH01; genus W2P13-069. Next base: position 338 of record CAYQLX010000154.1, on the reverse strand, counting down.
AAGCCGTGAGCAAAGACGTGCTTGGGCAGTGGCAGGCCGGCAGCCATAAGCATGGCCGGCCAGATGACGCAGTGGAAGCGGATGATGTCCTTGCCCACAAAGTGGAAGTCCACGGGCCAGCGCTTGGCAAGCTCTGACTCGTCGCTGCTGCCGTAGCCCAGCGCCGTGAGGTAGTTGATGAGGGCGTCGACCCACACGTAGGTTACGTGCTCGCTGTCAAAGGGCAGCGGCACACCCCAATCAAAGGTGGAGCGACTGATGGAGAGGTCATGCATGCCGCCTTTGACGAAGCTCATGACCTCGTTGCGGCGAATCTCTGGGCGGATGAAATCCGGGTT
>CAYQLX010000153.1:0-1990 GCA_964418305.1 uncultured Coriobacteriaceae bacterium | reverse complement strand
GGCTACGTCGTTGACTTCTTCGAGTTCACGTTCATCGACTTCCCGGTCTTTAATGTGGCAGACATCTGCATCACCTGCGGGGTGATTCTCTTCATCATTTGCGTTATGTTTTTCATGGATTGGGATGACGATGAAAAGGCTGCAACTAAAGGTGGGCCTGCCGTTAGTGCGGTCTGTACAGACGCGGGCAAGAGGGGAGAGGAAGATCGCCTCAAGTGACGGAGTCGTTTACTCATATCGTGACCATTGACGAGCAGGGCACTCGCTTGGATGCGCTCGTGGCTGGCTTGGGCATAGAGGCCATAGCAAGCCGCAGTGCCGTCGTGCGTCTTATAGAAAGCGGCCGCATCCTCGTAAACGACCGTCCCGCAACCAAGAAGCGCCTAGTCATTGCAGGCGATGTACTCCACATAGAGGTTCCCCCGCGCAGTGGAGAGCCGGCTGCCATCAAACCTGCCTATGATATCAATCTGGATATTCGCTATGAGGACGAGCATATCATCGTCTTGTCCAAGCAGGCGGGGCTCGTGTGTCATCCCGCGCGCGGCCACTATGACGACACCTTGGCCAATGCTCTGGTGGCGCATTGCGGTATCTCCCACTTGGGCGTCGTGCAAGGTGACGATCGCCCCGGCATCGTACATAGGTTGGACCGAGATACAAGCGGGCTGATGCTCGCCGCCAAGACCGACCTTGCTGCAGCCAAGCTGCAAGATGACATCCGTCTGCGCTTGGTGGATAGGCGCTACTGCACGTTGGTGCATGGCAGTTTTGCCGCAGGCAACGGCATGATTGACGCCCCCATAGGGCGCCATGAGCGCGACCGTACACGTATGGCTGTGAGCATAGACGCATCGAGCCGCAGCTCGATAACCACGTTCAATGTTCTGGAGCGCTTTGAGGCAAGTCGCATCGACGATGGCTATAGCTTGCTGGAGTGCAAGCTCTATACCGGGCGCACTCATCAGATACGTGTGCATATGTCTTACACCGGCCACCCTGTCGTGGGAGACCCCGTCTACGGGCGCGCCGCCAACGTCAAGGCGCGCAACAAAGATGCTGCCCTGCGCACAGAGCTAGGTTTGGACAGGCAGTTTTTGCATAGCTGCAAGCTGAGCTTTACGCATCCCATCACCGGCGAGCAGATGAGCTTTAGCGACGGGCTGCCGTGGGATTTGGACAATGTCTTGTGCCAGCTAGCTGATCGCAGCCAAGGGCAGACCAACTATGGACGCGAGTTCTTTGGAGGTGACGCGCTGTGACGCTGCAAGCAAATCCACACATCGATATAGATTCCGCTTTGCGCGAGCACCTTGCCGCAAAGGGTAGCGGCATTATTGCTGTTGATATCATCGACTGCGTCAATTGAGGCCGGCATCTAAGCGAGGTCTTCGCTTACGAGCCAAAAGGTGCTCTTGCTACCCGCCTGCGCAGTAAGGCGCATGTCGTCTGGGACGCAGATGGTATAGAGATTGCTGTCACTACGCCGGATATCGTTTGGGATGAGCAAGTTTCCTTTGCGCTCAATACCAACCGCCATATAGGCAATATAGACACCACGGGTCTTCATAGCGTGGGCGCATAGCGCCGATGCATAGCGCCGGGTAGGGCCATGGCGCCTTCATGACCCTTTAACGCTTGGACACTACTCTTGTGTGCGTGTTTTGATGATTTTGCCGCCTGCTTGTAAGCCTTGCTATGATGGGCGGGATATAGCGTTTAAACAGAGGAGAAAACACACCCATGAAACGCAGCAAGATTCTCCTGCTTGCCGCCGCTGCTGCTTTGACTGCGGCTGCTGTTATAGCTCCGGCGGCGTTTGCAACAAAAGAGCCCATACTCGTCGGCAGCGCGGACTCCGATTGCCCGACCACCTGGCATTACAGCTATAAGGACAATCGCTTCTACAGCGGCAACCTTAAGGTTAAAATATCTGGCTCCAAGGGCATTTGCGTCGATGTGTCCGAGCACAATGGTAAGGTCGAGTGGA
>CAYQLX010000152.1:0-2094 GCA_964418305.1 uncultured Coriobacteriaceae bacterium | reverse complement strand
GCGCGCCAGCGGGTCGCGCCGCATGTGCGCTGTATACTTAACTATTACCGCAGCGCTAAGGCGCGCAGCGCGAGAGGAGCATCATGGCGCAAGAAGACAACATGGACGCATTGGATACCTCCATTACCGGCCCAGACCTGGTCATCATTACCGGCATGTCGGGTGCCGGCCGCACCGAGGCCATGCACACCTTTGAGGACATCGGCTACTTTTGCATCGACAACCTGCCGCCCAGCCTGCTCTCCAACCTGGTGAGCCTGGCCGGCCTCAACAGTGACTCGCTGCGCAAGCTGTGCATCGTGTGCGACTTGCGCGCCAAGGAGTTCTTTGGCGAGCTCACCGGAGAGCTGCTCAAGCTCGACGAAAGCGGTCTGTCGCGCGCGATGCTCTTTTTGGACTGCAGCGACGACGTCTTGTTGTCGCGCTTCAAGGCAACGCGCCGCCGCCATCCGCTGTGTGACGCGGGTATGACAATCACCACCGGCATCAAGCGCGAGCGCAAGCTTTTAGCCGACGCGCGCCGCATGGCAGACTACGTAATCGACACCTCGCATGTGCGCCCGCAGGATATGCGCCGCCGCATCCGCGCGCTCTTTAGCGAGCAATCCGAGCAAGAGGGTCTGGGCATCAACGTCTACTCTTTTGGCTTTAAGCACGGCGCTCCCACCGACGCAGACATCGTCATGGACGTGCGCTTTTTGCCCAACCCCTTCTATGTGGACGAGCTGCGCGCTAAGACCGGCTTAGACGACGACGTGCGCGATTACGTTATACAGCGCGACGAGACGCGCGCCTTCCTCGACAAGTGGTTTGGGCTGTTGGATTGCGTGGTGCCCGGCTACGTGAACGAGGGCAAGCAGTACCTCTCCATAGCCGTTGGGTGCACGGGCGGCCAGCATCGCAGCGTGGCCATAGCGCAAGAGACGGCGCATCACTTGCAGCAAGAGGGCTACCGCGTGGGCATCTCGCATCGCGACCTGGCCCTGGCGCAGGGGGAGTAGTCCATGGCTTCGCAGCGTGTTAAGGCAGTTGTCATCGGCGGCGGCAGCGGTGCCCCCGTGTCCATCCGCACCTTGCTCGACATGGGATGCAAGACGTCGAGCATCGTCGGCATGATCGACGACGGCGGCTCCACGGGCATCCTGCGCGAGCGCGGCGGTGTTGTGCCGCCGGGAGACATCCGCAAGTGCATATTGGCTATGAGCGCAGACACGAAGTCCGCCTTTGCGCGCGCCTTTAGCCACAGGTTCCCGTACCTCGACGACCACTCCCTGGGCAACCTCATCCTCACCGCCTTTGCCGAGGAGACCGGCTCCTTCCCAGAGGCAATTCACATCTGTGAATATATGCTCGACGCTCGCGGTCACGTCTACCCATCTACCCTAGGGGATGTCAAGCTCTCCGGATACACGGCTGACGGGCAGTTCCTGGAAGGCGAGCGCCCGATTGGTGACGCGCCTTGCCACATGCAGACGGTGAGCCTCACTCCGGCGCATGCACAGGCGCACCCGGCGGCGCTCAATCAGATTCGCGCGGCCGAGTTCATCGTCTTAGGCCCCGGCAGTCTCTTTACCTCAATCATCCCCAACCTGCTCGTCCCCGGCGTGGTGGAAAGCATCCGCAAGGCAAAGGAGCGCGAGGTAAACCCCGCCAAGACGGTGTTTGTTTGCTCGCTTGCCGATATGCAGGGCGAGACCTGGGCAATGAACTGCTACGAGCATGTGGATGCGCTCATGCGCCACGGCATGGACGGCTTGCTCGACTACGTCTTGATCCACCAAGATCGCGGCGGCCAGCCCGGCGTGACGGGATTCTTCCCGGTGGTGCGCGATTACTCGGATTCCCGCTTCCAAACGCGCGGCCGCCGTAGCGGCCAGGTGCGTCGAGTGGAGTGCAACGACGAGCTGCTGGCAAAGATCGAGGCCCTGGGCGTCAAGACGATGGTGCGCGATATGGCAGACATCGAGCGCCCCACCTGGCACGACCAAGAGCAGCTTGCCGCCGCCTTTGCGGAGGTGATGGAGGAGTGTCATATACAAGCGATGTAAAAGAGGAGCTGTCGCGCATAGAACTTGACTGCGACGGCTGCGTGCG
>CAYQLX010000151.1:0-2112 GCA_964418305.1 uncultured Coriobacteriaceae bacterium | reverse complement strand
GTTACGGCTGTTTGCAAGCTTACAGCCGCAATGAGCGCGGAGCCGGTACGCCGGCGTGCGCACAACCCGCTGCAGCGACGCTGCTTAAGTAAAATGACCACCAGCCTGCAACACAGCCGGCTATAAGAAAGGACACGCACCATGAGCGACAACACGAACGCCGCGCAGCAAAGCGCGCCCACAGCGCAGGAGGCCAAGGCGTCCCAGCAGCTGATGGAGCGCATCGCCGCCAATGTTGACACCGTCATCCAAGGCAAGCACGAGGTGGTCCAGCTCGTCATCATGGCGTTGGTGGCAGGCGGGCACGTCTTGCTGGAAGACCTCCCAGGCACGGGCAAGACCACACTCGTCAAGGCCTTGGCCAAGTCATCCGACATGAGCTTCTCACGCATCCAGTTCACTCCCGACCTCATGCCCACCGACGTGACAGGCTTTACCTTCTACGACCAGCAGACCAAGGAGTTTCGCTTCATGCCCGGCGGCGTCTTTGGCAACCTGGTGCTGGCCGACGAGATAAACCGCGCTAGCGCCAAGACACAATCCGCGCTGCTCGAGGCCATGAGCGAAGGCCAGGTCACCGTTGACGGCAACACGCATGTACTCAAGCAGCCCTTTATCGTCATCGCCACCCAAAACCCCGTGGAGCAGTTTGGCACCTTCCCGCTGCCCGAGGCGCAGCTCGACCGCTTCATGATGAAGCTATCTTTAGGCTATCCGGATTTTGAGCAGGCCGTACAGGTGCTCAAGCTAGGGGAGAGCGCCAAGAAGGCCGTCGCGCCCGTTTGTGGAGCGGCAGACATTCTGTCGCTACGCGCGCTGTCAGAGCGCGTGCATGTGAGCGACATGCTCTACCGCTACATCATGCAGATCATCACCGCCACGCGCGACAACACCGATATCCTCGTTGGCTCGTCCATCCGCGGCGCAGAGGCGCTGCTCGCCTTGGCGCGCGTACAAGCGCTTGTCAACGGTCGCGGCTACGTCGTGCCCGACGACATCAAGCCCCTTGCCTGCAACGTGCTGCACCATCGCATCATGCTCAGCCACAACGCCAAGAGCGCCGGTCGCAGCGCCGACGACGTCATTGCTAACATCCTAAGCGGCATCCACGTACCCCACATCGAGCAAGACGAGCTCACGGGCGGCACTCGATGAGCAAACTGCTGGGAACATGCAGAGAGGGCGCGATGCTTTCCAGGCGCGGGTTTGCTAAGCTGCTGGCCGCTGGTGGCGCCGCCGCCATGGCAGGCTGCCTGCCGGGATGCAGCAGCGGCACAGCAACAGAGGGCGTGTCGCAGGGCTTTGCATCTGACACCGAGGTCAGAAGCGAGCCAGTAACCATCTACATCGTCGCTGACGCCAACCTCAAGCGCGCGCTACCCTCAAGCTCCACGAGCCGCGTGGAGGATTACTTCTCGCGCTACCAAGAGCAAGCGGGACGCGAGCAAGTAACCTTTGCCATCAAGTACAAGACGGCCGCACAGATAGCCAAAATGGCTAAGGACGGCTTTGACGAGGGCACTGCGGTCATCGCGGCAGAAAGCATTGTGAGTAGCGCCTGCGACGCCGGGACGCTTGACGGAGGCGCCGCCAAGACATCCATGAGGAGCTTTACTGCCCAGCTGCTCGAGACGCTCGTTGTCCTGCGCAAGGCCGACGGCACAGCGCAGATGCCCAAATCGGACACGCTATCTGGAGAGGACAGCGAAGACGGGCAGATATCGCGCATGCAGAAGCTCGCACAGGTCAAAGGCAAGATCGCCATCGGCAGTGAGGACCTGATTGAGGGCATGCTGGCCAACAGTCTGCTAGCGCGCTGGGGCTACTACTCGGACGAGTCGGGCCAAGGGGGCAGTTATTCCAAGGAGATTGCCGGCAAGCTGCTCGTGTGCAAGAGCATCGACGAGATGGTGCTCAGCCTACGCAAGGACAAAGCCCAGCTCGCCTTTGGGGTGCAGTCGATGCTCTGGGGCGATTACAGCGGAATCGAGCAGATCTACCAGCCCGCCTACGGCACCATGAGCTATGCGGGCGCCACGCTGCCCGATGCCGATTATGCCGGCGTCGCGCGCGACTTCATGGAGTTCATCACCCGCTGCGTATAAGGGATAG
>CAYQLX010000150.1:0-2178 GCA_964418305.1 uncultured Coriobacteriaceae bacterium | reverse complement strand
AAGGGCCGCGGTCCCGATGGGACGGCGGCCCTTGCTGCAGTGCTTATAACTCGCGGGTCTAGAGGTTAGCCCCTACGTTGGTCTTATTGGCCTTCTTGGCGCTCTTAATCAAGAACTCGCGGTTGTCCTCGGTCTGGCGCAGGCTTTTAACCAGCATATCCATAGCACGCTCGGTGTTGTTCATGTTAGCAAGCAAACGACGCAGACCCCAGATGAGCGGTGCCTCCTGCGGGTCGAGCAAAAGTTCCTCTTTGCGCGTACCGGAGGTAACCGGGTCAATCGCAGGGAAGATGCGGCGGTCTGCGAGCTGGCGATCCAGCTTGAGCTCCATGTTGCCCGTGCCCTTGAACTCCTCGAAGATAACCTCGTCCATCTTGGAGCCCGTGTCCACGAGGGCCGTGCCCAGGATGGTAAGCGAGCCGCCGTTCTCTATGTTGCGAGCGGCGCCCAAGAAGCGTTTGGGCGGGTAGAGCGCGCCGGAATCCACGCCGCCGCTCAGGATGCGGCCGCTGGCAGGCGTGCCCAAGTTGTAGGCACGCGCAAGACGCGTGATGGAGTCAAGCAAAATGACGACATCTTGGCCTTGCTCAACCAAGCGCTTGGCGCGCTCGATCACAAGCTCTGCCACGGCGATGTGGTTCTCGCACGGCATATCGAAGGTAGAGGAGATGACCTCGCCGTCGATGGAGCGCTCCATATCGGTAACTTCTTCCGGACGCTCATCAACCAGCAGGCACATGAGATGCACCTCGGGGTTGTTAGCGCTGATGGCGGCAGCGATGTCCTTGAGGACAGTAGTCTTGCCAGCCTTGGGCGGGCTAACGATAAGGCCGCGTTGGCCCTTGCCGATGGGCGCCACCAAATCTATGGCGCGAGCGGTGTAAGTGTTGTGCCCGTGCTCCATGACCAAACGCTCGTCGGGGTAGACGGGCGTGAGCTGCGCAAACTTAACGCGGTGCGTGGGGCCCTCAAAGGGCTCGCCGTTAAGCGAGACAATCATGTTGAGCGCGGGGTACTTCTCATTATCGCGGGCGGGGCGCACGCGGCCAGCGATGTAATCGCCGCGGCGCAGCGCGTTGCGACGCACCATGCTGGCGCCCACGTAGACGTCATGCTCGCCGGCAAGATAGCCGTTGGTACGGATAAAGCCGTAGCCATCGGGCATGAGGTCCAAAATGCCGTCGACCATGACAAAGCCCTCGGCCTGCAGCAGCGCATCGTAGACAGCGCTCACCAGGTCGTCGCGCTCGCCGTATTCCGAGTAATCGACGCCCAGCTCGCCCGCTTTAGCGACCAAATCCTCGTCGGCCAAGTTGGCAAGCTCGTCACGTGTGGCAGAAGGCACAATCTCTTTGCGCTGGTTGCGGTTGCGGTTTTTGCGGCGGTTGTTGCGACGGTAGCGGTCCTGACGTCCTTGGCCGGTGCCCTCTTGCTGCTCACCGTTGCTGCCGGACTTGGCATCACCCTCGGCCTGCTCTTTGCTGTCATGCTGGCCTGCCTCGCCGGACTCCTGCTTTGCGGCGTCTGCCGTCTCTGCCGCGCCTGCGGCGTCATCTGCGTTGCGCTTGCGACGGCGACTGTTGCGGCGGCCCTTGGAGACATCGCCTTCTTGCGCGTCACTGTTAGAAGCGGCTGCATCATCGGCGGCTTTGGAGGCAGGCTCTGCTGCTCCCTCCTGCGCGGCAGCCTTTTTGGCAGCCTCGCGCTCGGCCTTGCGGCGGGCCTTCTCCTCGTCACTCAGACGCGGGCGCCCGCGACGCTTGGGAGCGTCTGTTGCGGCATCTGCTGCTGTAGCTGCCGCTTTTGCTGCGGCCTTGGCTTTGGAAGCCGCTGAGGTGCCCTTTGCAGGTGCGTCTGCCTCGGCTGCTGCTGCGGCGGCCTTCTTTGCGGCGATGGTCGCCTTGCGCTTTGCAGCAGCGGCGGCCTTCTGCTCTTCTGTCATCTTACGGCGCGTGCGCGGCTTTGACTCTGCGTCTGTCGCTGCTGCCGTCTTTTTGCTGTCTTCTTGAGCCATTAGGCGTTAACGACCTTTTCCCAATCGGCGGCGAACTTTGCAAGACCTTGGTCTGTAAGGGGGTGCTTGACGCACTTCTTCATAGCGTCGTAGGGCACGGTGGCGATATCGGCACCCATGAGAGCAGCCTCGCGCACGTGGTTGGCGCTGCGGATGGAGGCGGC
>CAYQLX010000149.1:0-2269 GCA_964418305.1 uncultured Coriobacteriaceae bacterium | reverse complement strand
TGGTTTGGCTCCTTTGGCATCAAGCGTATCTGCGCGTCGATGATAGCACTGGCTGCTGCGTGCACATTTCCCGGACCTCCCGGGCCTCCCGAAGATGCACGATATGGTGAATCCCTGTTGCTTTGCGGTGCAGCTTAGCTTACTCGCTATAATCAATCAGATTGCCCTGTTGGATCTGATAGTTCTAGAAACGTGGTTATGAAGCTCAATATCACCAAGATCAGGAAGCGCTACTTTGGCGACTCTTCCAAGATGAAGTTCCTCTTTGCCAAGTACGCGCAGCAACCCGTCGATGAAAACGCGATTCTCTTTGAGTCGTTTCACGGCAAGAACATATCGGATTCCCCGCTGCACATGCTCCAAGAGCTCATGCGCCAGGGCCGCGCGCAAAACTTCACCATCTACTACTCCACGGCAGACGCCGCTGCCCACCAAGAGGTGGTAGACGCGCTCAAGCTGCCGGTGACCTTAGTAGACATCCTGTCCGAGGATTACGCACGCATCCTTGCCACCTGCAAGTACCTAGTCAACAACTCGTCGTTTCCCGCATGGTTTATCAGGCGCGACGAGCAGCGCTATATCCAAACCTGGCACGGCACGCCGCTCAAAACCCTAGGCAAATGCATGCGCCTGGGCATCGAGAGCATGTACAACGTGCAGCACAACTTCACGCAGGCAAACGTCATCACCTTCCCCAATGACTTCACCAAAGAAGTCATCATGCGCGACTATAACTTGGAGCTTTTGTTCTGCAACAAGGCGGCCATGCTTGGCTACCCGCGCAACGACGTCTTCATGAGGGAGGACGGCTCTGTTGTGCGCACACGCTGCGGGCTTGAGGGCAAGACCTGCTTTGCGTACATGCCCACGTGGCGCGGGCGCAGCAACCACTCTGCAAACATAGAAGGCTATGCGCAGGACCTTGACCGCATCCTGCGTGACATCGACGCCTCTTTAGGTGACGACCAGCTGTTCTTTGTGAACTTGCACTCCATGGTGGCAAGCCAGATTGAGCTGTCGGGCTATGAGCATGTCAAGCCGTTTCCCGCAGGCGAGGACAATTATGAGTTCCTCAACGCCATGGATGTGCTCGTAACGGATTACTCCAGCGTCTTTTTTGACTTCGCGCTCACGCACAAGCCGGTAATCTTGTTCACTTATGACATCGACGAGTACCTTGAGGACCGCGGCCTGTACCTAGATATCAGCACCATGCCCTTCAAGCAGGTGTCCACCACGCAAGAGCTCATAGCCAGCATGCAAAGCGGCGACTACGCCGGCTATCGCTACTGGGAGAGCGACTTTGCAGAGTATCTCAAGTATGACTCGGCAGACAACGCCGCCAAGGCGCTGAGCCTGCTCTTTGACGACGCCGCAGACGGCGTGCCAATGGAGGACTACTCCTTCAACACCAAGCGCGCGTGGCATTCCTTCTACCCCAAAAAGCAGCGTCATATAGAGGACATACGCACCATCTGCGAGACAGCAGACCCCCAAAACGAGATAGTCGTCTTTAACAGGACCACCTTCACCGAGGATATGTCGGCGTTTCTGCATGACAACTACCGCGACGCATTCCAGTACATGTTCACCATCGACTCCTGCCCCAGGACCATCGCAGAAGACGTCAAGTCGCTGGCTAGCAGCAAGGTTGCCGCCAAAATCGAGCAGCGCGACAGACGGCGCATTTTTGGACCGCTCAACATCGTTGGTCCTAAACGCGAGACAGCCTTCACCCCGCAAGAGGGCACAAGCCTCATAGAGAACCAGAAAACAGGAAATGTGCTCGACGGCATAAACACCGTACCGGTAGCCATCGGCAACGTGGATAACAAGCTGCGCATCCAACTTCTAAGCGATGACTATGATTACCAGCATGTCTTCTTCATGGTGTCGGGCCTTTTGTACGACGTGCGCGACCTCACGTCTGACGAGCGCAAAGCAAAGACGGTAGAGATTGACCTGTATCAGGCGGCAATTATCGGCAACACCAAGGTAGGCACCAACGTGCGCATCGGCTTTGCGGGCACGCGCAAGCAAGACGATCCCAATGCCAAGCCCGTCTTCATCAGCCCTATCGTCCAAAAGTCCACAACGCAGAACAACCCAGCGTTTCTCACCAAGCCCTTCTTCTTTGAGCTCGACGGCTTTAGCTACCAGCAGCGCAACGAGTCTAACTACCTCAACAGCATGCTGCCCGAGGAAGGCTGCGCGCTGCTCGCTATGGCGCGTGAAAAGGACGATGCCTTGCAGATAAAGCTCGCCAAAC
>CAYQLX010000148.1:0-2321 GCA_964418305.1 uncultured Coriobacteriaceae bacterium | reverse complement strand
CGAGGAGCTGGTCTACGGGCGTAATGAGGCTAGAGCAAGTGCGCTTTCGGAGCGGCGCTACCGCGAGATGACAGAGGCCTACCAACGCATGAAGGAGAGGTTTGGCCGTGAATCTGACGTTTAAGGGCTTCTTGCGCGGGTACTGCAGGGAGCTCACTGGCCTTGACACAGACAACCTTAGAAAGCTTTTTGCTGCATCGCTGGACGACGCCCCCGCTGCTGCGCAGGCTGTCATGGTCTTCGCGGCAGTGCAGGGCAAGGCGCAATATCTGGCAGGGCTTGCCGCAGGGGCTACGCTTGAAAGCGAGTACACAGCTTTCGTGCAGGCGCTCGAGCAGGCAGGTGACGTGCCCTCTCTTCTGCAGGGCGACTACGCCCAAACGCGCTACGGCAAGGTGTGGCTTGCCTATCTGTCTAAGAAGGAGTCGATAAATGCCGATAGGCGCGTGATCGCGCTCATGCGGGATAAGACTCTTGCATCGCTTGAGCGCGCAGGGGTGTCGGTCTATGCGCTGTGCAAGCAGCTCGGCCTCAATCGCGGCAATTTCTATGCGTATCTAAACGGCGGGGATGCAAGCAAGGTGAGCCGACAGACCGCGCGTCGCATCATGGACGCTGCCAATGCGCTGGCAGGTACGTGAGCGGCAGGCGCACTGCACGTCAACGATACTTTACTGACCAAACTTTGAATACACATGCAGTGGAAACCGGGAACCCCCGGCTTCCACGTTCAGCCGTATTTGGTTAGCGGGCACCCACTGGGCAGTATCGCAGAGGGCTGCCTCTACTTGACAATCACCTTCTTGCCGCAGATCTTCTTGGTGAATAGCTTCTTGTACTTGGCCACGTACTTCTTATTGATTTTCTTACTGCTAGACACCTTGACCTTGACGGTCTTGACCGAGCTACCCTTGAGCATGCTCTTGACGCTCTTCTTAGTGAGCTTCTTGCTGGTGACGACCAAGGTCTTGAGGCTCTTGCAGGCCTTAAGCGCGCCGCTTTGGACGGTAATGACGTTCTTACCAAGGGTGAGCGTCTTCAGCTTTTTAGCCTGTTTGAGCGCAGCCTTAGTCACGCTGGTCACCCTACAATTCTTGCCGTCGATCTGGACAGTTGCGGAGATGACCGCTGACTGTCCAATATGAGGCAGTGTTATATATCAATACGCCCTTGTCTTCATACCCCTTTCCCAAGAACATATCGATTGGAGCCTCTTCGGTTCCTTTGGACAGCAGCTTACCTTCTACCAAAATATAAGCATCCGCATCGGACACATACGGGCTATCAGATTCCGATGAGTAAAACTGCACCTGAGTGCCGGGCTCGATGGTGAGCGTCACGCCCTCGGGCACCAACAAACCATCATCGATAATCCACAGCTCATCCGAAGTAAGCGTCGTGTCTTCTTTGAGCGTACCAGACAATCGATGCCCCTTCTGCACAATAATCGTGTGTGTGAACGTCTCGCTTGTGTATACAGTCGCATCCTCCGAATCCATACCGTTAGAGCCGGTCGCTGCGAGATTAATATTAATCTGTACATCGTTTGGAGCATCAGCAGATACTTTGATGCGGATGGGGTTCGTGACGGATGAAAGCGCATCGTCCTCGTAAGTGTAGCCGTTGTCGTTAGTCACAAAGCTACCCACTTCACCCACAGTAGCGGTGCCATTTACAAATGTGACGTAAGGATTCGCCACGCCGCCGGAAGAAGTTGCATCGGCTTTGACAACCACATCCTTAGCTGTGCCCCAACGGTTCTTGACCACGATACCCAAGTCGACAGTTTCACCTGCTTGCACAACACCGTCACCGTTATTCGCATCACTGATACTGGCTGAATCCAGTACGACGATGTCTTGGATAGCTAGGTCTGGTTTGGGAGTCTTAGTCGAGCTATCTGTAATATTCAGCTTGCCGTAAGCCCAATGGCCAGTGATGGTGTTGGTTGTCGCGCTGACCAGCTGGCCCATGAGCAGGCGTGAAGTCCACGTAGATTTATCAGGGTTTTGAGAGCGCAAAATCGCAGCAGCAGCCGAAACCATGGGTGCCGCCATAGACGTACCGGACCATTTGGCGTAACGGTTGCCAGGCAATGCAGAGTAAATATTCGAGCCAGGTGCGACTACCTCATACTCACAGCCAGAGCCTTCGACAGCGTCCCGATTTGAGAAACTAGAAAGCGAGCCATCTGAATCACTGGACATCACGCCAAGCACATACGAATAGCCAGCCGGATACACATCTTCTGTTAAATGCTCAGGATTCGCGATATTCCTTCAGCTCTTCGGCATCAGCAGCAGGGTCATAAGCATGCTCTA
>CAYQLX010000147.1:0-2332 GCA_964418305.1 uncultured Coriobacteriaceae bacterium | reverse complement strand
CTCAAGGCCTATACGACAGAAGACGGGCACATCGTCTGCTTCCGCCCGGATCTCAACGCCCAGCGCATGGCAGATTCTGCCGAGCGTCTTTGCATGCCGCCCTTCCCCGAGGACCGCTTTGTCGAGGCCGTCAAGCAGGTGGTAGAGGCCAACAAGGACTGGGTGCCACCGTTTGGCAGCGGCGCCACCTTGTACGTGCGCCCGTTCATGGTCGCTACGGGCGAGGTCATCGGCGTCAAGCCGGCCGATGAGTATCAGTTCCGCATTTTGGTTACGCCCGTCGGTCCTTACTTCAAGGGCGGCGACACAGCCGTCAAGCTCGCCATCGCCAAGTATGACCGTGCAGCGCCTCACGGCACCGGCAACATCAAGGCCGGCCTCAACTATGCCATGAGCCTCAAGCCCGGCATGGAAGCGCACGCAGGCGGCTACGCAGAGAACCTCTATCTGGACAGCCAGTCGCGTACCTATGTCGAGGAGACCGGCGGCGCCAACGTTATGTTCGTGGACAAGCAGGGTACCTTGGTGGTCCCGCAAAGCCACACCGATTCCATCCTGCCTTCCATCACGCGCCGCAGCTTGGTCGTCGTTGCTCGCGACATCTTGGGCATGAAGGTCGACGAGCGCCCGGTCAAGTGGCAGGAAGTGCTCGACGGTGATTTTGTGGAATGCGGCATGTGCGGCACGGCGGCGGTCATTTCTCCCGTTGGCCACATCGAAGACGGCGATACTGTCGTCTCCTTCCCTGATGGTCTGGAGACCTCTGGTCCTGTCATGCACAAGTTGCGCTCCACGCTCACCGACATTCAGCAGTGCAAGATTGCCGGCCCCGAAGGCTGGGTTTGCAAGATCTGCTAAGCGCTGCCTTGCAACAGCAAGCCTAAACCGAGCACCTGCCCAAGCGGCAGGTGCTTTTTGTTTACATGCGTGTAAGCAGTGCTGTTTATGTGCGTATGCAGCGTGAAGGCGTGATACGTGGCGCTATAATAAACGGGTAAGCCACAAGGGAGGTTTTGCAAATGTGGTCTTCATGCCACCCAAGATCAGATAACGATATGAACGAATGCGCCGTATTGGGAAAGAGCCTGTCGCGCCTGACGCAGCCCTCTATCCTCACCGTGCTTGCCATGCACGACGATCCCATCCACGGCTATGCGATTATTCAAGAGATGGCCCAAGGGCCTATGTACGGCGGCAACGCCCCGGATCCTACCGGTATCTATCGCATCCTTAAACAGATGGAGAACAACGGTCTGGTTAACAGCGAGTGGGACTTGAGCGAGAGCGGTCCGGCAAAGCGCTGCTACGCTCTTACCGACGAGGGCCGCGCCTGCCTGCGCCGCTGGATTGATTCTCTGGCCTGCTACAAGAAGAGCATCGAGGAGCTGCGCGTGCTTGCCTCGTATGCGCTCGACATTGAGGTTCCCGATGAGCCTGTTTGCCATGCGCATGTGGAGGATGTAGAAGTCTAGCTTTACCGCGCCTTGGCTGCTGCGCTGCAACGCGGCACTAAAGGCGCGTCGCCTCTAGCACTTCTACGGCGCTATCCACTTTGAACTTGATGTTGAAGCCTGCAAAGTCCATGCCGTAGATACGGTCTGGGTCGCGATGGAATGCTGGCCGCGGGTCGCAAGCAAGAACGTCTTGCAAGGCTGCAGCGGCATCTCCAAGCATACCCAAAATTTGGTCCGGGCAGTGAACCTCGAGTTTTTGCGGTGCTCCGCTGCTTGCAAACCCGCCGTTTGCCTGCGTGATGCTATCTGTGTAGGGGATGTAGGGCTTGATGTCATAGATGGGCGTGCCGTCCACCAGATCTGCGCCGCGCACATGCAAGACACTGCCATGCTGCGGCGTTTGCTCCACGTTATCGAGCCTCACGGCAGAAAGCCCTAGGTTGTTGGGCCTGAAGGGGCTGCGACAGGCAAAAACGCCCACCTTGTCGTTGCCGCCTAGACGCGGCGGGCGCACGAGCGGCGTCCAGCTGCCGTCATCGCGGCGCGCTTGGTGAAACCCCCATACTAGCCACAGGTGACTAAAGCCTTCTATGCCGCGCAGAGCATCTGCATTGCGGTACTTGGGCTCAAAGACGACGGTCGCTGTGAGCGAGTCTATGATGCCGCTTTGACGTGGCACGCCAAACTTTGTTGCAAACTGCGTGTGGATATAGGCTATGGGTTCTATGCTCACCGTGTCGCGGGAAGCATCTGTGGCGCTGGCTGTGCTTGTCACTGCTGCTGCTTGGCTGCTTGAATTGCTGCGTGCTCTGTTGCTCATTCTCGCTGCCTTATAGCTCGTCGATGAGCGCGAAGAGCTCGTCGGTGATGTTTGCTGC
>CAYQLX010000146.1:0-2409 GCA_964418305.1 uncultured Coriobacteriaceae bacterium | reverse complement strand
GCAATCATCACCATCACGCAGCATATCGTCACCGAGAAGCCAAAGGCGTCGTTGAGGGTACCCCACATCAAACACGAAAACCCTATGCCACAGTCTATGGCCAGCTGGAACAAGGCGTTTGCCACGCCCCAACGCTGCGGCGGTGTATTCTTGACGGCGACAGACTGGTTGAGCGGCACGCTGATACCCAGGCAAAGACCGTAGGGCACCCCCGCAAAGCAGAACACGACATCAAGCGCGATGCCATCTAAAAGTATCCCGCACACCAAGAGCATTGTGTATCCGACGATACCCGCTGCAACCGCGGCGGCCATCAAGCAAATAGGCGCTACGCGATCCATGAGAGCGGCCGACTTGATACGGACGACGACCATGCTCAGCGCCGACACAGTAAAGAACAAACCGGCGTTGGCGCATCCGAGCGTCGTGCCGTACAGACCCACGAAATAAATCCCAAAGCCAAACGCCGGGCAGAGCACGAGCTGCGGAATGGCGCCTGGCAGGGCACGCTTCTCAAAGATGCTCGACAACAAACCAGCCGCTTTGCCGCTTGGGGTGTTGCTGTCATCGGGGTCTGCTGCACCAGATGCTGCGTCATCGTCGCGCCTCTCATCCGCAAGCTGTTCTGCTTGAACGCGCAGCCGATATGCGGCGTTATCGGGCAAAATCTCTGGGTGCTTTTCGTACCGGCAGGCAACCACGAGCACCAAAGCCGCAAGCGCGCTCACGCTCAAGCCAAAGAAGAGGTTCTCTGCCGGCTGAGTATCCACCAAAAACAAGGCGAGCGCGGGCCCAATGCTCATGGCGATAGCCTGGCCCAACCCGTAGAAGCCTATCCCCTCGCCCATGCGAGAATGTGGCAGTACATCGGCAGCGGCCGTAGCGGCTGCAGTGGTAACAGCGGCAAAGCTCACTCCCTGAAGCAGACGCGCGACAGCGAGGTAAGCTTCACTGTGGTTGAAAGCCGGCATGAGTGTAGCGACGACGAGTAAAGCCACGCCTGCCAGCATAACCGCGCGGCGCCCGCGCGAGTCAATCACAGGGCCACACATGAGCCTAGCGACCGCTGCAGAGATAGAGAAGACCGCGGCCAATACGCCCGCATAGGCTGCGGTTCCTCCGTAATGGGCAAGATAGACGCTCGTGCCGCTGTTAAGACCCTGCCCAACGATAAAGCAGCATAGCGTCAACACGATGAGCAAGATAAAAGATGGAGACCACAACTGGTCTTGGTTATTGCCTTCAGCCGCATCAGCGGTGGACGTGGCTGCCATGTCCGCGCTTGCGGCGCTTTGACCCTCGTTTTGCATAGATACGCTCCCTCAAACGTATTGCGCCTATTATCGCGCACGCTCGCGTAAAAGCAGGCGAAAACATCCGCACAGCTTCCTCCCCTATTGCGACCACAACCCCATTGTTTGCAGACGATTTAGGGCCATATAGAATAGCCAAAAGGGTTTTGGCAACTGCCATCAACGCAAAACCCGTATTCCAACAAGGAGAGACGATGTTTTTCTCGATTGTTTTAGCTATAGCAACCGGCCTTGCCATGGCCGCGCAAAGCCCCACCAACACCTCGCTGGGGTTCACAGTGGGCTCTCTTCAGGCAAGCCTCACGAACTTTGCGGTGGGTTTGGTTTTGTGCATCTTGTTGGTGCTTGCTATCGGGCAAGGCGACATAAGCCTAGCGCTGAGCTGCCCGGCCTGGCAGCTCATAGGCGGCGCATACGGCGTGGTCATCCTTACCTGCATCGTCATCTCCACCCCAAAGCTGGGCGTTGCGCTCATGATAGCGATGTCCATGCTCGGGCAGCTCGTTGCGGGCGTGGTCATCGACCAGTTTGGACTGGCAGGGGCAACAGTCGTCCCGGTCACACCGCTGCGCCTTGCAGGTTGCTTGGTAGCCGCAGGTGGAATCTACCTTGTCTATAAGGGGACCTCTACCAGCGCAAACTTAGATTCTGGAAAGCAAAAAGCCTACCTACTCCTGCCGTTTTGCGGCGCTGCCATAGCCAGCTTGCAGCCGTCCACCAACGCCGCATTAGGCGCGACCATAGGCTCCATCGAAGCCTCGTGCGTCAACTTCATAGTCGGAACGTTCATCCTCTTGGTGCTCGTCCTTGTAACGAACAAAGGTCGCCTGAAAAGCTACAAGGGAGCCAAAGCTTGGCAGTTCACAGGCGGATGCTACGGCGCATTCGCGGTTCTTAGCATGATTGTTGGATCGCCGGCCATAGGCATCGGGTTGTGGAACGTGTGCACCATGCTGGGGCAGCTTGTTGGCGGCATGGCAGTCGACACGTTTGGGCTGTTTACCATGAGCAAGCGCTCCATCAACAGCAAACGCGTGGCCGGCGCCGCCCTCGTCCTATGCGGAATAGTGATTGTGGCGATAGCAAAGATGCTCTA
>CAYQLX010000145.1:0-2467 GCA_964418305.1 uncultured Coriobacteriaceae bacterium | reverse complement strand
CTCTATCCGTTATCCTTGTTTCTATGAGACAAAGCGACAACGACATCATCACTATTGAGGCACCTGCCAAGGTCAACTTGTGCCTATCCGTAAAGTACCCGCCGCAAGACGGCTACCATCAGCTCGATAGCGTCTTCTATGAGCTCGCGTTGCACGACGTCTTGCATGTGCAGGTCACCGGCATAGACGATTGTATCGACTCGCCGCAGGCCGCGTGCACGCGTCGCGGCACTACCGTTGCGCTTGATTGCGGCGCCCTTGGCGTTGCCACTGCCGACAACCTCATCTTTAAAGCTGTCGACGCGCTGGAGCAGGCGTTCAAACGCGATGCTGTGGCCTTTGACCAAGCGCTGCGCATAACTGTCGACAAACATATCCCCGCTGGCGGCGGCTTGGGTGGAGGTTCAAGCGATGCGGCGTCCACCATTAAAGCACTGTGCGGCCTTTGGGGCGTAACCTGCGACGACGAGCGCGTCACGGCCGTTGCAAAGAGCCTAGGTGCTGACGTTGCCTTCTTCCTCTGCGGAGGAACGGCGCTTATGAAGGGTCGCGGCGACGAGCTATCACGTAAGCTTGCAAGCTTCCCGCTGCCTGTGGTTTTGATGGGCGATAGCCAACCTATGCCTACCAAAGCCGTTTATGCGGCCTTTGACGAGAACCCGCAGCCCGCGCCCTGCGCGCAAGAGCTGGCTGATTACATTGACGCCATTCCCGCTTGGGGCGCCACCATCGACCAGAAGCGCGAACTCGCGCGTCTGTGCGCCAACAATCTCGAGCCCGCCGTACTCGCCGCCAGCAGCAGTATCGCCCGCCGTATCCAGACGGCGCGCCAAGATCCCGATGTGCTCAACGCGCTGGTCACGGGCAGCGGAGCCACGAGCTTTGCCATTTGCGCAGACGAGGGCGCTGCCATGCGCTTTGAGCGTCGAGCGGCCGCCTACTGCGATTGGATCTGCGTCTGCTAGCTTGTTGCTGCGAGCGACCGTTTGCTGCGCAGCCCCTCTACAGCGCTTAAGACGTGCCTTCCTGGCTGGGTGTGTGCGTTGTCTGCGAGGTCATCTTGAGCTGCCTGCCAAAGACGAGTTTGTCATCGCCAAAACGATCGCGCACTTTGTCGGCCGCGCTGATGAGCGCCGGGTTGGCCTTGCCAGCGCTTACGTCGTCCTCGTCAAAGAGCTCCATCTGGCAGTCGCGCTCCTCAAAGCCCGATATGCCCAGCCCCACCAAGCGCACAGCGTCGCCTGGACGCCAAATCTGCTCTATGAGGCTTTTGCCTATGGGGATGAAGACGCCCTCGTCGTCGATCTGGCTGCCGATGCTCTTTTGCGCGGTGCGGATGGAGAGGTCTGAATAGCGCAGCTTGAGCGTGACCGTGTGACCTTTGAGCCCCTTCTTGCGCAGCCGGCGTCCCACGAGGCTTCCCACGAAGTCTATGGCGTCCTCTATCTGCGCTCTTGCGGTGAGGTCCTGCGTGAAGGTGCGCTCGTGGCTTACCGATTTGACGCCGCTTTGCGTGACGACGGGACGCGTGTCTATGCCTTGCGCGCGCTCTACGAAGGCCTGGGCGTTGACTCCAAAAACGCTTTTGAGCTGCTGAGGCTGCGCGCAGGCGAGCTGCCCCAAGGTCTTGATGCCCATGGCCTTGAGCTTGGAAGCGCTGCTTTTGCCGATGCCGGGCATGGCGCTTACGTCCATGCCGGCTAGGAAGGCGGCCTCACCGCCGGGGTAGACGACGGTAAGTCCGCGCGGCTTGTCCATGTCGCTGGCTATTTTAGAGACGCACTTGCCCGTAGATACTCCTATGCTGCAGGTGACACCCAGCTCGCTTACGCGGTCTTGAATGCGCTTTGCGATGCGCACAGGGTTTTCCTTGCTAAAGCGTCCGGGGCTTACATCGCAGAAGGCCTCGTCGATGCTCACGCGCTCTACCAGCGGGCTTTCGTCGTACAGAATGCCCATGACTGCAGCCGAGACCTCCCGGTAACGATCGAAGTTGGCACCCGTCCAGATGGCATCGGGGCACAGCCGCTGGGCGGTGACAGACGGCATGGCGCTTCGCACCCCAAAGGCGCGCGCCTCGTAGCTGCAGGTGCTCACTACGCCGCGCTTTCCCGCTTGCCCGCCCACAATCACGGGCTTACCGCGCCATTGCGGATGGTCGAGTTGCTCCACGCTGGCAAAGAACGCGTCTAGGTCGAGCAAGAGCACTGCTCGTGCGTCCCAGTCAAGATCCGGTATGTCGATATCGCCCTGCATGCTGCCATTGTACTTGCCGCATGCGACACAAATGCAGCTGGGCGGCCTGCGGGGGCATGTGCTGCTCCAGCCCACTTAAGCTGCTCGCTCACTGCGCTCAGGGTGACAGGATAAGAAGCGTTTAGCTCTCTTGGATTTTAGCTGGGGTCGCGCTAAGCGAATATGGAGCAGAGCTTGCCGGAAAGGCTCGCGGGAGCGAGGACTGTTTGAG
>CAYQLX010000144.1:0-2533 GCA_964418305.1 uncultured Coriobacteriaceae bacterium | reverse complement strand
AAGAGCAGCCATAATGCAGCCGCCTGGGGGCCCGCGTCAAAGACCGTCAAGGTAAAGGTCAAGTAGCGAAGCACGGCATTTGCTAGCGGGTTGCGGATCGATTGGTCACAAAGTCCCTCAACTGGGCATCGCCGCGTACCCAATTCCGCACTTTGTGACCATTGGGACCACGTAGAGCGTACCTCAAAGCACCTAAGTGGTCACAAAGTCCCCAACCGGGCATCAACACGTACCCAATACCGCACTTTGTGACCATGCAGGACGATACAAACATCAAAATGCGCCCAATTTGGTCACAAAGTCCCCAACCGGGCATCAACACGTGCCCGATACCGCACTTTGTGACCACTTGAGCACGTTTAAGGCCCGATTCATGTGGCACTGTGGTCACAAAGTCCCCAACCGGGCATCAACACGTACCCAATACCGCACTTTGTGACCACAGTGCCGCGTAATCCGGCGCCCGAGTAATGATAAAGGCCGCTATACTCTTACCTCAACAGAAGAAACGCCCATGCGGAGGAAAGCCGGGTGAGAATCCCGCACGGTACCGCCGCTGTAATCGCGCTTTTGCGCGTAAGCCAGAATGCTCCCATGGGAAGCGCAAGCCAAAGCGGCGATCTACCGCAGCGGCAGGCAGGCTGCAAGGCCTGCTTTGCGCGAACGATAACGTGGCGAATACGGGCCGCGTGTGCCATGCATGGTGCACGCGGCCCGCTGCTTTACGAGGGCTTCTTCTGAGCAATTGAAGTTTGCACGACACCACGTCGCGCAAAAAGGGAAAGGAAAGCTATGAAGGTCATCCACAAGATTGTGGCCACCGCCACGGCGGCAGCGTGCGTGTTCGCGTTCAACGTCGTTGCTGTGAGCAGCGCGTTTGCCGCTACCAGCAACACAGCAACCGTCGCTATTACCGTCATCGACAATGACAATGCAAACGACCCCACAGTGCTCAGGAACTGCTATGTCACCGTCTCTGCAGACGCGACGGTAGCCGACGCATTGAATGAGGCTGGCTTCGACAAGGTGGACTCCATCGAGGCTACTGCGAGCGACCCCTACTCCTCGTATTACTCGAGCTACGACTACCCATACTTCAACGGCAAGAACATGGAGGCGTTTGACGACGACACCTACAAGTACTGGATCGACCTCTATGACGGCGAAGTAGACATGAACGGCAAGACAGCGGTAACTTCCACGGTCACCAACGGCGCGCATTATCAGTACGTCTACGACGTCGCCAGCTATGACGCCGCCACCCAGAGCATAAAGTACAGCTTTAGCTACGGCGATTACTCTGGCCTCATCAGCGACCCGCTGAGCGCGGACGTGGTAAACACCTGCTGCTCAATCTTGCCCAAGAAAATCACCAAGAAAAACGTCGACGACGCCGACTGGTTCATGGGCGAGATAGAGACCATCTACGCTGCGCTCTCTGATGCAGAAAAGGCAAAGGTCGTCTATGACATCGTCGCACTGCGTGATGACATCATTCGCGCCCAAGACGCCGTTGCCCTAGGCAAGGTTGCCAAGACCAAGACTGTCAAAGCCAAGGCAAACAAGAAGGTCACCGTCCAGCTCAAGAAGATCAAAAGCGCCAACGGCAACAAGGTCGTCTACTTCCAGAAGACCAAAAACGCCAAGGTCACGGTGAGCAAGGCCGGCAGGATCACCGTCAAGAAGGGCCTCAAGAAGAACGTCAACATCAAGGTCAACGCTTACTGCGGCACCACCGCATCCAAGACCATCACCATCAAGGTGAAGGCTGCCTAGCGGCTGATTTGCTTTGCATGTTGCAGGGCGGTTGGCACAGTCCGGCCGCCCTGTTGCTTGCTGGCAAGCGTGCGAGCGCACGGGTGAACGCGTGACCTGCAGCGCGTAGCGATGACCTGCAACGCGCGGCGATAAGGAGCTTATGAGCAACGAGCAAGAACATAACCAGGGATTAGCAGTGGAGAACATGCCGAGGAAAACAGCGGATGCTGCACGCGACGAGCGCATCGCTCCGCAGGCTGCGCGCGGGCAGGAACACGGCGCGGTTTTGTCCGCAGGCTCCGGCACGCCTACAAGGAGCTGGCGCCGTGTTGCGCTGACGGTGCTTGCCGTGTTGGCGGTGGCCGCTGCATGCGCATGCGGCGTGTTCGCATGCACGGTCGGAGCGCAGGACCCCATGCCCATCGAGGCCGGGCAGACCGCAGGCGAGGTTGCCGAAGGGGGCGTCGGGGATACCGCGAGCACGGATGCCGCGGCTGCCGAAGGCAGCACGGATGTCGATGAAGCCGATGGCGACAAAGCTACAGACAACAACGGCACGACCGCAGGCAGCAAAAAAGCAGCCAAAGACGACGGTACCTCGCAAGCTCGCAACTCGAGCTCCAGCAAGGCCAGCTCCTCGTCCAGCAGTTCCTCCTCCGGCAACTCCTCCGCAAAGAACGCCGGTAACTCCACCCAGGACAGCAAGTCCAACAAGCACAACGCAGCATCGAGCAACAAAATCAGCGTCACCATGACCATCGACGGAAGCCGCGCG
>CAYQLX010000143.1:0-2538 GCA_964418305.1 uncultured Coriobacteriaceae bacterium | reverse complement strand
CTCCTTTTGCGGCACATGCATGCTCAAACGCGGTTCACGTAGTTGAAACATCGCAGGTGACGTGGCAAGATTGCAATCCTTATGGATACAAAGGTGATTAAAGACGGACTCACTACAGCGCTGCCGATTATGGCAGGCTATGTCGTGTTGGGGCTTCCCTGCGGGCTGCTGTGCCAGCAGACAGGCATCAACGCGCTGGAGGCCTTCATCCTGTCCATCACCTTCTACTCGGGCGCAGGTCAGTACATGATTCCCAACATGTGGCTTGCCGGCAGCGGCCCTGCGGCCATCATCGCCAGCGTAAGCTTAGTCAACGCGCGCCAGACGCTTTATGCCACGGCGCTTTCGCAGTTTTGCTCCGGTTGCTCCAAGCGCCTGAGTTTTCTCTTCTCTGCCACAGTCACCGACGAGAGCTTTGGCGTGAATTTAGCACGCTTCCAAAACGGTGGATGGGATGTGCCGCGCGCCACGGCCGTCAACCTCTTCTCTATGTTCACCTGGGCCTTTGCTAACGCCGCGGGCGTTATCTTGGGCAGCCTGGTAAGCGTACCCACAGCCCTTGCCTCGTTTGCCATGACATCTATCTTCATCTGCCTTCTGTGCATGCAAAAACTCAACATCGTCAACGTCGTGACTATGCTCACCGCTATTGCAGGAGTGCTTATCTGCAAACTCGTAGGCGCAAGCGGTGCCGCCATTCTCTTGGGCGCCGTAGCCGGCGTGGCGGTAGGCTACCTGTGCTCTATCGCTGTCGATCGAAGGAAACACACTCAAGATGCAAACGAGGAGGCAGCGCAATGAGCACGCAGACCTTCCTCATCATCTATGCCTGCTGCTTGGTCACGATGCTCGCGTGCCGTTGTATTCCGCTTCTGGCACTCAAGGGCAAAGAGCTCGCGCCGGGTGTTGTGCGAGCGCTCAACCTCATTCCACCGGCGGCCTTTGCCGCACTCGTGGCAAATGATTTGCTCTCCCCCACTATGTTCGACGCCGGGCTGTGGCCCGCGCTTATGCCGATTGTGGCCGCGTTGCTCACCATGGCCGCAGGTTATCTGCGCAAGTCATTGGTCTTATGCATAGTCGTGGGCGTGGGGTCGTATGCACTCATGATGTTTGTGCTGTAACGACGCTGCCAAACAGCTCAAAGCCTTAAGCTTGGTTTCAGGAGCAGTGCTTATAATGCAACCCAACATGAAACTTCACCGGGAAGCAGGGGCACGCCCATGAACATACTCATCGCAGAAGACGAACGCGGCCTGGCAGATGCACTGGCCCAGATCTTGCGCCAAGAGCGCTACTTCGTTGACGTGGTTTACAACGGCAATGACGCCGTGGACTACATCACCGGCGCAGAGTACGACGCCTTCGTGTGCGATGTGATGCTGCCGGGCAAAGACGGGTTCCAGATCGTGCGCGAGGCGCGTGCAGCTGGCGTCAACACACCCATCATCATGCTCACCGCGCGCACAGCCACCATGGACAAGGTTCACGGCCTAGACGCCGGTGCAGACGACTACATGACCAAGCCCTTCCAGCCCATAGAGCTCCTCGCTCGCCTGCGCGCACTCACTCGCCGCCAAGGAGAGGTTATCGTCGACGAGCTCACCTTTGGGGACCTCACGCTCAACCTGTCAACCTGCGACTTATCGTGCAAAGGAAGCGAGCCTGTGCATCTGTCGTTCAAGGAATTCGAGGTCATGCGCACGCTCATGCAAAACGCCCCCGTCACCGTCAGTAAAGAGACCATCATCTCGCGCGTATGGGGCGTCGAGTCCACCGCAGAAGACAACAACGTAGAAGCCTACGTGAGTTTTTTGCGCAAGAAGCTTAAGTTCCTGGGCTCCAAGAGCAAGATCGTGACCCAGCGCATGATGGGCTACCGCATCGAGGAGGGCGAGTAAGATTCTCGAGAGCTTTAAAAGGCGCTTCATCATCATCACGATGGCCCTTTTGGCCGTCGTGTCTGCTGCTGCCTTCTTTGCCATGGGCTACATGACGCAGCAAAACGTCTTGAGCAACATAGAGAACGCGCTGAGCAGCGCCGTAGACCAGACGCGCAGCGAGGATTTGCCCTTCATTGGCCGCGACGGGGCAGGAAATAACAGCTCGCAGACGTCAATACCCGCCTACTGCGTGACCGTAACCTGGGACGGCAGTATCTACGCCGACAGCAACCTCGTTACACAGATGGATGAAGACGTGCTCAAAAGCGCCGTCGCAACAGCCGTCAACGCCTCTGACGGCGTGGCAGCGCAGGGCAACATTGCCGATTACTCGCTGTACTTCAAGATAGTGCCCAAGGACTTGGGCTACCGCATCGCCTTTGTGGATTCCAGCTCATACGAGCAGACCATGCGCGCGACCGTCGTGTCGTTTGCCGCAGCGTGGGTGGCGCTCATGGTGGTACTTTTTGCCATCACGATGTTCATGGCGCGCTTTGTAACGCAGCCGGTAGCCGCCGCTTGGGAAACACAACAGCGCTTCATCGCCGATGCCAGCCACGAGCTCAAAACCCCGCTCACCGTCATCTTGGCCGAC
>CAYQLX010000142.1:0-2601 GCA_964418305.1 uncultured Coriobacteriaceae bacterium | reverse complement strand
TTGGTATAGGCCGTTGTCGTTAAAGCCGCGGGCGCGATAGTAGGCACGCGTCCCAACGGCACTTATGACGTTAATGCTTGTAAAGCCTGCCTCTTTGGCAATGGCACAGGCGCGCTCTATGAGCTGCTTGCCCAAGCCTCTGTGTTGCGCGGCATGGCCTGCAGCGTCCAAAGCAGCAACCTTGCCGTAGACATGCACCTCACGAATCATAGCTTGGCCCAAGGGCGCAGGAAGCTCCCCTAGCGCATCTTGCATACTCGGTTGCGGAAGCGATAGGCGCAGGAAGCCCGCAATCTTGCCGTTGGCATCTATCCACTGCAGGAAGCGCTCGCTGGTGTAGATGGTCTCGTAGGCATAGCAATCCATGCGCAGCGTGGAGGCGTCGACGTTGCCTAAGCCTATCTCCCGGTAGCGAATCTCTTGTACCTGCGCTGCTTTGGGCTTGAGCGCTACATCCACCATCTGGCGGAAATTCGTCTTCTTGAGCCCTGCGACGATGTCTTGAGCTGTGAAATCGCGGATCATACGGCTGATGCGCGTATACGGAGGCGTCGCGAGCGTGTTAGCCACGAGCACCTCCAAAAGCTCGTCTTCTGTATAGGGGTGCCACAACCCCTGGTTGTAGAGGCGCTCGAGCGCCGTGCCTCCGATGAGCGCGCATGGGTAGAGCTTGACCTCGTCAGGACAGAAAGCCGCATCGCTTACGAAGCGCTGATAATCGGCAATATCTGCAGCAGGATCGCTGCCGTAGAGATTGGCCATGAAGTGCGCGTGAATCTTGAACCCAAAGGCCCTAAGCAGCGCGAAGGCGCGCTTAACATCGCTAACAGAGCCTGGGCGCTTGTTGCAGGCCATGACCTGCTCGTCTAAGGTCTGCACGCCTATCTGGACCTTGGTTGCCCCAAGCTGGCGCAGCTCGGTAAGCATCTGTACGTCCAAAGTCTCCGGCCGCGTCTCGACCACCAAACCCACCACGCGATGAGCTGCCTGTTCGTTTGCGGCGTGCTGTGAGAGCACCTCGTCAATCTCTGAATCCTGCCAAGAAGCAACGCGCGTCCAAGGAGACGAGGCAGCACCGTAAAGGGCAGGCCAAGCTTCGTTGTAGCTCTCCTGTCCGGCGTCGACGCGCGCTTGGCTTGCCGCAACCTGCTGTGCCAGCACCTCGTCGTCGCTAAAGACGCCCGCATCGAGGTAGCTTTTGCGTATGCGTGCAACTTTGGCGCGGCGCACATCGGCAGAGTCGTTGAGAGCTGCGAAAAGCTGGCAGATAAACCAGCGGCGGTAGCCTTGCGGATAATCGGTCCAGGTGCCACCCAAGACGATGAGCTCGATCTTATCGGTGACGTGCCCCATCTGCTCGAGCGTAAACAGACGGCTTGCCACCTGCAGATACGGGTCGAAGAAGTTGCGCTCGGCACGACGGCAGGCTGGCTCGTCGTACAAGTAGCTTTTGGGCATGCGCAAGTCGTTGGGGCAATACAGGCAGTTACTGCCACAAGGCCACGGCTTGGTAATTACGGTGATAGTGGCAACCCCGCTTGCCGTGCGACGCGGCTTAGCCCTAAGACAGGCAACAAGGCGCTGCTCGAGCCCATCATCAACGCCCCAAGATTCCCAACGCTCATGCTCGGCCTCGCGCACGCGCAGATAGAAGGGCAGAAGCTTCTTCTTGGATATGTGGCGCTTGACATCCACCTCGCCCGCATTGGCAGCGCGGCAAAGGGCGGTGATCTTGGCATCGTCTACAACGACACCATCGCGCAAGAGGGCCAGTATCTGCAATATCACTTGTTCCATAGGCCTCAATTGTAGCCTCTCGTAGCTTGGCGCAGTGCTCAGCGCATAAGACAGCCGCGCGAGCATGTTCGTTAACCCACGCGGCCTGCTTACAAACGCAAACTGTGGCTTCATTGCGTCTTGATGTTAAAGCGTAGCGCGCCTTAGATAGCTGCCTTAATAGCGGCCAGAAGCTCGTCGTAGGTCTCCAGTGCGGGAACCTGCGGGAACTCAGCCTTGATGGCATCGGTGCTCTTGAACAGCCAGCCAGCCTCTGACTCAAGAATCATTCCGATATCGTTATGGCTGTCGCCTGCTGCAAGCGTCTGCACGCCCATGTCGTGGAATGCCTTGATGCTGGTGAGCTTAGTCTGCTCGCAGCGCATCTTGTAGTCCGTGATCATGCCACTCTCATCTATAACAAGCGAATTGCAGATGATGGTGGGGCGCCCCAGCTTTTTGATAAGCGGTGCGGCAAACTCCTCGAAGGTGTCGCTCAAAACGACAACCTGCGTTATGTCGCGCAGCTCGTCCAAAAACTCACGCGCGCCCTCCATAGGCTCGAGCGTCGCGATGACATCTTGGATCTGCTTGATGCCCATGTTGTGCTCGCGCAGGATATCCAGACGATAGCGCATGAGCTTGTCGTAATCGGGCTCATCGCGCGTGGTGCGCGTAAGCTCTTTGATGCCGGTTGCGTTTGCGAACTCAATCCAAATCTCTGGCGTGAGCACGCCTTCCATATCCAAGCAGGTGATGTACATGTTGCCTCCTTCAAGGCTCGTCGTTTGTCGCAGGTATTATCCCGCAACGCACGACAAGGGG
>CAYQLX010000141.1:0-2635 GCA_964418305.1 uncultured Coriobacteriaceae bacterium | reverse complement strand
CAAGGCAGCATGCGCGTGGGCGGCAACGCAATGAGGGCTAGCCGATAAATTCATCCTATCGGGGGACTCCTACAGCGGCGCAGCCATCCTTACCGTGCGGCGCATGAAATACTTGCCCCATCATCAGACAGGGAAGGGGAGGGACCCTTCCCATGAGGCAAGAGGTTGGAGGCCCCCATGCCCAGCGACATCGAAATCGCCCAGTCCGTCACCCCACAGCACATATCCAAGATTGCGCAGACCGCCGGTATCGACCCAGAGTACTTGGAGCTCTACGGCAACGCCAAGGCTAAGATTGACTTCAACTACCTCGCAGATCACGCCGCAGACCCCGACGGCAAACTCGTGCTCGTAACCGCCATCAACCCCACACCGGCTGGAGAGGGCAAGACCACCACGTCGATTGGCTTGGCTGACGGCCTGCGAAAGATTGGCAAGAACGCCGTTCTGGCGCTGCGCGAGCCCAGCTTGGGGCCGGTCTTTGGCGTCAAGGGCGGTGCCGCTGGCGGCGGATACGCGCAGGTCGTCCCCATGGAGGACATCAACCTGCACTTCACCGGCGACTTCCACGCCATCGGTGCAGCCAATAACCTCTTGGCCGCCATGCTCGACAACCATATCCAGCAGGGCAACGAGCTGGGCATCGACCCTAAGAAGGTCACCTGGAAGCGCGCGGTAGACATGAACGACCGCCAGCTGCGCCATATCGTGGACGGTTTGGGCGGAGAGAAGCAGGGCGTCCCGCGCGAGGACGGCTTTGACATCACCGTGGCATCCGAGGTCATGGCCGTGTTCTGCCTGGCAACGTCCATCAGCGACCTCAAAGAGCGTCTTGGACGCATGGTCGTGGCCTACACCTACGACGGTGCACCCGTCACCGCGCGCGACCTCAAGGCAGACGGAGCCATGACGGCCCTGCTCAAAGACGCACTCAAACCCAACTTGGCGCAGACCCTCGAGGGCACGCCCGCCTTTATCCACGGCGGCCCCTTTGCCAACATCGCCCACGGCTGCAACTCGGTCCAGGCAACGGCGCTTGCGCTTAAGACCGGCGATTATGCCATCACCGAGGCAGGCTTTGGCGCAGACCTTGGTGCCGAGAAGTTCCTGGACATCAAGTGCCGCCTGGCAGGCCTCAAGCCCAACGCCGTCGTCATCGTTTGTACGGTGCGCTCGCTTAAGTACAACGGCGGCGTGCCCTTCAAAGAGCTCACCACAGAGAATCTCCAGGCGCTGGAGGCGGGCCTTCCCAACCTGCTGCAGCACATCGACAACATCAAAAACGTGTACAAGCTGCCCTGCGTGGTGGCCGTCAACGCGTTTCCCACCGATACGCAAGCCGAGCTCGACCTCGTACAGGCGCGCTGCCGCGAGCTGGGCGTCAACGTCGCGCTGTCCGAGGTCTGGGCAAAGGGCGGAGAAGGCGGCAAGGAGCTTGCACAGGAGGTCGTGCGCCTATGCGAGCAGCCCAGCGAGCTTTCCTTTGCTTACGATCTTGACGACGACATCGAGACCAAGCTGGATACACTCGCCAAGCGCATCTACCATGCCGACGGTGTGAGCCTCACTGCCGAGGCCAAGCAGCAGGCGGCCAAGCTCGAGGAGCTGGGCTTTGGCAAGCTCCCTGTCTGCGTGGCCAAGACTCAATACTCCTTCAGCGACGACCAGACCAAACTCGGCGCGCCCAGCGGCTTTACCGTCACCGTGCGCGAGCTCAAGGTCTCTGCCGGCGCAGGCTTCATCGTGGCACTTACCGGCAGCATCCTGACGATGCCCGGCCTGCCCAAGGTTCCCGCAGCAGAAAACATCGACGTCGACGAGCGCGGCGTGATCAGCGGTCTGTTCTAAGAGGCGGCAACCTGCAAGGAGCTTGGCGTTCTGGAAGCGCGCAAGTTTATTGAGTGCATGAAGGCCCCTGTGGCAAGCGATAAAACGCTGCCGCAGGGGCTTTATCGTTGACAGATGACAACCGGGCAGCATTACCGCGCATTGAACGCGCCCCCTCAAGCCGAAGCCCACTTTGCCGCCGGTTGCGCGTGTTGCTAAAACTGTTATCGTGCTACTGTATTGCACGCAACTAATGAACAGGACGCCCAAAGGAGCAAGACGTGGCCGGTAAATCGACTAAATACGATGCGCTCAAGCTTGAAAATGAGGTCTCATTCCCGCTGTACGCGGCCTCCAAAGAGATTATCCATCGCTATAAACCGCATCTCGACGCCTTGGGGCTCACCTATACGCAATACCTGGCGATGCTCGTCTTATGGGAGGATGACGAGCTGAGCGTCAACCAGATGGGAGCCAAGCTCTATCTGGACTCCGGCACGCTCACACCCTTGCTCAAAAAGCTCGAAGCCAAGGGTCTTATCACGCGCGAGCGCTCCCAAGCAGACGAGCGCCGTGTGTACGTCAAGCTCACAGACAGTGGCAAGCAGCTGCGCGCCAAGGCCGCAGGTGTGCCCACGGCTGTCAAAGAGGAGCTGGAGTTTGACGCGGAGGACGAGCGCTTGTTGTCGATGACCTTCAACTGGTTGCTCGAGCGCCTCGTCGGCGATCAAGAAGACGAATAGCAGCGACTGAGGCGAGTGCCACGACGCATCGTGGTTTGCAGGTTTTTGTACGTAGGGGTCGAACT
>CAYQLX010000140.1:0-2678 GCA_964418305.1 uncultured Coriobacteriaceae bacterium | reverse complement strand
AATCAGTAGTTGCTGATTAATAATACACGTCTCCGCCCCCTTTGCAGGCATGATGTGAAGGGCTAGCGGTTATCGACCTTCTCAGGGTAGAGGTCGTGGTTAGCCAGGCGATCCCAAGCCACCTGCTCCCACTTGGTGTTTGGCTTGCCGTAATTGCAATACGGATCGATGGAGATGCCACCGCGCGGGGTGAACTTGCCCCAGACCTCGATGTACTTGGGGTCCATGAGCGCGATAAGGTCCTTCATGATCTTGTTGACGCAATCCTCGTGAAAATCGCCGTGGTTGCGGAAGGAGAACAAATACAGCTTGAGACTCTTGCTCTCTACCATGCGCACATCGGGCACGTAGGAGATATAGATCGTGGCAAAATCCGGCTGGCCCGTGATGGGACACAGGCTAGTAAACTCCGGGCAGTTGAACTTGACGAAGTAATCATTCCCCTGATGCTTGTTCTCAAAGGTCTCCAAGACGCTAGGGCAGTAATCCTGCGGGTAGCTCGTGTGCTGGTTGCCCAAAAGCTTGAGGCCTTCTTGCTCGCGGTTATCGGTCATGGCTGTCCTCTCTTTGCCGCTAGTGCTTAAGCAGCGGGTCTACGGTGCCGTTCATCTCAAAAGCGCGGGCGCGGTCTATGCAGGTGCCGCACACGCCGCAAGGTTTGTCGCCGCCCTCGTAGCAGCTCCAGGTAAGCTCATAAGGGACGCCGAGCTTGAGCCCTTGCTCCACGATTTTGGCCTTGTTCCACATGACAAAGGGCGCCTCCATGTACAGCTCGCCGCCACTGCCGAGCTCTATGGCCGCGGCCATGCAGTCGACAAACTCCTTGGAGCAATCGGGGTAGGCGTTGCCGGCCCAATCGTCATGGTGCGCGCCATAGAAAAGCACATGGCAGTCCATGGACAGGGCCAAGGCAGCGGCGCTTGAGAGGAACAATCCATTGCGGAAGGGCACATACGTGCTCACCACCTTGGTGTCGCCTTGCGACTGCTGATCTGCATAGCTCTCATGCGGCACTTGCTGAGTGGAATGCTCCAAAAGCGAGCAGTCGCTGTCCTTAAAGATGGTGGACAGATCCAAAAAGCGCTGCTCAACGCCGTAGTGCGCAGCGACCTTCTTTGCGCTCTCTATCTCTTTAGCATGCTTTTGGCCGTAGCTTATAGAGAGCGCGACCACGTTTTGCGCGCCGTAGTGATCCACGGCCATAGCCAGAAGCGTTGTGGAATCCACACCGCCGCTGCAAAGGACCATGGCCCTCTCCTGCTTCTTTCTCATCTAAACGCCCCTCTCTACGTTGGGCCAGATAACCTTATGAAGTTGCACCTGCACACGCGCGCGATGCAAGCCGTTTGAATCTAGATAAGCGACAATATCCGCAGGCTCAATCTGCCCAAAGACGGGGCTAAAGAACACCGGACATTTGTCGATAAGGTCGTGCTGCGCTATGACAGCAGCCGCCGCATCCAAGTCTGCCGCACTGCCGACGACGAACTTAACGCAATCATCGCCAGTCAAATGAGCGTAATTGCTGGCCAGCATATGCTGCGCCATGCCACTCGAGGGCGATTTTGCGTCCATCGTGATCCCCAGGCGTCCCTCCCCCAGCTGGCTGCGCAAAGCAGCGAGCGGGGATACGTCACAGGCGCCGTTGGTTTCTATCTCTATGAAGCAATCGGTCGCAGCCGCAAGAACACTCACGAGCTGCGGCAACAGCGGCTGCAGCAAAGGCTCGCCGCCGGTAAGCGTGACGCACGGGGTATGTTGCGCGACCACGTAGGCGCAGATGTCGTCGATGCTCATCTGCTCTGCGGGGCAGTCGCTGGCACAGGCCCATTGTGTGTCGCAGTACGAGCAGCTCAAGTTGCAGCCCCTAAAGCGCACGAAGACAGAGAACTGCCCGGCATGGGCACCTTCTCCGTTGATGCTCACAAAGCGCTCGGCAACGGGCATTGTTGACAGGGCGGACAACTAGCGGTCCTTCCTATAGATAGCGCAGTTGCCAGGCGTCTCATAGACGTCCACCTGACTTACGGGCAAACCCTGTGCAGCAAGCTGATCAAAGAAGTAGTGGGCAAAGTTCTCTGCCGTAGTGCGGAAGGGCACCACCGATAGGCTAAAGCTCTCCTCTTCCAAGCACTTGATGGTCTGGGGCATGAGGCTGCCCTCTTCTACGATGAAGGAGTGATCCCAGGCCTCGGTAAGCTGGCGCAGCGCCTTCTTAAAGTCGCCAAAATCCAAGACCATGTCCTTGCCTTGACCTTTATCGCCCAAAGACTCGGCCTCGAGGTAGGCCACAACGCGCCAACGGTGGCCATGGAGGTTCTCGCACTTGCCGTCGTAATCGCTCAAGAAATGCGCAGCGTCAAAACTGCTCTCTGTCTTCAAGCTGTACAAAAGGGCCTCCTTACTCGGAAAAGCCCCCTTCAACGCACGCGCGTGCAGACCCTTGGGTCTGCCAGAGCGCCTAGTTTTGTTTAGCGACAGGAGGCTTTCGAACTGTCGATTATGCTAACGGCAAAGTATAACAATGATGTAAAGAGCTGCGAGTTTTGCGGCGGGGCCGATGCGGAGCGGCGGTACCGACAGCGGCGGCACTGTAGGCAGCAAGACCTACCCGCGGGCGAACGCCTGGTCGATGAGCTCGGCCAGAAGAGCGTCGCGGCTTATGCCCGCAACCTGGC
>CAYQLX010000139.1:0-2880 GCA_964418305.1 uncultured Coriobacteriaceae bacterium | reverse complement strand
CCGCAAGTACGGCGTAGGTGTGGAGCTTGCGCCCTTAGACGACGCGCTCGAGACACGCGCCCACAACGCTATGGCCACGCGGCTTAAGCCCTAACCCGTCCGGATTTTTGCCCATGCTGGCAGCATAGTCGCCCAGCGCAGACTATAATGTCACCCATCGAAGTATCTATTTTTGAGAGGGTAGAGCTATGTCGAAAATCCTGATCGTTGTGGGCAGCCCGCGCAAAAACGGCAACTCCCAAATAATGGCCGACGCCTTTGAGCACGGAGCGCTTAAGGCTGGCCACGAGGTACGCCAGGTAAATGTGGGCCGCGCCAACATTAGTGGCTGCATCGCTTGCGAGTCGTGCATGGCCAACGGCGGCAAGTGCGCTATAGACGACGACATGCAGCCGTTGTACGAGCAGATGGAATGGGCCGATGTCATCTGCTACGCGTTCCCGCTGTACTTCTATAGCTATCCTGCCCAGATCAAGGCCTTCATGGATCGCCAGTTCTGCGCGGCAGGCGGACGCAAGGGCATCATGGGCAAGAAGGTCGCTCTGCTCATGCCCTATGAGGACGCCAACGCCAAGCGCGCCGATGGCCTAGTCAAGTCCTTTGAGATTTGCATGGAGTACTGCAAGCAAGAGATATTGGGCATGGTGCTCTGCAATGGCGTGTATGAGAAAGGCGCCGTTAAGGGCAACCCGGCGCTGCAGCGCTGCGAAGACCTCGGGATGAGCATAGAGTAGAGGACGTGCGCGGCCCGCGTGCAGGATGTGCGTTCTGCGCACGGGCGGCATACTCCCAACATAGATTCTGACGACGGGCGCCCACTGTGGCGCTCGCCCGATTTTCTTGCCAAAACACCAAGATTTTCATTGCATGCGCCGCTAGACGCGTGTATTCTGTACAAGTTCGACTACTTGAGCCCCGTGAAACTCATGTAAAGAACACTAAGCAAGTATGTTTTGGAGGATTATCCGTGAAGACCTATTACGCTAAGCCTAGCGAAGTCCAGCGCGAATGGCTTTTGGTCGATGCGACCGGCATGACGCTCGGCCGCCTTGCTTCTGAGGTTGCTCAGATCCTGCGTGGCAAGAACAAGCCCACCTACACCCCGCATATCGATACGGGCGATTACGTCATTATCGTCAATGCAGACAAGATCAAGGTGACGGGCACTAAGGCCTCTTCCAAGGTCTACTACCACCACACTGGTTATGTTGGACACCTCAAGTCCGAGACCTTTACAGAGGCAATGGAGAAGCACCCCACCCGCGTCATCGAGCACGCAGTCAAGGGCATGCTGCCCAAGGGTACTCTTGGTCGCCAGATGTTTGGCAAGCTCAAGGTCTATGCAGGCCCCGAGCATCCCCATCAGGCACAGAACCCTCGTAAGATCGAGCTGTAAGGGTAGGGGATAGCAAAATGACTAATGAAGCAATCTACATGGGCACCGGCCGCCGCAAGAACGCTGTCGCCCGCGTCCGCCTTGTTCCCGGTACCGGTAAGGTCACCATCAACAAGCGCGACGGCAAAGAGTATTTTGGCCGCGACGCTCTGCTTGAGGCAGCTCTCATGCCCTTCAAGGTGACAGACACCGCCGGCCACTTTGACGTGATCGCCTCCTGCCATGGTGGCGGCGTCTCCGGTCAGTCCGGCGCTCTGCGCCACGGCATCGCTCGCGCTCTTCTCAACGCTGGCGATTACCGCGCAGACCTCAAGAAGGCTGGCTACCTCACGCGCGACCCTCGCGTGGTCGAGCGCAAGAAGTACGGCCTCAAGAAGGCTCGCAAGCGCCCGCAGTTCTCCAAGCGCTAGGCCGCAAGGATATTGCAACAAGCAAAACGCCCCGCATTCACGGGGCGTTTTCTTTTGCTCTGCTGGCCGCTGTTGCAGGCCGCTATAATCACTGGCTATGAACACACAAAGAACTCTCTCCATCATCATCCCGTATATCGTTTTGGCTGCAATCTTTGCGGTGTTGGCATCTGCTGCGTCTGCTGGCTTTGCTGCGGCGGGGGAGTCCAGCGCCCTAGCGGCTGCTAAGCAGCTTGCCTGCGGTGGTACTTTCTATGCGTATGATTGGGGCACGGCCGCACTCTACGCCCCGCTGCTGCAGCCCGTCTTTATGGCGGCATCTTTCTTGGGCGGCGGCAATGATGGCATCTTCTACCTCATGCGCGTGCTGTTTGTGGGTGTCTCATTTATCGTGGCGCTTGTGGGCTACCGCGTGCTCTCCCAGCACAGGGAGCCGCTCTTTGCGCTTCTGGCTAGCGCCGCCTTCCTGCTTGCCGCGTGCTTACTGCGCGATGTCTTTGGCGTCTACGGCATCGCCTTGGATGCGGCTTTTTTGGCGCTCGTGCTGCGCTGCTGCATAATCGAACAACTTGCGGCAGACAGCGGCGAGGCTACAGGCTACGGGCGCGTGCTCGTCCCCGTGCTCGCAGGTCTTGCGGGCTTTGTGGCGCTGCTCTTTTCCTTTTGGGCGGCAGTTGTCTTGCTGATTGTGTTCGTAGCCTCGCTTGCATGCGCTGCTAGGATCAAGGACACGGCGCGTCTTGCGCAGCAGGCGTGGATTGCGGCGGGCTTTGTCTTGGGGTTGGCCGTCTATCTCATCGCTGTCTTGGGGTTGGCCGAGCCCGCGCAGGTCTTTGGCGCGCTGACTGCGGCACTGGGCTCCTCAGTTTGCGAGCCGTTGTCTTACGCAAGCCCAGCACAGCTCGTATGCGCTGCAGTGCTTGCTGTGGCAGTGCTCGCTGTCCTCGCGCTCAACAGCGCCCACGTTGCTAATCGCATGCAGGAGCAAGCCTCTCGCATATCGAGCATCCAAAACGCCTTCATCGGCATAGCGGCGTTTGTCCTTGTTATCGCTGTGCTCTGCCCACAGCTTGC
>CAYQLX010000138.1:0-2943 GCA_964418305.1 uncultured Coriobacteriaceae bacterium | reverse complement strand
ACCTTCACTGTGGCCGATTTTGAGCCCGACGTGCACGCATATACCAACGCCACGCCGGTGAGCGCCTTGGGGTCCATCAGCTCGGATATCGCCAGTGAGCTTTCCAGCACGCCCGAGTACAACGTCGTCACCTCTTGCAGCAGCTGGCAATCCCAGCTTGTCGCTGCCGGGCTGGCCGGCGCATCGGGTGGCCTCCTGCTCTTTGACGATGCTGCCAACACATCGACCGAGGCATATCACGCGCATGTGGCCAGCAAATCGAACTCCGTGCAAATCGTCGGGTCTACGAGCATGATTCCGCAGTCTGTGAAGGTCTCGTCTGCCAAGTACTTGAGCGATTGGCTGCTCAGCAGCGTCAGTGGCGATCAGACGCGCTACAAGAACGACTCCAGTGCGCAGGAGCTTTCCGGCCAGGTCTACAGCGTTATGGCACAGGATTATTGGAGCTCCAAGTGGGGCGACACCGCCGTGGTGATGTCTGGCACACAGGCGGATAGGACCTTGGTCGCGGCGCAACTCATCTACCAGAAGAAGGCCCCGGTCTTCTTTACCGACGCAAACGGCAGCTTGAGTTCTGAGGACCTCGATTCGCTCAAGAGCGGAGGCTTTACGAGCATCGTCATCGCTGGCTCTGAAAGCGATGTCTCTGCGGATGTTGCTTCTTCTATCGCATCGCAAACGGGCATTACGCCCACACGCGTGCTGGACAGCGGCAGCAGCGCGTATGAGGCCTCCGTTAACTTCGCGCAGCAGATGATCGATGCTGGCAGCACTTACGGTTGTGTTGCGGTGGCCGATGGCAGCAGCAGCGCCAACGTGACGCTGGCCGCTCAGGTTGCCGCGCTCAAGAACGGCATCGTGCTCGTGTGCAATTCCAGCCGCGATGTGAAGAAGGCCCAGGACTACCTGAGCGGTATCCTCAGCTCCCAGGGCAGCACTACCGTGAAGAGCC
This sequence comes from uncultured Coriobacteriaceae bacterium, assembly GCA_964418305.1. Taxonomy (GTDB): domain Bacteria; phylum Actinomycetota; class Coriobacteriia; order Coriobacteriales; family QAMH01; genus W2P13-069. Next base: position 1,991 of record CAYQLX010000138.1, on the reverse strand, counting down.
TCTACGTCGTGGGCACGTTCAAAGAGATTGACGCAAATGCCCAAACGCGTCTCGAGTCCATTTGGGGTACGCCTGAGTCCACCGCCGTCACCGATGCGGATAGCTTCGAGGTTGACGGCAGCGTATATGCCAAGACCGGCAGCAATACGGCAAAGCTCCTCAAGGCGAGCACGACCGGCTCTTCTGCTATCACGGTGAACTCCGTCACCTTTGACGGCACGGTGTACAAGGTGACCGCCATCGGTAGTGGCGCATTTGGCTCAAATGTCACCAGCGCTACCATCGGCACCAATGTAAAGACCGTCGCCTCGGATGCGTTCAAGTATTGCTGGAGGCTTGCCAAGCTGGACGTGAAGAGCAAGAGCTTCACCAAGATAGGCGCGAGCATGTTTGCCGGTATGACCAATCTTGCCAGTGCGTCGTTTGCAGGCAATGTGGCATCCATCGGCAAGAATGCCTTCAACGGCTGCAAGGCGCTTAAGACCTTGACCATCAAGAGCACCAAGCTTGGCGCCGGCAAGATTGGCGCCAAGGCTTTTACGGGTACGCCGGCAAAGATAACGGTTAAAGTACCCAAGGCAAAGCTCAAGGCCTACAAAACGGCGTTCATCAAGAAGGGGCTTTCCAAGAAGGCCAAGTTCACCAAGTGCTAAGCGCGTTGCAAAGCAAGCGAGCCGTAAGGATATAGGTAAGTCAACAGATAAGGATCAGGAGCAAGCGTGGCAGAAGATCTGGAAGAGAAGCTCAACGAGGATATCGACGAGGATGGCAGCGAGGAGCAGACCAAACCCGCTGCTGAGGAGAAGACAGAGGTTGAACCCGAGGCCGAGCTTGCTGCCGGGGCTTCACCGCTCAAACCCAAGAAGCGCCGCAACAAGAAGCGCATCGCCGTCATCTCCGTCATCGTCGTCGTGGTGCTGCTGGTAGCTGCGATTGTCGCGGCATTCGCTACAGGCGTTGTCTCGCCCGCGGGCGCGGCGGCCAAGTATGGTCTCTTCGACTATGTGACTGAGGAAGAGACCACAGAGTATATAGAGACCTACAAGAGCCAAATGGGTTATGGGGACGCGACCGACGAGGAGTGGGCCACTTTCCTGGCTACCTACAATATGACTCCTGCTCGTTTGCGCGCCTCCACCATCGACCAGCTGGTTACGGACAAGATTGTGGAGAAGAAGTGCTCCGAGCTTGGCATTACCGTTGAGGACTCAGAGCTCGACGAGGCCGTCCAGTACTACAAGAACCTCTATGCCAGCGGCAGCGACAGCATCTGGCAGGAGACGCTTTCGCAGTACGGGCAGACCGAGGAGGGCTTTAGAGAGTCCCAGCGGCTGAGCATACTTAAAGAGAAGCTGTCTGAGCACGAGGTCGAGCAAAAGACGCCCAGCGACGACGAGGTGAGGTCTACCATCTCCACCTATATTGACAGCGCAATCTCCAACGAGACCTCGCTCACGCTCAAGCACACGTACTGTTTCAAAAAGAAGAAGTCCAGCTCTGAGGGCTCGCTGGAGGAGCGCGAGGAAGTGCAGAAGATCCGCGACGGCCTGGTCAAGGTAGGCGCTAGCGAGGAGAGCTTTGCCTCGATCATCGACCTGTACTGCGATGACGACGACCTCAAGGAGACCAGTGGTGCTAACGGTTGGAATGCCGATACCTCCGGCTACAGTGATGAGTACGTTAAGGCGCTTGAGACCGTCGGCAAGGGCGATGTTTCGTCCGTTTTCGCTGATGACGACTGCTACTTCTTTGTGTGGGTGAGCGATACGTACAAGCTCCCCAAGAAGAGCTCTAAGGCGAGCAAGATCAATCTGGACAAGATGCCCGATGCGCTGCATCAGTACTTCTCTGATGTGGCGGCGTATTCGCAGTGGCAGACAGACGCGCAGGAGTATTTGGCCAACATCACTAGCGATGTGAACGTCATCTACTACAACATGCCCTCTGACGTGCCGTACAACGTGGACATGAGCTTGGCGCAGACAAGCGAT
>CAYQLX010000137.1:0-2944 GCA_964418305.1 uncultured Coriobacteriaceae bacterium | reverse complement strand
GAGCGTTTGCGTGTCGCATGGGCATGGTAGGGTAATTGCCATGGAAAATAGCTTTGACAGCAGCTACTTGATACCCGGCACGCCGCCCGACGTGGTGGATTGGTATGCTGCGCTTGCTGCCAGGGCAAACGACAGCTTTGAGCTGTTCGAGGACGAGCTAGTAGTCGTCGACACAGAGACCTGCGGGATCAACCCCGCAAAAGATCAGCTCATAGAGATCGCCGCCTGCGTCTTGCGTGGGCCGCAGATAGTGGACCGCTTCCAGACCTTCGTAGACCCACAATGCAAAATCCCGCAAGAGATAAGCGAGCTCACAGGCATCACAGACGCCATGGTGGCAGGCAAGCCGGACCCGAGCCTTGCCGTGGAGCTCTTTGCCCAATGGGCAGGCGACCGCGACTTAGTGGCCCACAACGCCTCCTTCGACAAGGCTGTAATCATGCGCCAAGCACAACCCGGCATGCTCACCGGCGCTTGGCTGGACAGTCTGGCCATGGCGCGCATCATCTTCCCACGCATGAAAAGCCATCGCCTCAGAGACCTCGCCTGCGCCTTTGGGCTGCCGCTTAGCACGCATCGCGCAACCGACGACGTAGAGACAACCGCCAGGCTGTGGCGCGTGCTCGTTGCGGGCGCCTATGCCCTACCCGCAGGTCTCGCCCAGCTCATCGCCAGCTTGAGCCCCGCAACCAAGTGGCCTTTGCGTCGCGTGTTCCAGCAGGCTTCGCAAACCCTGCCCGCAAGCCAGACCTGGACGCTCAGACGCAGCCGCTCGGCCCATGTCACAGAGAGCAACCTCTCCGCCATACTGGCGCCGGATGAAGAGCCAAAGGGTGTGGTCTTTCCCAGCAGTGAGGAGATTGAGCACGCCTTTAGCGCAGACGGCGCGGCCGGGTGCATGTACGAAGGCTACGAGCAGCGCAAAGAGCAGCTCGAGATGGCGCTCGAGGTCAACAGCGCGATTGAATCGGGCACCTGCCGCGCCTTGGAGGCCGGCACCGGCGTGGGCAAATCCATGGCGTATCTGCTGCCCGCCGCCATGGCCGCAAAGGCAAACGACATGACCTTTGGCGTGGCCACCAAGACCAACGCGCTGATGGACCAGCTCGTCTACAACGAGCTCCCGCGTTTGAGCCACGCGATCGGCGGCTTGCGCTACGTCGCGCTCAAGGGCTACGACCACTACCCCTGCCTGCGCAAAGTTGAGTCCATGGCACGTGACAAGGACGCGGCCCGCAAGCCCGAGGTAATCGAGATGCTTGCCATGCTGCACACCTACACGGCCCAAACCCCTTGGGGGGATTTGGACGCGCTCAACCTGCACTGGAAGGGCCTTCCCCGCTATGCCGTGCAGGCATCCAGCGCCGATTGCCTCAAGAAGCGCTGCCCGTTCTTCCCGCTGCGTTGTTACCTGCACGGCGCTAGGCGCCAAGCAAAGAGCTCGCACATCGTCGTGACCAATCACGCGCTGTTGTTTCGCAACGTCAAGGCAGACGGCGGCATCCTGCCATCCGTCACACGCTGGATCGTGGACGAGGCGCATGCTGTCGAGCAAGAGGCGCGCGATCAGCTGAGCTTCTCTATCAGCGCGCGCGAGCTCGAGATGCAACTTTTGCGCCTGAACAGCACGCACGGCACGCTCGAGCAGATCAGAAAGAAGTCGCTGGAGTGCGATGGTGGCACGTCGCTGCAGGGCATGTGCGCCAAGGCGCAATCGATGACAGCCACCGTGCAAAACGTGGCCACGAGCTTCTTCAGCTTCGTAAAGGACTTGGCAGAGCTAAGCCAAGACGCCAAGGGCAACTCGGGCTACAGCCGCGTGACCTTATGGATTAGCGATGAGGTACGCAACAGCGGACCGTGGCTCACGCTTGAGGGTCCAGGCAGATCTCTGTCAAAGAAGCTTGAGGATTTGGTGGACTGCTTGCAACGCCTAAGCGCCATGCTCGAGCAGTTCGAGGAGCTGAGCAACCTCGAGGCAGATCTCTCAAGCCAGCACTGCAGCCTTTGGGAGATGCAATCGGCATTGGCACTGATAATAGACGGACGCGACAAAGACTACGTCTACAGCGCGACCTTGAGCTTTAACCAGGAAGAGACGATAGAGGAGCTCTCTGCCGCGCGCTTGGACGTGGGTCAGGTACTGGCAGAGGAGTTCTACCCCAACGCCCAAGGCGTCATCTACACGAGCGCCACGCTGGCCACAGGCTCGAGCAATCCGTTTGCGTACTTCGAGCATCAAAGCGGGCTCGATTTGCTGGAAGAAGACCAAGTCATCGCCCGCCAGATGGCCAGCAGCTACGACTTCGATTCCAACATGAGAGTGCTCTTGCCAGCTAACTTCCCCGAGCCAAATAACCCCAGCTATCAAGAGAGGCTCGCAAGTCTGCTCTTTGACGTGCATGTTGCCATGGACGGCAGCACGCTCACGCTATTTACCAACCGTCGCGGGATGGAGGAGCACTACCGCCGGCTCAAACCGCTTCTCGCAGCACGCGGCATAGAGCTCATCGCCCAAACCAAGGGGCTTTCTACTAAGAGCCTGCGCGACAGGTTTTTGGCCGACAAAAAGCTGTGCCTTTTTGCCCTTAAGAGCTTTTGGGAGGGCTTTGACGCCCCGGGCGATACGCTACGCTGCGTGATCATCCCCAAGCTTCCCTTCAAACGCCCCAACGAGCCTTTGAGCTTGGAGCGCGAGCATCGCGAGGGACGCGCCGCGTGGAGCCGCTATAGCCTGCCGGAGGCCGTGATGGAGCTCAAACAGGCGGCGGGGCGCTTGATTCGCACGTCAACAGACCGCGGGTTTCTCGTGCTGGCCGACGGCCGACTGCAAACCAAGGGTTATGGCAAGACGTTTCTTGCAGCCCTGCCCACGGGCAACATTCGTGTCCTGCCAGAAGAAGAGCTAGCGCAGACAATGCGCGCCGAGCGCTAGGCGGGCGCT
>CAYQLX010000136.1:1406-2972 GCA_964418305.1 uncultured Coriobacteriaceae bacterium | reverse complement strand
GATTGGCTCACCACGCAGATTGAGGCCGCAAAGAGCAAATAAGCCGCAAGCTCCTCACCCCACACCCACAGCAACAAAACGCCCCTTACATCCTAGATGCAAGGGGCGTTCATCATGCTTGCCTTAGAGCCGAACCGCTACTGAGGAGCAACCGGAGTCACGCCGCTAGGAGCGGCATTCTGAGCAGCGTCTGCGGCAGCAGCATTGCCTCCATCTGCGTTGCCATCGTTGGCACTGTCACGATACTTGCGCACCTTGCCGATGTAGACGGCCATGATGACGAGCAAGATGGTAGATATCCAGCAAGCTGTGAAGAACGTAATCACCGCAGAGACGATGCTCAGCACAAATGTGGCCGTGAGCTTGTTGGGCTTGCGGCAGTTGCGGATAGCCAGCGCAGCGGTAACCAGGACCAGGACGTTAATCGCTATGTAGAAGACGAAGAAGGCAACAATCAACGCGCTGACGCCCTCGGCGACGAGGGTGATGTTCTCGTCAGAATCGAGGAGACCGTTGACCTCGTCGATGTTCTGGCGCAGCTCGTCGGTAGAAAGCCCCTTGAGCTGGTTTGCCGTCTCCATGAGGTCATCGTGATCCAAGTCGAGCAGATAATCGCCCAAGGCCCCGAGCGAGTAATCAGACATGCTGCCCAAATCCACAATTATGGCGTCGATATCAAGACCTAGGTCGTACTTCTTGTCTATGACTTTGAGTTGCTTTTCTGCCTGGGTGAGATCCGCGTACATGAGCGCACTGCCAAGCGCGTGAATCTCCTTGAGATTGGCATTGGTCAAGATGTCCTTGATGTTGCCAACCTCGCCAGTTGAAAGCGTGTTCAAGGCGCCGTTGCCCATGGCGGCAAGCTCGTCTGAGAGAGTGTCGCTGAACTCTATGACGTCTTGCCCCACGATATCGCCGTCTGAGGTAGCGGCCTTGGCAATGTAGTCGATCCCAACGCACGCAAACGCCAGGCAAATAATCAACAAGATGATGCTCACGATAGAGATCACCAGGTTTGCGATGCCTAAGCCCTTTACGACTTTGGCGTCAGAGTTATAAGGCTGCATTGTCTTTCCCTTTCTCTAACCTTTCCTGCTGCCAGTCTACTTGATGACGCGCCCTCTCCCAAGGCAGGCGGCCTTACGTTACGCAAACTTAAGCCGCTGTCCGCAGGCGCCCATCCCGCTCGCGCACATAAGAAGAGGCGCCCGGCACGCGACGTTCGCATACCAGGCACCTCGTCGAAATCAGCTTGCGGTGGCAAAGCCAACCGCAGCAGCAAGCAGGCTGTTATTCGGCAGAAACCGCAGCGGCGGCAGGCTCCACGTCTTTGACGGACTTGCCAACCGTCTTCTTGAGCACGAGCAGCGTGCCGATGACCAGCACAGCGCCAATGGCCAGGCAGATAGGTGCGTTTTGCACGAAGCCGGCGATCAGGTAGCAGATAAAGCAGATGACCGACATCGTAATAACGTAGGGCAGCTGGGTGTTCACATGCTCGATGTGGTTGACGTTAGCGCCGGCAGAGGCCATGACTGTGGTATCGGAAATGGGGCTGCAGTGGTC
>CAYQLX010000136.1:0-1306 GCA_964418305.1 uncultured Coriobacteriaceae bacterium | reverse complement strand
CCGTTGACAAAGCAGGAGGTGGCGTCCTTGAAGTTCACCACGCGGCGGGCCAGAAGGTAAATGAAGGTGAAGAACAAGGCGATAAGCGAGCCCCAAGGCAGCGCCGTGAAGGCGTCGGTATTGCCAAAGGAGTTGATGACGTCCTTGTAGTTCTCACCAGACTCATCCCAGAAGCCACCCACGTAGAGCATGCCCACGACGCAGCAAATGATGAGCACGATGACAGGGATGAGCATATCCCACAGGCTCGCACGGCTGCTGTCTACAGGCTCTTCATCGTCGAGTTTGCCCAGGTCGCCGTCGCGGTAGGCCTTGAGCTCGGAGGCGGCCATGGGGCCGTAATCGAAGTTAAGGAAGACCAAGCCCAGAATAAAGATGATGATGAGCAGGGAGTAGAAGTTGAAGGGAATGGCGCTGATAAACAGCTCGATGCCGTTGACGCCCAGGTCCTGCGCCACGCCGGACACAGCGGCGGCCCAGCTGGAGACGGGTGCAATCATGCAGATGGGGGCGGCGGTGGCGTCGATGAGGAAGGCGAGCTTGGCGCGCGACACGTTCTTGCTATCGGTCACGGGGCACATGACAGAACCCACGGTCAGGCAATTGAAGTAGTCATCCACAAAGATCAGAACGCCCAAGATGAAGGTGCAAATCTGGACGCCCACGCGGCTCTTGATGTGCTTGGCGGCAAACCTGCCAAAGGCAGCCGCACCGCCGGCCACGTTGACGAGCGCGACCATGATGCCCAACATCACCAAGAAGGTGAAGATACCGGCGTTATCAGATACTGCGGGGATAAGTCCGTCGTTAACGATATGGTTGATGGTGCCGACGGGCATGAACCCCGAGATAAGCAAACCGCCCACGACGACACCCACGAACAGCGACGTGTAGGTTTCCTTGGTGATGAGCGCCAAGACGATTGCCACTATAGGCGGCAGCAGTGAAAATACCGTATTGGTGAACTCCATGTTTCTCCTCCCTATGCGCGAGGGCCTTCACGGCCTCAGGCGCGGGCAGGAGCCCGGCATGGGTCGTGGCAGCTCTCCGCTAAAGCGACAGTCCGCAAGATGTTCTCTTACGGCCCAGCCCGCAGCGCATTGGGTGCGCGCGACGGGCTTCGGCGGCTTTGCCTTTTGCCTTGCGCTTCCCAAGCGCTTGCCAAGGCTACTCATCAAAACCGCGCCTCTACCACAATTACAGATGCACAGATTGTATGCGCAATCCCACGCTGCGCAAGCAAGGCACGGGTAAACGGGGAGTTTAACCTGCCAAGGGTGCGGTGGAGGGGCGTTGGGGATGGGGA
>CAYQLX010000135.1:0-3071 GCA_964418305.1 uncultured Coriobacteriaceae bacterium | reverse complement strand
ATGTGCTGCTCCAGCTCACTTAAGCTGCTCGCGCCCTTACGGGCGCTCGTGCGCTGCGTTCCGCGCCACCTAAACTCGACTATCTGGTGGCGCGAGGCGTTACGCAGCACATACCCCCGCAGGCCGCTGTTAGAAGCTCTTTCGCTGCTTGTGTTCGGCGTCTGATGGGCGATTTGTGAATCAAAGCGCTCTTCTGCGCGTGGAGTGAGTCGCGCTAAGCGCGAATATGGAGCAGAGCGCCCGAAAGAGCGCTGCGGGAGCGAGGACTAAAAAACGCCGTAGGCGTTTTCTCCGCAGCTGCAGTGCTCTGGAGGGCGCTCGGGTGCGGAGTCTGAGCGCAAGGCGCGACTCACTCCGCGTGCCCCGCAGGCCGTGTCTGAGCGCAAAGCGCGATTCACTCTGCGCCCTTCGCAGGCCGCGTCTGAGCGCCTCATCGCAAGCATAAAAAGGCCCTCGGTTCCGAGAGTGGAGCCGAGGGCCTTAGTCGTGCTGGAGCGTGATTGCGCGATTACGCGGGGTTCACGAAGTCCTTGACAAAGCGGTAGCCGTAGCCGCGCACCGTCTCTATGACGCTGGGGCTTAAGCCGACGCTGGAGAGTTTGTCACGCAGGCGCTTGATGTGTGTGTCAACGGTCTTGGTCTCTACCACGTACTGCCAATCCCAAGCCTCCTTGAGCAACTGCTCGCGACCCAAGACAGTGCCTGCATGTGCCATGAGCGTGGCTAGAAGCTCGAACTCGCGCGGAGTGAGCTCGATCTCTTGGCCGTTGAAGGTGGCACGATGGCCGGCCTCGTCCAGATGCACACCGCTTACATCCAGGATGCGCGTGCCGTCTTCCATAGTGTCCATCTGCTGCGGGGCGCGGCGAAGCAGTGCGTGAACGCGCGCCAGAAGCTCGCGGATGCCAAAGGGCTTGGCCAGGTAGTCATCCCCGCCCAGCTCCAAACCGACGACTTTGTCGAGCTCTGTGTCGCGGGCAGACAGGAAGAGCACCGGCACGTTGCTTGAGCTGCGGATGCGACGGCAGACCTCATAGCCGTCGATGCCCGGCAGCATTACGTCCAAGATGACTAGATCGTAGTCGCATGCCTTTGCCATGGTCACGGCCTTGTCGCCGCTGTGGGCCACGTCGACCTTGTAGCCCTCTTTGAGCAGGTTGAAGCTGACGATATCGGTGATGCTTTCCTCGTCGTCTACGATCAAGATGCGCTGCTCGCTGACTTCTTCCATTGCTGCCTCCTTCAAGAGGTGTTTGCCTGATGGCTCCTATTGTGTCATGCGCGTTGTCTTTAGGCTATCCGATGTAACCCAAACGTCAGGTCTGTTACCGTGCTGCTTTCTGATTGCTCTAACATGCTCGCAAAGGCAATCCGCCCATCATGCGAAAGGCGCCGCTATGCTTTTAGCTATAGACATCGGAAACACCCAGACCACTGTCGGTTTGTTTGACGGGGCAGACATGGTAGCTCGTTGGGCCACCACGACCTGCAGTACAGAGACAGTCGACGAGGTCCATCAGACCTTTGCCGCGCAGTTGGCGCTTGCGGGCTTTAGCTTAGACGACGTTACCGACGTCGCCTTGGCAAGCGTCGTTCCCGCCTTGACCATCACGGTGGGCGAGGTCGCGCAGCGCATCGCAGGCAAGAAGCCTGTGGTCGTAGGCCCCGGCACCAAAAGCGGGCTTCCTATGCGCTACGACAATCCGGCAGAGATAGGCGCTGACCGCGTGGCCGATGCTGTGGCCGCTGTGCATATCTACGGGGCGCCTGTGGTCGTCGTTGACTTGGGCACGGCCACCAATATCGAGGTTATCGACAAAGACGGAAGCTTCCGCGGCGGCATTATCGCTCCGGGCCTAGTGAGCAGCTCGCAGGCACTCTTTAGCAACGCGGCACGCTTGTTCCAAGTTGGCCTCACCGTGCCTGATCACGTTATAGGAACCAACACGGCAGATGCCATGCGCGCAGGCGTCATGCTGGGCGAGGTTGCCCGCATCGACGGCTTGGTGGAGCGTATCTTTGACGAGCTGGGCTACAAGGCCCCGGTCATCGCCACGGGCGGCTTGGGGCGCTACATCGCCGATGCCTCCACCACAATCACCAACTGCGAACCCAATCTCACCTTGATGGGACTGCAGCTCATCTACGCCAAGAACAGGGGATAGAAATGGTTGCCAGCAACACATGCAAGCGCACGGCTGCGCGCAACGCCGGTCAGTGCGAGTGCAAGGACGGCGAATGCTGCTCTGAAGGCAGCTGCAAGACGGCAGAGCAGTTCTATGAAAAAGAGCTGCCGCCGGCCATCGTCAGCTATTTCAAGGAGCACAAGCCGCCGCAGGAAGTGCGCGACTTTATCTTGGACAACGTCAACGAGCTCCTCACCGAGGAAGCCCGCCAAGCTCAGTTCGTAAGTGACGTGAGCCATGAGATCCGCACGCCGCTCACGGCCATACGTGGCACGGCAGAGACCCTGCTCGAAGGCGATGTGCCAGAAGAGCTCCAAAAGCGCTTCCTCACGCAGATTGTCAACGAGTGCGACCGCCTCACGCGCCTTGCAAACGACCTGCTCACCTTGCAAAAGGCAGAAGGCCAAGGCATGGAGCTTTCGCCGCTTAATCTGCGCACTGTGGCCGATAACTGCGCGTTGCTTATGGGCGAACTTTTGGAGGAGCGCGGCTGTGAGCTCGAGGTGTCCGGAGAGGCGCCCGACGTCAACGGCAACGCCGACGCCATCAACCAGATACTCGTCAACCTCATCGAGAACGCAAGCCGCTACGCCAAAGGCTATGTGCGCGTGGAAATATCGTGCATCAACGGCTATAGCGTCATAGCTGTGGGCGATGACGGCCCGGGCTTTGGCGACGAGGATCCAGCGCATCTCTTCGACCGTTTTTATCGTGCCGACCAAAGCCGTGTGCGCCACAAGGGCACGGGCAATAGCGGCCTAGGGTTGGCCATCGTCAAGGCGCTCACAACCGCCATGGGTGGCACGGTCGAAGCCGTCAATCTGCCCAACGCAGGTGCCGCCTTCATCGTTGCCCTGCCCGTCCTCCCAGAAGAAGACTAAGCCT
>CAYQLX010000134.1:0-3112 GCA_964418305.1 uncultured Coriobacteriaceae bacterium | reverse complement strand
AGGGGCTCATGGCGAAGATCACCACGGTCGATCAAGCGCAGGCGCTGGCCGAGGCACAGAGCAAGATGGCGGAGAGCGCCGGTAACAACAAGACGCTCATGGACAATGCTCGTGACCGTGCTAAAACCCTGCTTAGCCAATACGTGACCAGCGTCGGCGAAAAGATGGGGACCAATTACAAGGTCGAGTTCAAGGACGCAGAGTAAAGGCAAGGCTGATAGCTAACAGTCGATACTTGCGGGGCCAGGGAATTTCCTTGGCCCCTTCTGGTTCGATGCGCTCTCTGCGTGGTTAGGCTTGCTTCATGGAGAGTTCAAAGACCTTTTTGACCTCTAACTAGCTCATAGCGGCCACGATGTCGCGGCGCTAGGCCTCTCTTCTTCGGCGGTGCCATTCGTTCCAGAACGCCTTGTAGGCAAGCGCCTCATTTTTTGCCGGCTTTCTCGGCGGCTGGCTTTCATAGAATGCCTCCACCTTATCGACGAACTTAAGCACCTCTTCGCGATAATCGCTAAACGGGACCACGGTCTTCAGCCCAGAGTCGGTCGTAATCTCCACAGCGTCGTCGATGTGGACGAGGCCCCAGTCGATGCCACGGGGGCAACCCAAGATGGCAACATCGCCGCTGTCGCCTTTGTTCGCGATGATGTTGAATCCACAGCAGGGGAGGAATTGTTCCTCTTGATAAGCAACGTGGTTCTTGCTGAGCGATTTGAGGAGATAGAGGGCGGTTGCGCTTACTGTTGCATGGTATTCGAAGGTTTCTTCACCAATATGTGCAACTACATTTGCGTGGGCGCAGCAATCAATAGGATTTTCCTCGAGACCCTTAAGCCATCCTATGTTGTCGAAGTCTATTGAAAAGGCTTTCTCCTCAGTAGACATGTTGCCCTCCTTCTTCTTTCATAATTCCACACGTTCATTATCCCAGAAAAGACTTGGTTCGCGATATGGAAGGATATGTACAGGGGCGGTATAGTTGCGCGTCGTCGGCGTGCAGAGCGCAAGAAGAAAGAAAACGTGGAATCGTCCGAAAAGGCCGTGTCCGAATCCGATACGGGTAATTGAAGGATTTTCATGTCTGGTGTCCGTGAAGTTTGACTGCTACAAACTGCGATGTCGACGGGCGTTAAGATGATGGAGACAGCGAGCCACTTCGCGAAGGTCTCTCGGAAGAAGCCCACTGGGGCAAAGCACTATTTGGTGGCTGTTTGCAGAAACGGCCAAGCCGAGGCTTCGGCAATGATGTCAAAGGTTTCCTACACCATTAAGCGGGACTTGTTGCACGTTGAAACGAACGAGAACTATGCTGGTACACGAGCTTCTCGTGGGGGACTCGAGCGCATCACTTGCCAAGGAAGGACCTCAACACCTTCAGCCTCGGACGGGCGTTGTCCAAGATTTGCTCCGCCATGCCGGCAATGCCCTTTGTCGTCTCGACAACGTCAAAAGCCTCGATGCCGTCTATGACCTCTGCCACTGTCTCGTCGAAACCTGCTAGCGGCACGTCCAAATCGAGCGCTATAGACATGATGTCGCTCTCGTTGATTTCCCCGATCAGTCTGTGCTCTCCTATGTCGAAAGGCATTCGCGTGGAATACCCGGTGAGCGGTATGCACGTGACGTCGTACATGGGCGCGAGCCTCCTGCCGGTCCAGGCGCTGTTGTAGAGCAGGGAGAAGTTCTTGAGATGCGCGTCGCAGTTGCCCACGGCGTAGTTGAAGGCCATGCGCTTGGCAAGCTCCAACTTGCTTTCTGCCGGGGCGCCCACTGTCGCATCCAGCAAGTCCGCTGCGTAGCCCAGATAGTCGGCTTCTACGCCCTCCGGCTGGTACTTGAAATAGGGCGGCAGCCCCAAGGCTTGGCAAAAGTCCTCTTGATGCAGGCGCAACAGGCGCCGTCCATCGGCGCTGTCGACCCAAACTCTGTCGTAGCGTTTGACGGCGATGGCGCCGGGCATCCACGGGATTGCGTTTGCTTGTGCGGTCTCGATTCCGCATGAGGTTGCCATAAGCGAGCAGACCAGCTCGTTAGCGGCCAAATCCTCCTCTCCACGCCTGGAGACCTTCACTATGTGACTTGACGGCGCGGTTCCCATAGGGACGAGCCAATCGCTCGCGTTTGCTGTTTCAACGCTGCGGTCTTCTGGCAAGGTCCACGCGACTTTCGATTGCGCGCCCGCGAGCGAGAGCCGGGTCTCTTGGGCGACGGCAGCCGCCGCGGCGGCCGGCGACGATATGAGCTCGTCTGCCGTTGCCGGCGATAGGGGAACATAACGCGACTTAAAGTCGGTCATGTCGCTTCCGTTCTCCAGAAAAGTAAGGGTGCCTATGCTCTCGCAGCCCAGCTTGCCAATCAACGTCGCCCATGCGCTGCGCGGTACCTGGCACGCGAGAGCTATGCGCTCCATGACCTCGCCTTCCGGTAGGAGCCCTTGGAAGAAAGGGGCAATCTCTGCGCAGGCATATGGCTCTGCGCGCAGCGGCATGCGCTCGGAGATACCCAACTGCCCTTCGCGTGCGGCGTCAAGGTACGCCCCATCGTAATGGAAAGAGGCGTTGGCGTTGTCGGCATCGATGCAGCCAATGAGCTCGCGACCCGCGGCCGTGTCTCTGAACACTTTGATCTGCATAGTCAGTGCCCCCTGACTTTTGCATAGAGGTCAATACCCACGGCGCGGCAGACGCGGATGACCTGCTTTATGTTGCCGCCCGCCGTGCCGCGTTCGAGCTCGCTGACGAAGCGCGGTGAGCATTTGCACGCCTGAGCGAGCTGAACCTGCGTCATGCCTAGCTCCTTGCGGCGCTGGCGCAGAATGGCACCGAGGTCCGACGCCTCGCATAGCTTCCCGTCATTGACTTTTGGTTTTGGCGGTAAGAACCCGTCTGTTCTCATGATGCCTCGCTGAATCGTTCCCATTTGGGAAGATTCTAACATAGATTGCCAAAACTATCCCATTTGGGAAAATTTGTCGCTGAGGTATGGAAATTGTCCCATATGGGAATATCTATTGCAGATCGCGCGGGTTTTGGAGCTATCCGCGTCTTCCAACGCCCCTTCACCCTCTCACAGCATCGATCAGATCCTTGAGCTCGCCTCTGTTCTTGACGTG
>CAYQLX010000133.1:0-3302 GCA_964418305.1 uncultured Coriobacteriaceae bacterium | reverse complement strand
TGGGCGGCGGCACCTTCGACGTCTCCATCCTCGAGCTGGGCGACGGCGTGTTCGAGGTTCTGTCCACCGCTGGTGACAACCACCTGGGCGGCGACGACTGGGATCAGCGCATCATCGATTGGCTCGCCGACAAGTTCAAGGGCGAGCACGCAGTTGACCTGCGCGCCGACAAGATGACCCTGCAGCGCCTCAAGGAAGCCGCAGAGAAGGCCAAGATGGAGCTGTCCTCCACCACGCAGGCAACCATCAACCTGCCCTTCATCACCGCTGTTGACGGCCAGCCCGTCCACCTGGACTACACGCTCACTCGTGCCGAGTTCGAGCGCATCACCGCAGACCTGCTCGAGCGCTGCAAGACGCCTGTCCACACGGCCATGAAGGACGCTGGTCTGGGCAACGGCGATATCGACGAGGTTGTGCTTGTTGGCGGCTCCACCCGTATGCCCGCCGTGCAAGAAGAGGTCAAGAAGATCACCGGCAAGGCTCCGCACATGGGCGTCAACCCCGACGAGGTCGTGGCTATCGGTGCAGCTATCCAGGGTGGCGTGCTCGGCGGTGACGTCGAGGGCATCCTGTTGCTGGACGTTACCCCGCTTTCTTTGGGCGTTGAGACCATGGGCGGCGTGATGACCAAGATGATCGAGCGCAACACCACCATCCCGACGCGCAAGACCGAGGTCTACTCCACGGCAGCAGATAACCAGACCACCGTCGAGATTCACGTCCTGCAAGGCGAGCGCAACTTTGCCCGCGACAACAAGACTCTGGGCCGCTTCCAGCTCACCGGCATCCCCAGCGCACCGCGCGGTGTGCCTCAGATCGAAGTCACCTTCGACATCGACGCCAACGGCATCGTGAACGTGTCCGCTAAGGACTTGGGCACCGGTAAGGAGCAGAAGATCACCATCTCCGGCTCCACGGCTTTGAACGACGAGGAAGTCGACCGCATGGTCAAGGACGCTCAGGAGCACGCCGAGGAGGACGAGGCTCGCAAGGCAGAGGTCGAGGCGCGCAACAACGCGGATTCCATGATCTACGCAACCGAGAAGACCATGAACGACCTGGGCGACAAGGTCCCCGAGGACACTAAGACCGCCGTGCAGGATGCCATCGCAGACCTCAAGGGTGTCATGGACAACGGCTCCACCGAGGAGATAAAGGCCAAGACCGAGGCCCTGCAGCAGGCATCCTACAAGCTGGCAGAAATCGCCTACTCCGATGCTCAGGCCGCACAGGCTGCACAGCAGGGCGCGGCTCAGCAGGGCGCCAACGGTGGCGATGACGATGTCGTCGATGCCGATTACGAAGTCGTCGACGAGGACAAGTAGCCATGGCCGCCGAGGACACCGCTTCGCAAGAGGAGCAGGCTGCCCCTGAGGGTCAGGAGCCTGAAGTCGTCGAGGCCGAGGTCTTGGAGCCGGAAGAGGCCGAGGAGGCAACTAAGCCTGAAGAGGGCGAAGAAGCCTCTGAGGAGTCTGATGCCGAGGCCGATGGCGAGCCGGAAGAAGACGAGCTCGCACAGGCCAAGGCCGTGGCCGCCGATATGCGCGACAAGTACCTGCGCCTGCAGGCCGAGTGGGATAACTTCCGCAAGCGCACGGCAGCCGAGCGCGAGCAGGAAAAGGTGCGTGCGAGCGAGAAGCTCGTCAAGGACCTCATTCCGGTTATCGACGACCTCGAGCGTGCAGTCGAGCACGCCCAGCAGACGGGCGAGGGTGGCTCGCTTACCCAGGGCGTAGAGGCTGTGACCGCCAAGTTCCTGCAGATTTTGGGCAAGTCCAAGGTCGAGCAGATCGAGGCAGTGGGGGAGCCCTTTGACCCCAACAAGCACCAGGCCGTGGGCACGCAGCCTGACGACACGGTGCCTGAAGAGACGGTTGTTGCCGTCTATCAGAAGGGCTATCAGATGGGTGACCGCGTCTTGCGGCCGGCCATGGTAGTGACAAGCACCAAGTAGCTTTGAGCTTTGCGGGGCCGGCGTTTGTCGGCCCCGAGTTTTAAGAGAGGAGGCGCCATATGGCTTCCAATAAGAGTTACTACGACATCTTGGGCGTGAGCAAAAGCGCCTCTCAAGATGAGATAAAGAAGGCGTTTAGGAAGCTCGCGCAAAAGCACCACCCAGACGCCGGCGGTGATGAAGAGACCTTCAAGCAGATCAACGAGGCCTACGCCGTCTTGTCAGATCCTAAGAAGAAGGCTCAGTACGACCGCTTTGGCACAGTGGATGGAAACCCCTTTGCCGGTTACGGCACCGGTGGCGGCAACCCGTTTGGCCAGGGCGGCGGCTTTAACTGGGGCGATATCTTTGGCAACATGGCCAACGGAGACGGTGCCTTTGGTAGCAACTGGGACTTCCATGTCAACCGCGCTGTGAAGGGCAAGGACCTTCAAGCAAGCATCAAGCTCAGCTTTGATGAGGCCTTTAAGGGTTGCTCCAAGAAGGTTTCTATTCGCATCCCCAGCACAAATGAGACAGAGACCGTCACCGTTAATGTGCCAGCAGGCGCAGTAGACGGCGGCAAGATGCGGTTCAGGGGCAAGGGCGAGCACGGTAGTGGTGGCGGTAAGCGCGGCGACTTGGTGGTAATCACCAGGTTGGCAGAGCATCCGCTCTACACGCGAGACGGCGCCAACGTCGTCATGACGCTTGACGTGGATATCGCAGAGGCGGCGCTTGGCACGCAGATTGTCGTGCCCGCGCCCGACGGCACCATGGTCAAGATGCGCGTGCCGTCTGGCAGCCAAAACGACGCAACGCTTAGGGTCAAGGGCAAGGGCGCGCCATACCTCAAGGGCAAGGGAACCGGCAACGGGGATCTGCTCGTTAAGGTTCGCGTCAACATCCCCAAGACGCTCAACGCAGAGCAGAAGGCCGCACTTGAGGCATTCCGCGATGCATCCGACGACCCCTCTAATCTCAGGCCAGAGGTCGCCAAGGCAACGGCAAGGTAAGGAAAGCTGGTTGTAACCATGGCATCAACAGATAGGAACCGTCCGCTGTACATGATTAGCGTCGCTGCAGACCTCGCAGGTCTGCACCCGCAGACTCTGCGCATTTACGAGAGCAAGGGTTTGGTCACGCCGCAGCGCACAAGCGGCAACACGCGTATGTACTCGCAGGCAGATGTAGAGCGCCTTGAGCTTATCACGCAGCTCACCGACGAGGGCATCAATCTCGCCGGCGTGGTGCGCATCCTAGACATGAAAGAGCGCATGGCAAAGCAGGAGCAGGAGACAGAGGAGCTGCGCCGCGAGCTTGCCAGCACCAAAGAGAAGCTGCACGAGTTTGAGGTGCGTGAGAC
>CAYQLX010000132.1:0-3405 GCA_964418305.1 uncultured Coriobacteriaceae bacterium | reverse complement strand
GCAAAAAGACGGGGTCTGCATCGCTGCAGACCCCGGTGCCATGCCTTGCGGCCTTATGCGGCCAAAATCTCTAGACCTGCGCGTCGGCCAGAATCTTGGTTATCTCCTCGACAGACATGAGGCCCAAATCGCCCTCGTGGCGCTCGCGCACGGACACCTGGCCGTTTGCGATCTCTTGGTCACCCATGACGAGCATGTAGGGGATCTTCTGCTGCTGCGCCTTGGCAATCTTGACGCGCATGGGCTCGTTTTGGCCGTAAATCTCTACGCGGCCACCCACAGCCTCGAGCTTGGCCTTGAGCTCTTCTGCGGCCTCATGGTGACGGTCGGCGATGGGCACGATCACAGCCTGCGTGGGGCTCAGCCACAGGGGCAGAGCGCCAGCATAGTGCTCGATCAGGATGCCAAGGAAGCGCTCGATGGAGCCAAAGAGCGCACGATGCAGCATGAAGGGACGCGCCTCGGAGTTATCGGCGGTGCGATACGTCATGTCAAAGCGCTCGGGCAGGGTGAAGTCCACCTGGATGGTGGAGCACTGCCAAGTGCGGCCGATGGCGTCTTTGACCTTGATGTCGATCTTGGGGCCATAGAAGGCGCCGTCGCCCTCGTTAATCTCATAGGGCAGGCCGCGACGCTCGAGCGCCTGGCGCAAGGCGTCCGTTGCCAGCTCCCACATGTCGTCGGTGCCAATGGACTTCTCGGGGCGGGTAGAAATCTCTGCCTCGTACTCGAACCCAAACTCACTCATGATGTAATCGGCCGTGTCCAGGATGGCACAGACCTCGTCGACCACTTGATCGGCCGTGCAGAAGACATGCGCATCGTCCTGCGTAAAACCACGGGCGCGCATGAGGCCATGCACAGCGCCGCTCATCTCGTGGCGATACACCGTGCCAAACTCGAAGTAGCGCACGGGCAGGTCGCGATAGGAGTGAATGTCATTCTTGTAGAGAATCACGTGGCCCGGGCAGTTCATGGGCTTCACGCCGTACTCCTGCAGGCGAGGCTCCTCGTCGGTACCCTCGTTGATGTTGAAGAAGTACATGTTCTCTTTGTAGTAGCCGTAATGGCCGGAGGTCTTCCACACATCGCTCTTGTAGACGTGCGGGGTGATGACCTCCTCGTAGCCGCGGCGGTAGAGCTCCTTGCGCAGCCACTCTTGCATGAGGCGGATGATGCGCGCGCCCTTAGGAAGATACAGCGGCAGACCAACGCCCGCAGCCTCGTCCATCATGTAGATGCCCAGCTCGCGACCCAGTTTGCGATGATCGCGCTTCTCGGCCTCTTCCAGGCGGGTGAGATATTCCTTGAGGTCCTTCTTGTTGAACCAAGCGGTGCCGTACAGGCGCTGAAGCATCTCGCGGTTAGCGTCGCCCTTCCAGTAGGCGCCAGCGATCTTCATCATCTTGAAGCCCTTGGCGTCGATCTTGCCAGCGCTGGGCACGTGCGGGCCGCTGCAGAGGTCGACGAAGTCGCCGTGGCGGTAGATGCTGATGACGGTATCGGCATCGAAATCATCGATGTGCTCGAGCTTGAAGCGCTGGTCCTTAAAGATTTCCTTGGCTTGCTCGCGCGTGACTTCCTCGCGCACGAAGGGCTCATCGGCCTTAATAATCTCGCGCATCTTGGCTTCGATGGCCTCGAAGTCTTCTTGGTTGATGGAACGGGAGAGCTCGAAATCGTAGAAGAAGCCGTCTTCCGTCGCGGGACCGAAGGCGATCTGTGCGCCCGGGAACAGAATCTGCACGGCCTCGGCCATGATATGCGCGCAGCTGTGGCGCATGATGCCCAAAGCCTCCGGGGAGCGGCTAGTGATTATCTCGATGGAATCCCCGTCATTTACGGTGTCTACAAGATCGGCAAACTCGCCGTTGATCTTGCCAGCAAGAGCCGCCTTGGCAAGGCCGCTGCCGATGCTTGCCGCGACGTCGGCTACGGTTGCGCCCTGCTCGAGCTCTTTGACCGATCCGTCGGGGAGGGTGACGCTGATGGTGCTCATATCAAGTTCCTTTCTGCCCGTATCTCGGAAACAAACCGAGTGGGACTTACCTAATGGGCGGCTCGGAGACAGACCGAGTCGCTCGCTTACAAAACGCCGCGGGTTTACCGCGACGGTGGTGCTGATGGATTATGCGGCAAGAAGGCGCCGCACGAAAGCCGCCTTGGGCTACTTTGCCCTGCCCACCGGTGTGGTGCAGTACGGGCAAATGGTCCAATCGGGCTCGAGCACGCGCCCGCAGCGCATGCAGACATTGCGCAGTTGCTTGTGGCAGTGCGGACAGGCTACGAAATCGCTCTTAGTGGGATAGCCGCAATGGGGACAGTGGCCGTAGTCACCCAGCTGACGGCGGGTGAGCTCCATGCCGATGTCCTGCTCTTCTTGATCTGCATCAGAAAGCACAGGGCGCAGCAGGCAGTAGGCGATAAGACCCGCAACGGGGATGACCGCGATGATGCCCCACATGACAGAGCTCGTGTTGCGCGAGCGCGCGTCGCGTATAACCCAGATGATGCTGAGCAGGTAGACGACGATGATAAGGATGATGATTGCCGCCAAGGCCACCTTGACAGGGCCGGTTAGCAGCTGGTTAAGCATCTCGCTCATAGAGGTGTCCCCTAGCGTGAAAGGTTGGATAACCGCACCATGTTATCACCTTTGCCGCTGACAGTACCCCTTGACCTCGCCCGCGACGGTAATGGAGCCTGTGGCGATGGTAGGTGTCGAGCAAAGCAGCTCCAAAGCCCGCGGGATTGAGGGAGTCACACACACGTCTTCGCAACCTGCGGCACGCACGATTTCTGCTAGTTCTTCTGCTGCGATGGCACGCGGGCTTGCCGATTGCGTGCAGACCACACGCTCAAAGCTCGGCACCAGCTCGTGCACAACGCCGGCTACGTCCTTGTCTGCCAACACGCCCAAAAGAAGCGTTGGGCGCGACAAACGCTCGGGGAAGCGACGTGTAACCTCGCGTGCTAGCACCTGTGCGCTTTGAGGATTGTGAGCGGCGTCGATGATGAGCAACGGCTCTGTGCGCAGCGTCTCGAAGCGCCCGGGAATCTGCAACTCCTGCAATGCGCTTTGAGCGTCCTCGATCGAAACCTGTCCTGCCAGCGCTCGCGCCGCGGTAAAGGCCACGGCAGCGTTTTGATGCTGATAGCTAGGCATATGGGTGATTGCAGGCACAAGCAGCTGCGCTGTCGCAGCGTCGACCGTGATCTCCTGTGCATCAACCGCAGCAATACGCGCGTCAAAGACCTCGCGCGCGGCAAGCTCCGGCGCGAGCACCGCCTTACAGCCATCCTTGATGATGGCAGCCTTTTCTGCCGCTATCTCCTCAAGCGTATCGCCCAGGATATGCGTGTGATCCAGCGCGATGCCGGTGATGACGGCCACCTTGGGCATGC
>CAYQLX010000131.1:0-3413 GCA_964418305.1 uncultured Coriobacteriaceae bacterium | reverse complement strand
GCTCGTTGTCAAACGCGTCTAGAGAATTTTGAACTTGCGCTTGCCGCGCAGATACTCGATCTGTCCGCGCAAGATAGCGCCCACGTCGCGGCTGCCTTCCTCCAAAGCCTCGCCCAGGTTTCCGTCATCTTGCTTGCGCAGAGAGGGCGCACCGTGATCTTCCAAAAAGTACTTGCGAGTAATGAAGTTGAAGATAGTCACCAAGAACGTGGCCACCACCTTGGACAGCGCAGGAGCGATGCCCAAATAGCTCACAAAGAGATAGAGGTAAAGCTCGTTGAGCACAAGGCCCACGACGCTTAGCGCCAAGAAAATCCCCAGCTGCTGGGCGCGACTTTGCGACGCCTTGCCCGAGAACACGAAGCGCATGCTCAGCACGAAGTTGTAGACCGTAGATATGGTGTAGCTGGCGATGTTTGCAATCAGATAGGGTATGCCAACCAGATGCAGCACCAAGAACAAGACGTAGTCGATAGCAAAGGCACTCAAGCCCACTGCGGCAAACCTCAGCATCTGTCTGACAAGTCTCTTCATGCTGGACAATTGTACTAGCTGTCAGATTGCGCTTGCCCGAGAGGTTTGCCTGCTAGCGATGCATCACAGAATCTACGTTAGTTCTATCTCTTGCATGCAAGCAGCCTTTGGCGACAAGCAGCAAGACGCGCAGGTGATTTGCGGAAGTTTCCTATATAATGCGTTGAGTTCACCGCACTGGGGCATCGTCCAAGGGCAGGACTGCGGTTTTTGGTGCCGCCTATGGGGGTTCGAATCCCTCTGCCCCAGCCATCCGCTATGCAAAGCGGCGCACGAAGCGCCGCTTTTTTATTGCACGGGAGGCCCTTCATGAACGCAAAGGCGTTGATCCTAGCCGCAGGCGCCGGCACACGCATGAAATCCGCAAAACCAAAGGTACTTCACGAACTTTTGGGCAAGCCGCTGGTGCGCTGGGTGGTAGATGCTGCCAAAGACGCCGGTTGCGAAGAGGTCCATGCCGTAATCGGCACCGGTAAAGAGCTCGTAGAGCCCGTACTAGACGACTGTGTGATTAGCTACCAGCTCGACATGTTGGGCACGGGCCACACCGTCATGTGCGCCGCAGACAAGTTCCAAGGTTACCAAGGCAACATCGTCGTCTTGTGCGGCGACAGCCCGCTCATCACTCCGCAGACCATAGAATCGCTCGTAAGCTTCCATGAGGAGCAAAGCGCAAGCTGCACCGTCATGACCATGAAGCCCCAAGACCCCACCGGTTACGGGCGCATCGTGCGCGCCGCGGGCGGCACGGGCCAGGTGACAGGCATCGTCGAGCAAAAGGATTGCAGTCCAGACCAGCTCAAGATTAGCGAGTGCAACTCGGGCGTCTACTGCTTTGACGCCGCTGCGTTGCTGGAGCGCTTGGGCCGCCTGACCACTAACAACGCCCAAGGCGAGTACTACCTCACCGATATCCTCGGCCTCATGGTCGGCGACGGGCTCAAGGTCGAAGGCTACGTGGTAGACGACGATACAGAGTGCCTGGGCATCAACTCACGCAAGCAGTTGGCCTTTGCCACCAAGGTTGCGCAACAGCGCATCAACGGGCATTGGATGGACGAGGGCGTAACCATGCTCGACCCCGATAGCGTCTGGATCGGGCCCGATGTGACGCTAGGCCAAGACTGCGAGATTCTGCCACAGACCATGCTCTGGGGCTCCACCCACATTGGCGAAGGTTGTCTCATAGGCCCCAACTCCCGCCTCACCGATTGCACGATTGCCTCTGGCTGCACGATTGACGAGACCGTTGCCATAGAAACCACGCTGGAAGAAGGCGTTACCTGCGGTCCGCGCGCCTATCTGCGCCAAGGCACCTACATGTGCAAGGACTCCAAAGCCGGCACGCACGTAGAGATTAAGAAATCGCGCATAGGCGCTGGCAGCAAGGTCCCCCACTTGAGCTACATCGGCGATTGCGAGATGGGCTGCGGCGTCAACATTGGCGCAGGCTCCATCACCTGCAACTACGACGGTGCCAACAAGCACAAGACGGTGATAGGCGACGACGCCTTCATCGGCAGCGACACCATGATGGTCGCGCCGGTGAGCATAGGCAGCAGAACGCTCGTAGGTGCGGGCAGCTGCATCACCAACGACGTTCCCGACGACGCTCTTGCCTTGGGTCGCGCACGGCAGGTCAACAAAGAGGGTTGGGGCAGCCTCAAAAGACAACGCCAGTAGCCCTAAACGGCACTAGGCTGCAAGCTTTGCCGCCAACTCGAGCGCTGCCTTGATGCACGGGGCCATGTCGTAGTACTTGTACACGCCCAGCCTGCCAGCAAAGGTCACGCCCTCCTGCGACGAGGCAAGCTCCTTATAGCGAGCATAAAGCGCATTGTTCTTATCGTCATTGACGGGGTAGTAAGGCTCGTCTCCGGGCTTCCATGCGCTGGAATACTCGCGGCTGATTACCGTGTCCGGCAGCTCGTTGCCGTCTGCGTCACGCCCAAACTCGAAGTGCTTGTGCTCAATGATGCGCGTGAACGGCACGTCGTGGCTTGTGTAGTTGACCACCGCATTGCCCTGCCAGTTGGGCTCGCCTTCCAAAAGCTCGGTCTCAAAGCGCACCGTGCG
Source organism: uncultured Coriobacteriaceae bacterium (assembly GCA_964418305.1). Lineage (GTDB taxonomy): Bacteria > Actinomycetota > Coriobacteriia > Coriobacteriales > QAMH01 > W2P13-069. Next base: position 803 of record CAYQLX010000131.1, on the reverse strand, counting down.
CCATTCCAGCTGGCCAAGCTCAAAATCAAAGTACTCGTCCACGGGGCCCGTGTAGACCACATGCCCCCATTCGTCGGTGCCGGCAGCCGCAAGCTCGCGGTAATCCACTTGTGTGCGTACCTCAATGCCGTCGAGCATCGCGGCGACCATCTTGGTGTAGCCGCCCATGGGAATCCCCTGGAAGCGGTCGTTGAAGTAGTTGTTGTCATAGGTAAAACGCACCGGCAGGCGGCGAATGATACTCGCGGGCAGCTCCTTGCAGCTGCGACCCCACTGCTTTTCTGTGTACTCCTTGATGAGCTTGGTAAAGATGTCGCGTCCCACCAAGCTCATGGCCTGTTCCTCGAGGTTCTTAGGCTCGCCGTCAAGCGCGGCTTGCGCCTTTTGCTCGTCGATGATGGCGCGCGCTTGGGCCGGCGTGGAGATGCCCCACATCTTTGAGAACGTATTCATGTTGAAGGGCAGGTTGTAGAGCTCGTCGTGGAACTTGGCCACGGGGCTGTTGACGTAGTTGTTGAACTCGGCAAAACGATTGACGTACGCCCAGACCTCTTTGTCCGACGTATGGAAGATATGCGCACCGTAGACATGAACATTGATGCCGTTGACTTCCTTGGTGTAGCAGTTGCCCGCGATGTGATCGCGTCGGTCGATAACTAGGCAGCGTTTGCCGGCGTCTGAAAGCTGGCGGGCGATGACGGCGCCGGTAAGACCTGCGCCCACGATGAGAAAGTCGTATTTTGCCATGTGGTTTGGCTCCTTTGGCATCAAGCGTATCTGCGCGTCGATGATAGCACTGGCTG
>CAYQLX010000130.1:0-3534 GCA_964418305.1 uncultured Coriobacteriaceae bacterium | reverse complement strand
CGCGGTTTTGGTAGATTTGCAGCGATGATGGCGCGAATTGTCAAATTACGGAACGCAACCCACTCCGTAATTTGTCATTTCGTGCCACGAAGATGTTCTCGAGGTTGGCCTAGTGGCCGCTCCGCTCAACATGACAGGAAAAGAAACGCTCTGCAGAAAGAAGCGTCACGGCGTGAGCCGCGACAGATTAGAGCGCGCCGTTAGACCTGCGCGCTTATTGCCACTCGCAATAAAGTGAGATCTCATGGTTGCCAAGGGCGGGAGGTCGGAGTACTCTATCACTCTACCGTGATAAAGTGATTTCCGAAGGAGACTGCTCCGATGATACCTACAACCCCGCGCGGGTTTCGCGACTGCTTGCCGGCAGAGTCCGCGTGGCGCCAGTCGGTCAACCGCCAGGTGTGCGACAGCTTTGCCACCTGGGGCTACGCGCCCATAGAGACGCCTACGCTCGAGCGCCTAGAAGTGCTCGAGATGGGCGGCACGCTGTCAAACACACCGTTTAGGTTCTTTGATAGCGACAACCAGCTTTTAGCCCTGCGGCCCGATTGCACGCTTCCCGTCGCCCGCCTTACGGCGCTGCGCCTCAAGAACAAGCGGGGACCTTTCCGTTTTGCGTACAGCCAGCGCGTGTTCCGCGAGCAAGACAGCCTTTACGGCGAGGCGCGCGAGTTTACGCAGATGGGCATCGAGCTTATAGGCGCCAGCGGGGAAGTGGCCGACGCCGAGGTCATCTGCATGCTCTTTGACGCGCTGGCCGCGGCAGGCGTGGAGGACTTTACCGTGGCGGCAGGCACCGTCAAGGTCCTTAACGCCCTGGTAGCTGGTGCAGGTGCGAGCGAGCAATGGCAGGCCCAGGTGCGCGAGGCCTTCCACAAGAGCGACTTTGTGGCCGTGAACCGCCTGACGGGCGCGAGTGGCGTGCGTCAGATCTTTGGCGATGCAATCAGGGAGCTGCTGCGCATACGCGGTGGACTCGACGCCATCGAGCGCTGCCGCACCATCGTTGCCCCGCTGGGCTGCGACGACGGGCTCGACGAGCTCGAGGCAGTCTTTAACCTCGTGCAATCCACCAAGCCCACCGGCACGATGATGGTGGACTTCTCCATCATCAGCTCGTTTGACTATTACACGGGCATCGTCTTTAAGGCCTATGCTCCGCAGCTGGGGCAGTCGCTGGGAAGCGGCGGGCGCTACGACAACACGCTCGAGGCCTTTGGACGCAAAGAACCCGCAGCTGGCTTTGCGTTGGGGTTGGAGCGGCTCATAGCAGCGCTTGAGGCGCAGGGCGCAACCCCGCCGGCCTTTGAGCCTGACGAGGTCGTGACCTGCGGCGCAGACGAGAGCGCAGCGCAGCTCTTTGCCCGCGCGGCGGCGCTTAGGGCGCAGGGCAAGCGCGTGGTGATAGGGGAGGTGGACTAGATGACAGATAACCTGAGAATCGCAGTGCCCAAAGGCTCGCTTTTTGCCGATGCCGTGGACCTGCTCACGCGCGCTGGCCTAGACACGACGGGGCTGGCAGACCCGGGCCGCAAGCTCATCATCTCAAACCCGGGGGTGGACTTCATCATCGTGCGTCCGACAGACGCCCCGGTCTTTTGCGCTTACGGCGGTGCCGATTGTGGCATCTGCGGCAAGGATACGCTGGTGGAGGCGTCGCTTGCCGTGATGGAGATGGTGGACCTCAAGTTTGGCGGGTGTCGCTTTATCGTGGCCGAGCCCGCCGCAGCGGCAGGCCAAGCGGCCAAAGCCTACGAGCGCCGCGGCACGCTGCGCGTGGCCACCAAGTACCCCGGCATTACCAAGAGCTTCTTTGAGCAGCAGGGCAAGCAGGTGGACGTCATCAAGATGCACGGCAACATAGAGCTGGCCCCCATCACGGGCATGGCCGATTACATCGTCGACATTACGGCCACGGGCACGACTCTGCGCGAGAACAACCTGCAGATTGTGGACGAGGTCTTGGAGTCGACGGCGCGCTTCATTGCCAGCCCGGCGTCGGCGCGCACCGATAACCGCGTGCGCGAGCTGGCCGCAAAGCTCGAGGAGCTGGCGGCGGCGCAAGACGGCGTCAAGGTGACGGCCGGTGGTGCGGGCAAGTAGGACGGTTGGCAGCTGACGGCTGCCGCGCGCATCGTGCTTGCGCTTTGCCGCAGGCAGCAGGCTTTGCCGCAGGCGATGAGCGTGACACAATAAGCAGCAACGCAAAAGCGCGCCTGCAGCGGCGGGCGCTGGCATAGACAAGGAGACATGACATGCGACGCATAGACCTAAAGGAAGACGACGTCTTTAGCGCAGACCAGTTGGAGAGGACGGGCGCCTTTGACGCAGAGGCCATGAAGGTGGCCGTCGACATCGTGGATGACGTGCGCCGTCGCGGCGATGACGCGCTGCGCGATTATGCGGCTAAGTTCGACCACGTCGAGCTGGGCGAGCTGGAGGTCACGCAGGAAGAGATCGAAGAGGCACTCTCCCTGGTGGACGAGGACTTCTTGCGCTCTATCGAATACGCTGCCGATAACATCATCGAATTCCATCGCCGCCAAGTGCAGCAGAGCTGGTTTAACACGCGCGACGATGGTGCCATCACCGGTCAGAAGATCACGCCGCTCGACCGCGTGGGCATCTATGTGCCCGGCGGGCGCGCGCAGTACCCCTCAACCGTGCTCATGAACGCCATCCCCGCTGGTGTGGCTGGCGTGGGAGAGATTATCATGTGCACGCCGCCGCAGGCAGACGGCAAGGTCAACCCCTATACGTTGGCGGCTGCGAGCGTGGCCGGCGTGGACCGCATCTTCAAGACAGGCGGCGCGCAGGCCATAGGCGCCATGGCCTACGGCACGGCGTCCATTCCCGCGGTTGATAAGGTAACCGGCCCCGGCAACGCCTTTGTGGCGGCGGCAAAGAAGCTTGTGAGCGGCGATTGCGGCATCGACATGATCGCCGGCCCCAGCGAGGTCTGCGTGCTCGCGGATGACAACGCTATCCCCGAGTTCATAGCGATTGACCTCATGGCCCAGGCTGAGCACGACCCCAAGGCCACTTGCTACTTGGTTACCACGGTGCCAGAGATGGTGCCCGATATTGAGGCTGCCATCGAGGAGCTGCTCGAGCAATCCCCGCGCGCGCAAATCACGCGCGAGTCTTTGGACCACGGCTTGATTGTGACCTGCGAGCGCATGCAGCAGGCCTTTGACGTGGTCAACACCATCGCGCCCGAGCACCTAGAGATTGCGATGAGCGAGCCGTGGGAGCTTTTGGGCAAGGTCAAGCACGCAGGCGCCGTGTTCTTGGGCAGCTGGACGCCCGAGAGCGTAGGTGATTACGTGGCCGGTCCCAACCACACGCTGCCCACCGGCGGCACGGCTAGGTTCTCGAGTCCACTGAGTGTGGACGACTTTGTCAAGAAGTCGAGCGTAATCAGCTACACCTACGACGCGCTCGAGGCCGATGCCGATGCCATCATGACCTTGGCCGCACGCGAGGGCCTGTGGGCGCATGGGCGCGCGGTGGATCTTCGCGTTGCGTTTATGG
>CAYQLX010000129.1:0-3584 GCA_964418305.1 uncultured Coriobacteriaceae bacterium | reverse complement strand
ATCAGCAAGCCCATATGCACCTACACCAAGGGCGGCTGCACTCCTAGCATCACAGTCAAGGTAGGAGACAAGACGCTTGCCAAGGGCACCGATTACAAGGTGGCCTACACAAACAGCAAAAAGGTTGGCATTGCTTATGTGACGATTATGGGCATAGGCGACTATGAGGGCATCGGCATCAAGATGCTTGCCTACAAGGTCATCCCTGCCAAGGTTAAAGGTGCGAGTGTCAAGAGCACTTCCAAGCATGAGGCAAAGGTGAGCTGGAGCGAACATAAAGCCCAGACAACGGGCTTCCAAGTGCGCTATGCCGCAAGCAAGGCTAAGCTTGCTGCCGGCAAGGGCAAAGTCGTCAAGGTCAAGGGCGCTGCCAAGACGCAGCGCGTGATTAAGGGCCTCAAGAGTGGCAAGAAGATCTATGTGCAGGTGCGTGCCTACACCAAGGCAACTGATGGCGAAAAGTGTTACTCCAAGTGGAGTGCCGTTAAGGCGGTCAAGGTCAAGTAAGACCAGCGCTGCAAAGCCCCGTCGCTTCGAGCGGCGGGGCTTTTCTTGCGACTGAGGGAGCGGTCTCTCGTAAGCAGGCAAAACAAAACCCCGCGGGAAACTGCGGGGTTATCTCTTATTTGGTGCCCCCTACAGGGTTCGAACCTGCGGCCTTCTGCTCCGGAGGCAGACGCTCTATCCAGCTGAGCTAAGGGGACGTGCGCCAAGAAATCTATCACATTCGCACCTCGAAAAGTTGGGCCTGCTACTTTACTGCTAAAATCGAGGGGTTATTAACCTGTCGAAGGAGCGCGCAAGCGTGCTCACAGGAGGCATATACATGGCAATCTACACCCCCGAATACAAACCCAACGGCAACGAGGTTGCCGTCCTCACCACCGACAAGGGCGTTATCCGCGTCAACCTTCACGGCAACGACGCGCCCATCCATGTGGGCAACTTTGTCGAGCTTGCCCAGAAGGGCTACTACGACGGCTTGAACTTCCATCGCTACGAGCCTGGCTTTGTCATTCAGGGCGGCTGCCCCGAGGGCACCGGCCGCGGCAATCCCGGCTACACTATCCGCGAGGAGTTCACCACCAACCCCCACAACAAGCATGTTGACGGCACGATGGCCATGGCCCGCAGCCAGGCTCCCAACTCTGCTGGCAGCCAGTTCTACTTCTGCCTTGGCCCGCAGCCCTTCTTGGATGGCGGCTATACCGTCTTTGGCGATTGCGCAGATGCAGAGTCCATCGAGGTCGTCCATCAGCTCCGCCGCGGCGATGTCATTCAATCCGTCGTGATCGAAAACGCCAACTAAGCGCTAGGGGATAGGAACTTTTCCGTGGATATTGCGGTTTTCAAAGAGGCTCAGGAGGCATACCAGCGCGGCGATTACCGTGTTGCGTTGGTTGGTTTTACCGCTTGCACAAGCGATATAGCCAAGCTCTCCAGCTCAGAGGCGTGCAAGTTCTACCATCTCATCGGCAACTGCTATATCAAAAGCGGCGAGCCTGCCAAAGCGGCGGATTACTACAGCAAAGCGCTCAAGCTCGCGTCGCCGGATCGCCAGTCGCCCTTGCTCGTTAACCTGGGCACGGCGTATCTGTCGTCGCAGGATTACAGCAACGCCTTGAATGCCTTTAACAGCGCGCTTTCGAACACCGCCTATGCCACGCCCTACAAGGCGCTGAGCGGTATCGGTGCCGTCCAGCTCAAGCTCGGCAACGCCCAGGCCGCCGGCAATGCGTATCGTGAGGCGGCGCTTGATGCCTCCAACCCGTCGCCCGGCAAGGCGTTGGTCAACTTGGGCCTGTGCTTCATGGAGCTCGATCGCCCGGCCGATGCCATCACCACCTACGAGACCGCGCTTGACTGCGGCTTGCGTCCTGCAGACGCCAGTAAGTGCCGCGCCAGTTTGGGTCAGGCGCTGTTGTCACAGGGCCGTGTGGGTGAGGCCGTTGAGGCCTTCCAGGCTGCAACTGCTGATGGCGCCTTTGAGCTGTCGGCTGTTGCTGCACATGACATGGCCATGGCCAAATCCTTGCTCGAGCGCTTTGGCGCGCAGCTTGGCTCGCAGGAACAAGACGACGCTGTCGCCCAAGAGCAGCAGACCGCTCAAGACGAGCCTGTCGAGCCCACAGCAGCCGTAGCAGACGACGAGCCTACGCAGGATGATGCCACATTGCAGCAGGAGCAAGATGCTGTGGATGCCGGCGACGATGCCGATGCAACGCAGGCCATGGAGCCTGTCGATGTACAGCCTGCCTCGCAGGCAGAAGAGCAATGGGATCCTGCCGGCATGCCCACTACCGATGCATCCGCCGAGCAGCCCGACGATAACTTTGCCAATGCTGCCACGGAGGTGTTTCCCGTGGTGAGCGCTGCATTGTCTGAACCCGGGCAGCCTGCAGCAAATGGCTCCCAGCTTGATGATGACCTTCCCGTCGAGGCCTTCAAGGCCATGGACGCAGACGAAGAGTCGCTCATCCCTAGCCCCGAGGACACGTCGTTTTTCACCATCAAGGAGGAGGACGTCGAGCGTGCCGCAAAGGAAGAGCGCCGCAAGGCCCGCAAGGGACATGTGGGTCTCAAGATTGTTTTGGCCCTGCTCATCATCGTACTTTTGGTCGTGGCTGCCGGAGCCGCTGCGTATGTCAAGGGTTACGGCTACCCCCTGCAGGAGAAGGTCGCCCAGGAGTTCTTGTCCTGCGCCGTGGCAGACCAATCCACAGACGCATATTGGAGCTCCAACATATCGCAGGACTCCCGTGATGCGCAGATGGCTGTCTTGAAGGGCGTGAGCTCCTTTGAGGTCATCGCCGTAGAGCGCAGCGTGTCAAACTCCACCGTCTATGTCAAAGCATCGCTTGAGGCAGGCGGCAGTGCGTACTACGAGCTCACTATGGGGCGCGACCTTGTGGGTTGGGACGTCGAGTACGTAGAGTTGTACTTCCCCAGCGAGCATTAAGCTCGCGGGTTGTAGAGAGCAGGTGGTAAGATGCCGCCTGCAATAAGTAGAAACCACTTGAAAGGAGCCGCATAAATGGCTATCGAGAAGACTTACAACATGATTAAGCCCGACGGCGTGCGTAACGGCCACATCGGTGAGATTATCACCCGCATCGAGCGCGTTGGCCTGACCATCGAGCGCATGGAGCTGGGCATGGTCTCTATGGCAGAGGCCGAGGCCAACTACGGCGAGCACAAGGGCAAGCCCTTCTACGACGGCCTGATCTCCTACATCACCAGCGGCCCCGTCGTTAAGATGGTCGTTTCTGGCGAGAACGCCGTCAAGACCATGCGCAAGCTCATGGGTGCCACCAACTGCGCCGAGGCTGCTCCTGGCACCATCCGCGGCGACTTTGGTCTGACCGTGGACGAGAATGTTATCCACGGCTCTGACTCCGTCGAGTCCGCCGAGCGCGAGATTAAGGTCTTCTTTGGCGAGTAAGCGCCTGCCTTAAGCGTCGCAGCTAAGATGCCGCGGGTTCCATTGGGGCTCGCGGCTTCTTTTGTTTGCGCTGGCAGGGCAGGCAAGTGCAGGCAAGTGCGGGCAGACAGGGACAGCTTCCAAACGTCAGACTCCGCACCCG
>CAYQLX010000128.1:0-3707 GCA_964418305.1 uncultured Coriobacteriaceae bacterium | reverse complement strand
CCAACCCCTTTGCCGCGCTTGCTGGCTTGAGCTTTGATAGCGATGACATTGCACGCGGTCAGGCGGCTAAGGACGAGTTTGGCGATGCTGTAGCTCAGTTGCCGCAAGAAGAAACCCCAGAGCTCACACCTCAAGAGGCAGAAGAGCTCGAGCGTGCATTGGACGCGATCTTTGCAGACGGCGCTTCTGGTACTCTTGATTTTGACGAAGAGGGCAACCTCATCTTTATAGAAGACGACGCGCAAGAAGAAGAGTAAGGTCGCGCGTTGCCTGAGTACTACAAGACCTACACTTGCCCCATATCCAAAGACTGCGGCGGTTGCGAATGGCTCGCCGTCCCTTATGAAATCCAGCTCAAGCGCAAGCACGACGCCTTAACAGAGCTCTTTGCCCCCTTTGGTATTGAACCCGATGCCGTCTTGGGTATGGACGAGCCTTGTGCCTACCGCGCAAAGAGCATGACGCCCTTCCAGCCGGGCCCGCACGGTAAGCTTTTTCACGGCATGTACAAGCAGGGGACGCATAAGCTCGTGCCTTGCGAAAGCTGCCTGGTAGAAGATCCGCAGGCGCGTCCTATCTTTGACTCAATCGCTCGTCTTGCGCGCGAGTTTAGGCTCAAAGCCTATGACGAGGATCGCTCAAGTGGCCTTTTGCGTCATGCCATCGTGCGCTGCGCCGCCAACACAGACGAGGTGATGGTCACCATCGTCTGCAACAGTAAGGAGTTTCCGCATAAGAAGGAGTTTGTGCGCGCCCTGCGCGACGAGCACCCGCAGATATCCACGGTGGTCTTTAACGTCAACACGCGCAACACCAACGCCGTGTTGGGCAAGCGCGACAGCGTGGCCTTTGGCCAGGGGTGGATAGAGGACAAGCTTTGCGGACAGACCTTCAAGATCCCTAGCTCGGCCTTCTATCAGACCAACCCCGCTCAGACAGAGGTGCTCTATAACACGGCCGTGAGCTTGGCAGCTCTGCGCGGTGGCGAGGAAGTGCTCGACGCTTACTGCGGCATAGGCACGATAGGAATCGTTGCGGCTTGCACCTGCGCAAGACAACAACGCGAGGGCACCGCACCTGTGCATAAGAAGAAGGCTGCCAGGGCGGCAAAGGCCAAGAAGAAACCCGCAGTGCAGCAGATAAGGCACATCCACCTTACCGGGGTTGAGACAACGCCGGCCGCTGTGGACATAGCGGCAGAAAACGCGCGCATTAACCAGGTCAAAGGTGCGAACTTTATCGCGGCAGACGCAGGGGAGTATCTAATCAACTGCGGCAAGAGCTTTGATGTCGTCTTCATGGATCCGCCGCGTGCGGGCGCATCCGAAGACTTCATCGCCGGTCTCATGACTGCCGCCCCAAAGCGCGTGGTCTATATAAGCTGCAATCCGCAAACACAGGTGCGCGACATAGAGATGCTGAAGGGTGCCTACAAGTTGGACAGGCTTGTGCCTGTGGATATGTTTCCGCACACCAAGCATCTGGAGACGGTGGCGCTGCTCACCAAGTGCGCGCACTAGTGCCATGCCGTGCCGCACGGCATTTACGTAGGAAAGAAACCTCTTCACATAAACGTTTTGGGGTGTTAGAATACCAATTCGCGTGTTTAGGATTTACGGCTTCCTCACACGGAGGGCCGTGTAGGAAAGGTATTGGATCATGGCTGTACCCAAAAGAAAAACCGGTCGAGCAGTCACTCATGCTCGTCGTTCTGCAAATGACCGCTGCGCTACTCCCGCTCGCTCCGTCTGCCCTCAGTGCGGAGAGGTCAAGCTGCCCCATCGCGTTTGCCCTAGCTGCGGCTACTACAAGGACCGCGAGGTGCTCGAGGTCGAGTAAGCGCATAAGCGCATAGCATCACTGCATCAAGAAGCCAGCTCAAACGAGCTGGCTTCTTTGCGTTTGCGGACGGGTGTGAGCTGCGCGGCGCAGATTCTCCTTGCAAGCAGGCACCAGCCGCGCGGCCCTTCCTTGCAAGCGTCGGCCTTTGCCGTGCGATTCCGCCTTGTAAGCCGCCGTCTCACTGGTTAAGCGCCCTGCAAGCGGGTATCCTGTGGTCTGTATATCCGCAAACATCGCATAAGCTTGCGCAGGCCCTAAAGGGCAGGTGCAAGCGTGTGCGATCGACAGAGAGGAGATCGTTCATGGAGATGGTCAAGCTCGTGGTAGACGCACTTGGTGGCGACGACGCACCAAAGGTCGTGCTCGAGGGCGTGGAGATGGCGCTCGCACAGGCAGACGATATCCACGTCGTACTCACCGGCCCGGCAGATGTCGTCGAGCCCTTTGCCGCGGCGCATGAACGTTGCGAGGCGCGCCCCACCACCCAGGTTATAGAGATGGGCGAGCATCCGGCCATGGCCGTGCGCAAAAAGAAGGACTCGAGTATCGTCGTGGCCTGCCGCATGGTCAAAGAAGGCGAGGCTGCAGGTTTCTTTAGCGCGGGCAGCACGGGTGCGTGCATGGCGGCAGCAACGCTGGTCATGGGTCGCATCAAGGGCGTGAAGCGCCCTTGCATAGCAAGCGTGGTCCCAAGCCCGGTGCAAAAATGCGTGCTGGGCGATATGGGCGCTAACGCAGATTGCAGGGCGGAGTATCTGCTGCAGTTTGCCAAGATGTGCCGCGTGTACGCGCGCGAAACTCTAGGAATAGAAGAGCCCACGGTGGGCCTGCTCAACATAGGCGAGGAGGAGACGAAGGGCTCCGAATTTGCCCAAGAGGTGCATCAGCTCCTCAAGGAGAATTGCCCCGGATTCATCGGCAACGCAGAGGGTAAAAATATCGCCATGGGCGGCTTTGATGTCATCGTGACCGACGGCTTTACGGGCAACGTGGCGCTCAAGACCTTCGAGGGCGTGGGCAAGGCCCTGCTCGGCTCGCTCAAAGAGGCACTCCTGTCATCCACTAAAAGCAAGGTGGGCGCATTGCTCATCAAAGACTCACTCAAAGACCTCATGGCCAAAGTCGACGCCGACCAATACGGCGGAGCGCAGCTTTTGGGCGTCAAGGGTGTGTGCCTCATAGGGCATGGCAGCTCCAACGCTAAGGCCATCTGCAGTGGTGTTTTGGCAACGGCGCAAGCCATCAGGCAGGACATGCCCGCCAAGCTGGCTGCAGCAATAGGGGAGGCTGACGAGTGATGGCGCGCAGACCGAGCAAGCTCATAGACAAGCTGGACATCCCCGCCATCGAGCCGTGCCACGAGGTAAACCTGGACAGGGCAGAGCAAATCATCGGGCGTAAGTTTGCCAACCGCGGCCTTTTGCAGGTGGCGCTTACACATCCCAGCTATGGCAAACACACTAAGGTCTCTAATAACTACGAGCGCCTGGAGTTTCTGGGCGATAGCATCCTAGGCTTCATCATCGCCGAGGAGACCTTTGGGAGGTTTCCTGACCTTGAAGAAGGCGGGCTCACGCGCATCAAGGTGAGCTTGGTATCAGGTGCGAGCTTGTCCGAGGTCTGTGGCAAAGAGGGCATCGGCGAGTGCATTATCTTTGGCGATAGCGAGGCCGGCACCAAGGGCCGCGGCATGCACAGTGCGCTCGAGAACGTCTACGAGGCCCTTGTTGCGGCGTTGTATTTGGACGGCGGCATAGAAGCTGCGCGCGACTGGGTGCTGCGCACTTTGGGGCCGCATATCAGCCGCGATATTGCGACCGAGCCAGAAAGCCCCAAAAGCTCGCTGCAGGAGTACCTGCAGGCGC
>CAYQLX010000127.1:0-3746 GCA_964418305.1 uncultured Coriobacteriaceae bacterium | reverse complement strand
TAAACGCACACTGCCCCACGGCACCGAGCTCCTAGTTCTTCGAGAAGAACTCCCCTGCCAGCGGGAAATCATCGCCGCCATCGGTGCGGTGATGATGGTTCTTGTACTGATCGAGCTCTGCGTTGCCGGTTCCCAAGTTGCCCATGGCGTTTTGCTCGGTAAACATGGGTCCCAACATAGAGCGGATATCGGCGTTAGGGTCATCGGCCATGATGTCGTCATACTCGCCTGCCAGGGGGAAATCCATCGCAGCGAGCTGCTGTTGACGCACTTGATCGGCAAGCGCCCAGTCAAGGCCGTTGTCGGCGCAGGTCTGCTCGTCCTCGTAAAGCAAACACGACGCATGAATGCCCATGTCCTCGCCGCCCACGACGCTCAAAAGGTCATAGAGCTGATAGGCTGTCTCGGTCGAGGGCAAGGTGATGTCCATGTCCTCGCTTGCCAGAAGCGCCGTGTCGAGCATGTCCAAAAACTCGCGCACGCTAATGCGCCCGATGTAGTTGCCCTCGAGCACGCGGGGGATGTAGTCGATGAGCGCACGCGACGCGGCCGATGTACTAGCCAGAGCGTCAAGGGCGCTGCGAGTGTCAAAGCCGCACACGCGGGCCATGGCCATGGCCTCGATTGTGCCCATGAGGCTCGACGCCAACCCGATGATGACCATAACGGCAGACAAAGCGCCTTCACCCGGGGACGCCAGCGGATGGACCTTGCTCGCAAGGAACGGCGCAAGCGGCATAGCAAGATCCACGCCCTCTTTCTCTCCGCCCATGAAGCAGACGGACTCCTCGTCTTCGCCCACGCTCAAAACGGGGCAGTCGAGGTAAGTGAGGTCGTTGAGCGCGGCCATCGCCTGAATCTCTTGCGCCAAGCGCGGCGTGACCACGCTCAGGTCGATAAAGAATGTACCCGGCTCTGCAATCTCGAGCAGGCCCTCATCGCCCAGATAGAGTTCCTCTACCTCGGACGGGTGCGCACAGCTGGTGAGCACGACGTTGGTGCCAGTCGTGGCCTCAATGCGGCTCGCAATAAACTCTACGCCGGCATCCTCCAAAATCACGCCCTCGCGCGGATCGTGCGCTCCGGCAACCACCTCGAACCCGGCGTTGACAAAGCGGGCCACGGCCTCGAGCGCGGCAATATTGCACGCCCCACCAAAGAAAGCAATCTTGGTATCCAGAGAGCTGAACATAAAGGACTACTCCTTAGAGAACTTGTTCGCGATGCGGTCGGCGATGGATAGGCTCTTGCGGCGGTCCTCACCCCAAAAGACGACGGCCACCATGCCCGGCCCCACATGACTGCCGATGGTGGGCCCGATGTTGCACATCATGGGCGGCACACCCTCTTTGGGAATGCCCAGATGCGAGGCCACCCATTTGGCGTCGTCTTCTGCATCGGCGCTGGCCACGATGATGTTGCCGCGCGGGTCGTATTCCTTGACGTGGTTGCTCTCAAACTCCTTGACCAGTGCCTTAAGACTCTTCTTGCGCCCGCGCACCATGCCAGCCAGCGCCAGCGAGCCGTCGGGGTTAAAGTTGAGCATGGGCTTGACGTCCAATGCATCGCCAAAGCGCGCTGCGGCATCGGGCACACGGCCACCGCGACGCAAGGCGTCCAGGCTCTCACAGGTAAACAGCGCATGCACAAACCAGCGGGCCTCGCTTGCCCACTCTGCCAGCTGCTTGGCGGTCATGCCCGTCTTGTACTGATGAATTGCCTCATAAACAAGCAGGCCCTCTGCCACGCTGGCCATGAGCGTGTCCACGATATAGCACTCCCAATCGGGGTACTTGGGCCTGAGGTCTGCCACGATGCGCTCCACGGTCTCAAACGTACCGGAAAGCCCGGCGGTGAAGGCCAGGTAAACCATGGGCGAGCCCTCAGCCGCCCACTCCTCGAACTTCTCCATGATCACCTGCAGCGGGATTTGCGCCGTGCCAGAGACCTCGCCGCAACGCAGGCGATCGTAGAACTCCTTGGGCTGCATGGAGACACCCAAGTCGTCAAAGTGCTCGCCGTCGTTCATCATGTAGGGGAACTGCAAGAACTCCACGCCGGCCTCGTCGAGCACGCGTCGCGGCAGGTCGCAGCATGAATCCAAGACCAGGCGGCACTTGGAGTTGATGGTAAAAGCCATGTTTCCGCTCTCCTTCCTAGGGAGTGGATGTGTCTTAGCGAATCCAAAAATTATAGCGCCTGCGGCACGGCGTTGGCGTACCGCAAAAAAGCTTGCCTAGTACAAAGACTCCCCGCGCAGCTCGCGGATCATGCCCGCGCGGCGCTCGAAGAGCCCTTTCTCTATGCCTGCCGGATAACGGTGCGGGTTTAAGAAGCGCTTGATCGAGCTGTCGAGCTTGGCCATCTGCTCGCCGCAACGACGCTTGGCGTCATGCACGTCTGCGATTTGCGGGGCCACTACGTGGCCGTCGCGTACAAAGGGAACGAGCATGCGCTCGCGTTTGAGCTGCGCCGCATAGCGCTTGCGATGCGTATCATCCATCGGATCCACACCCACACACTCCTGCGGGCAGCCGTATTGCTCGTCAAAGACGACGTCGCCGGCGAACATGCCGTTGTCGTCGTAGTAGCGCATCGTGTCGAGCACGCCGGGAGTAGTGAGCTTGACGGTGTTTTCCGACAGCTTGATCTTGGGAACCCACGGGCTGCTTGCATCTGCCCTCACGGCAGACAGCTTGTAGACGCCGCCCAGCGCAGGCTGCGGGTTGCCGGTAATCAGGTGCGTACCGATGCCGATGGCGTCAAAGCACGCTCCTTGGTCAACCAGGCTTTGCACTAGGTACTCGTCCAGGTCATTGGAGAGCACAATCTTGGCGTAGGCAAAGCCGGCGTCGTCAAGCATCTTGCGCGCACGGCTGCTCAGCCAGGCTAAGTCGCCGCTGTCTATACGAATCCCGCCAAAATGCTGGCCACGCTCGCGCATCTCGCGCGCGACGGTTATGGCGTTACGCACGCCCTGCTTCACATCATAGGTATCCACCAACAGCGTCGAGTTGCTGGGCATGCTGTCCACCCATGCCCTAAAGGCCTCAAGCTCGCTGGGAAAGCTCATCACCCAGCTGTGCGCATGCGTGCCGCTCACGGGGATGCCGTACTTCTTGCCGGCCAAGACGTTGGCAACACTGCCGCAGCCGCCCACGTAAGCGGCTCTGTCACCCGACATGCCGCCGTCGGGGCCCTGCGCGCGGCGCAACCCAAACTCGGCCACGGCACGGCCCTGCGCGGCATATACCACGCGCGCGGCTTTGGTGGCGATGAGCGTCTGGAAGTTCATCCCATTGAGGATGCAGGTCTCGAGCAGCTGGCACTGCATGAGCGACCCCGTCACGCGCACAAGCGGCTCGCGAGGAAAGACCACGCTGCCGTCGGGCACGACGTCGATGTCAACATCGAGCTCCATGCCGCGGAGCCAGTCCAAAAACGCGCTGTCAAAAAGCGGCGTGCCGTCCGGAGCGGGAAGCTCCTTGAGATAGGCAATGTCATCGTCGGTGAACCCAAAGCCCTCTATGAGCTCGGCGATCTGGTCGACGCCGCAGCTTATGGCATAGCCGCCGCCAAAGGGGTTTTCCCGGTAGAACATGTAGAAGCAGGCCTGCATGCCCAGGCTTTGCTGCTGCCAGTAACCCTGCGCCATGGTGAGCTGGTAGAGATCTGTCAAAAGCGTAAGGTTGCGTGCCATGGGCAGCGTCACCTCCTTAGGTCAAAATGTTTCCCAAGTTTATAGC
>CAYQLX010000126.1:0-3882 GCA_964418305.1 uncultured Coriobacteriaceae bacterium | reverse complement strand
GTAAGAAACCTGCTTGCGCCCGTGCGGTGGATCACATCGTCTTGGCGCTTGTCGTTTTTGTGCTCGCTCTATTTGCCTTCCAAGCCAGTTCCCAGATGGCTTTTGCGCAAGACAGCGTTGGTTACTCCTCGTACTCGTTTGGAAAGACGTACCGCGAGAGCACTTACGGGACGCCTCCCAACGGCATTGCCAGCACGGAGGGTTGCCACTTTGTCTTGAAGGGCACCTACCCGGCAGATCTTAAGTGCGACGGCTCGCTCGAT
The DNA here is from genome assembly GCA_964418305.1 of uncultured Coriobacteriaceae bacterium. Lineage (GTDB taxonomy): Bacteria > Actinomycetota > Coriobacteriia > Coriobacteriales > QAMH01 > W2P13-069. The sequence goes on along the minus strand of CAYQLX010000126.1, from coordinate 3,619 downwards.
GATGCGGCCGCAAGCTTCAAGCTCAGCGGCAGCACCGGCAGTATGTCGGCTCGCAAACTGAGCATCAGTGGAAAAACGCTCACCCTCGACGTTACCACCGAGTACATGCCCGGCGGCGTCCTCACCGTCTCTGCCCCGAGCATCGCCGGCATCACGTGCGATGGCAAGCCGGTCTCTTGGCCCGAGCTTACGACTGTTGTTCCAACGGGGTTGGAGTTTCATGTGACCAACGTCACAATCGGCACCTCCTCGACATGCGCTTCCACCACGATAGAGATTGACTCTCCGGCGGCCATTCGCTCCATGAACCACATGCTGTGGACGAGCAACGGCAGGTCGATCATCGCCGGCACGCGCACCGCGCAGACCACGGTTGCCCATCACCATAACTTCTGGAACATCGACCTCAAGGCTTCGGCTGGATTCATCCAGACATATGCCGCAGCGGCTCTGGCCCAGGAGGGCTACACCGTGTCTACCTCTAGCGACGGCTACAGTGTCACGCTTACCGCCAACAAAGCTGTTGCCGGTGAGTACCTGGGCATCTACAACTACGACGACAACTTCCTGCAAGGCAACGGCTTTACTGTGAACGATGCAGTAACCGGGCTTGCTGTCCAGAAGGCAAGTTCTTTGCTCGACATCGGCAAACGCGCGGTCATCAGCGCCTCAATCGCCGAGCACACAGGCCAGCCCACCAAGCCTGAGCTCACGGTTGTCGACGGGCGTTACGGCACGCTCGTCGAGGGCCGCGACTACACATGCTCTTACGCCAACAACGTCGAGTTTGGCGAGGGCACCTGCACGCTCACCGGTTGCGGCACGTTTAGTGGTACGGCTACTGTGGCGTTTACCATCGCTCACACAATCGTAGACGACGACTTTACCTTTGATCTTACGGATGCAACGTTTACAGGCGCCGCCATTGAGGGTCGCGTGACCTCTGCGACTTTGGTGGAAAACGAGGATTACATCGTCCGCTACACCAACAACGTGAACGCAGGCACGGCGGATATCTACATCATTGGCCAGGGCAAATGCATTGGCAACATACATAAGACCTTCAACATCGTTGCTGCCGCCGCATTGGGCAAGCCCGGCACCCCAAAGCTTACCGTGGGTAAAAAACAACTCAAGGTGACATGGACCGCCGCAAAGGGCGCGGCGTCTTACAAGGTGCAGTACTGCAAGAAGGGCACCAGCAAGTGGACGACCTGCAAAACGACCAAGTGCAGCCTTGTCATCAAGAAGCTGACCAAGGGCAAGCAATACAAGGTTTGCGTTATCGCGGTATCACAGGCAAAGACTTGCACGTCAAAGACCGTGACGAGCAAGAAGATCAAGTAGGAGGAGATGCATTTGAAGATGAAACGCATAGCCGCAGCGCTCGTGAGCGTATGCATGGCCGTGGCATTTGTGCCGGTAGCGCCTATGAGCGCGATGGCAATCTGCTACGACCCGGAGTACATCCCCAGTAGCGAAGGCGTCACCAACCCCGCTGAGTCGATTACGGTTTCGCCGAGGGATGCCCTCTTCTATCTCTACGCGTACGGCGGGGCAAACAAACTTAGCTTCCCGGCCGCCTACGACTATTACGAGCAAGAGCATCAGGTGACTTTCACGCTGGTAGGCAAGGATCCAACTAAGCCCTGCGATGACAACATTAAGGTCTTCTCCACTAACACCTGCGATGCCAAGGTCAAAGAGCAGGACAGCGCCTCGCGCACCTGCACCATCATCCAGGGTGCCTACGACGGCCCCGTGAGTATCCATGTCGTTGCCTCGTCGGGTGCGGATATGTACTTCAAGGTGAACTCGGTCACGGTTCCCGCGCAAACGACGATTAGCGAGTCGGCGGTGAGCCTTGCCATCGGCGATACGACGACGCTTGAGACAAACAGCGTCTCCAACACGTGGGAGAGCAGCGACTCTTCTGTCGCCACGGTTAATAAGACGGGGCTCGTCACGGCTGTATCTCCTGGTACCGCCATCATCACGACCCGCTACAACAAGTACGGCCTGAATCAGACGGCCACTTGCAAGGTCACGGTTGCAGCAGGGACCGTGACGGTGGGGAAGGCTCAATACAAGGTCACCGGTACTAAGACCGTCGCGTTTGCCAAGGATAAAAGCGCTTCCAAGAGCGTGACCATTCCCGCGAGCATCAAGGTCTCGGGCAAGAGCTTTGACGTGACAGCGGTAAGCGCCAAGGCTTTTGCTAGCAGCAAGGCTACTACCGTCGTCGTTAAATCCGCCAAGATGACTACGTTCAAGAACGCGTTTAAGGGCTCCAAGGTAAAGACTGTGAAGGTTCCCGCTAAGAGCAAGAGCGCGTACAAGAAGCTCCTCACAAAGTCTACTTGCGGTGCAAAAGTCACCGTTAAATAGAAAAGGCAAGGTTCAATGGAAAGGAAGAAAATGGTTCTCAAGTCCAAGATGCTCGGCAAGGGCGCGCGTGCTTTTTTGGCGTGCGGCTTGTCTGCAGCGATGTGTTTGGCGTATACGCCCATCGTGGCGCAGGCTGCCGACGCAAGCAGCAACACGATCGTCTGCGATATCTCCAAGGGTAGCGTGACGATTAGCGGCGACGAGCTGAGCTACACGGGTTCCGACGGCACAGCAGTGACCGGTGTTTCCCCGCGCGGCGCCAAGATTGTCATCACCGGCTCCACTAAGACGAATACCGTCAAGGTTTGCGACTGGGATGACTCGACGCTCGACATCACCCTCAAGAACGCCTCGATCGATGTTTCCGAGGTTGCCACAGAAAGCGGCGTTGGGTATCAGAGCATGTGCGCTATGTACCTGGGCGGCGAGAGCGCCTCTTGGGCCAGCGGGCGCGTTAAGGTGACGCTCGAGGGCACGAATACCCTTACCAGCCTTGATTACGCCGGCCTTGCCGTGCCCGAGGGCGCTGTCGTGACGATTGATGCGGCCAGCACGAGCGACACGCTTACAGCTACCTCGAAGAAGGCCAATGCGGGTCTTGCTGCTCCTGGCATCGGCGCCCCGCGCGTCAACATGCAGGCAGTGGATGCTATCAACGATGACCTCGACGAGTTTGACTGCGGCACTGTCATCATCGACGGCGGCACCGTTAACGCCAGCTCCGATTCTTCTTGCGGCATCGGCACGGGCCAGTACGGCAAGAACTGCACGCTCGTCTTTAATGGCGGCGTTGTGAACGCAGAGGGCTACTCCAACTCTGCCGGCATTGGCGGCGGTCAGGACGGTGCTTGCGGCACCGTCACCATCACGGGTGGCGTTATCAACGCCACTGGCGGCCAGAACGGCGCCGGCATCGGCGGCGGCTACCACAACGACGGTGGCATCATCAACATTCTTGGCGGCACGGTCAACGCGACCGGCGGCAAGTTCGCAGCTGGCATTGGCGCTGGCGGTGCTAACCAGCCGTTCAACCACGGCCATGCCCTGCAGATAACCATCGCTGGCGGCGAGGTGACCGCTCATGGCGGCATGGGTGCTGCTGGCATCGGCGCAGGCTATGCGGCAACTGGCTTTGACAAGATCCTCATCACTGGCGGCACCATCAACGCCTTTGGCGGCGACGCAGAGTACACCGAGGGTGAGGCCAAGCAGTGGAACATTGCCGATCGCA
>CAYQLX010000125.1:2355-3908 GCA_964418305.1 uncultured Coriobacteriaceae bacterium | reverse complement strand
GGCTCCAAGGGCATTTGCGTCGATGTGTCCGAGCACAATGGTAAGGTCGAGTGGAAGAAGCTCAAAGATGATGGCATCGAGTATGCCATCATCCGCTGTGGCTATGGCCAAAACTACGCGTCCCAAGACGACGACCAATGGCTTCGCAACGCCAAGTACGCCAAGAAGTACGGTATCAAGTTTGGTATCTATCTGTACTCATATGCCAACAACGAGGTCAAAGCCTATAGCGAGGCAAAGCACGTTTTGCGCTGCTTGGACGAGGCTGGCCTTGAGCCTGATGACGTGGCGCTTCCCATCTATTACGACCTTGAAGAAGAGAGCGTACGTCCTTCCAAGAAGATGCTCGCGCGCATGACGGCGGTGTGGTGCAACGCGCTTTATGCAAAGGGCTACAAGGTTGGCGTCTACGCCGGGGCCTATTGGTACATGACTTACCTCACTAACGATATCTTCAACACCACGGGCGTGAGCAAGTGGGTTGCCAATTACAACACGGCCTGCACGTACTGCCGCGATGAGTCTGGCAAAGTGGACAAGATGTCCAATTACGGTAAGTACCTAGACATCTGGCAGTTCACGAGCCGCGGTTGGTCTAGGGGTACCACTAACGGTATCAACCGCGTGGATACCAACATCATCTTCAACGACAGCTTTGAGATGTTAGCCAAAAAGATTTCCATTCCCGGAAACCAGATCTGCTACGAGCTCGACGGCGGCACCAACAATGTGGCCAACCCAACAAAGTTCAGCTCCAGTGTCAAAGAGGTGACACTTGCCAATCCCACCAAGAAGAACTACTCGTTTAGCGGATGGTATGCCAACGGCGTCAAGGTAAAGAGCATATCGTCAGCGGACTACCCTGCGGTAACGCTCGTCGCAAAATGGAAGGCCAAGAAGTTCAAAATCTCCTACGAGCTTGACGGCGGCAAGAACAACAGCGCCAACGTGAGTAGCCGCGCGCTTGCCAAGGGAGCCTTCACCCTCAAAGACCCGACGCGCAAGGGCTACACCTTCCAAGGCTGGTATACGAGCGCGGACTTTGCCGAGGATTCCAAGGTCACGAGCGTGACGGGCAAGAGCAATGAGACAGTTACTGTCTATGCCAAATGGAAGGCTAAAAGCTACAAGATTGCCTACACGCTGGCAAAGGGAACCATGCCTGATTCATATGCCACAAGCTACAAGACCTCCAAGCGCGTGCAGCTGCCGCTTCCAGAGCGCAAAGGTTACGCATTCTTGGGTTGGTACGACAACAAGGAGTGCAGCGGTACGCCTACCTTCGTGTTAAAGAAGGGGACATATGGCAACAAGGCGCTTTACGGTAAATGGAGCAACAAGTATCAAAACGCCGTCGTCACGATAGCGCAGACCAAGGCATATGCGGCCGCAGCCCAAGACACCGTCGTCGCTGCGACGTTCAAGAAGGGCGACGCCTTGTGCATATCCAAGCTGAGCCGTGACGGTCTCTGGGGCAAGGTCTACAAAGTAGGCTGGATCAATCTGTATGACACGAGCCTTAAACCCGACAAGGGCGTTTAAGCGCGATTAAG
>CAYQLX010000125.1:0-2255 GCA_964418305.1 uncultured Coriobacteriaceae bacterium | reverse complement strand
TGGCTTGCGCCGCGCGGTCTTGATAAGGACTGTGCGGCGTTCGTGCTAGTATCGATGCTGTCACATCAAACACGGGAGCTGCCGGCAGGCGGCTGAGAGGGGGCTGCAAACCGCCCCGACCGTATGGCACGGCCCTGGTAATGCAGGGTTTGGAGGTGAAGAGCACTTTGGACATGTGCGTTTTGTGCGTCGGCGGCTCGGACTCGGGCGGCGGCGCCGGTATCCAAGCAGACATCAAGACAGCAGCGGCGCTGGGCATGCATGCTGCATGCGCTGTTACCTGCGTTACGGCGCAAAACACCGTGAGTTTTGCGGGCTGCAAGCCGGTGGATCCAGAGATGATCGAGGCGCAGATAGATGCCGCCTTTTCCGATTACAACATCGCGGCGGTCAAGGTGGGCATGCTTGCAAGCCCGCAATCTGCTGCCGCAGTTGCTTCTGCCATCGCGCGACAGAGGGAAAGTCAACCTGCCTTGCACGTCGTCGTGGACCCTGTCTTGGCGGCTACGGTGGACGAGCGGGGTGCCAAGGAGGAGCTTGCGCAGGCGGTGTCGCGCTACCTTGTCCCGTTGGCAAGCGTTGTGACGCCTAACCTGCCCGAATCGCATATCCTCGCTAACTGCTGCCAGCAGATTCTGTCGGGCGCTACTACGGCTGACAACAAGGCCGCCTGTGCTCCGCAAGAGGCAACAGACGATGTCATGGCCGCTTGGGCAGCTAGGACAATGCTTGCCGCGGGTGCGGGCAGTGTCCTTGTCAAAGGCGGACACGGCAACGGCGCAGACAGCGTGCATGACCTGCTTTTTGCGCCGGCAAGCAGTATGGATTTGGGGGTGGCATCGCCAAGCGTGCCCGGCGACGATAGCTTGGTGGGCGAGGTCCGCGTCGTGGTGGAGCCCGGTTGCAGGGACGCCTTCATGTCACGTCCGGTCTGCTACACCTCAAAGCGTCTGCCGGGCGAGTTCCACGGTACGGGCTGTGTGTTGTCCACCGCCATCGCCTGCAAGCTCGCCTGCGGGCTTGGGCTTGCGCATGCCGTGTACGAGGCACGGCAGCTTTTGGAATCCTGTTTGGAGCACGCGACCTGCCCGGGCCGCGGCTCGAAGATCATCGACCCTGTTAGGAGCATGAGATGACGCAAAGCTACTCAACGCAGATGGAAGCCGCCAAGGCCGGCATAATCACGCCGCAGATGGAGCGCGTGGCGCAAAAGGAGCATCGCAGCACGGAGTTCATACGCGCAGGCGTTGCCGCGGGCAACATCGTCATCCCGGCTAACCACAACCACACCGCGCTCGACGCTTGGGGCGTGGGACAGGGGCTGTCCACTAAGATCAATGTCAATTTGGGCGTCTCTGGCGACCTTCACGACTACGACGTGGAGATGGAGAAAGTCGATATGTCGCTCAAGTTTGGCGTAGAGGGCATCATGGACCTCTCAAACTGCGGCAAGACTTCCAAGTTCCGCCGCGACCTTATCGCCAAATCCACGGCCATGGTTGGCACCGTTCCTATGTACGACGCCATCGGATACTTGGACAAGCCTTTGGCCGATATGACTTGGGAGGACCTCTTTGAGGTTGTCGAGGCGCATGCCAAAGACGGTGTGGACTTTGTCACTATTCACGCCGGTATCAACCGCCGTGCCGTGGAAAGCTTCATGCGTGCTGGCCGCCGCATGAATATCGTGAGCCGCGGGGGTAGCCTGCTCTTTGCTTGGATGCGCATCACGGGTAATGAGAACCCGTTCTTCGAGCACTTCGACGAGCTGTGCGATTTGCTCTACAAGTACGACATGACCATCAGCCTGGGCGATGCACTGCGCCCGGGGTGTCTGGACGACGCAAGCGACGCCGGCCAGATCCAAGAGCTCATCGAGCTGGGCAACCTCACCAAGCGCGCGTGGGAGAAGAACGTGCAGGTGATGATCGAGGGCCCCGGTCACATGGCTATCGACGAGATAGAGGCCAACATGAAGATGGAGAAGCGCCTGTGCCATAACGCACCCTTCTACGTGCTCGGGCCGCTGGTGACCGATGTTGCCGCCGGTTACGACCATATCGCCTGTGCTATCGGCGGAGCCATTGCGGCAAGTAACGGCGCCGATTTTCTGTGCTACGTGACGCCTGCCGAGCATCTGCGTCTGCCTGATGTCCACGACGTGCATGAGGGCATCGTGGCCGCACGCATTGCAGCGCATGCGGCAGATATCGCCAAGGGCATCCCCGGCGCGCGCGAGCGCGACAACGCCATGG
>CAYQLX010000124.1:0-3910 GCA_964418305.1 uncultured Coriobacteriaceae bacterium | reverse complement strand
CATCTTAAGCTCGAGCTCGGCGGCCTTAAGCTGTGCCTTCTTCTCCTCGAGCGCTGCCTCGAGCGCGTCGCGCACGTCATTAGTGATCTTGCCGATGACGGGGCGCTCCTCCTTGGGCAGGTCGCGCATCCCGCGCAGGGCGGCCGTGAGGCTTCCCTTTTTGCCCAGGACGGCGATGCGCACGTCCTCCAAAATCGAGCTATTATCCGCCGTCTCGATGCGGGCTAGGGTTGTCTCCCTCAGCTCATCGAGCTCTTCTCTGAGACCCATGTCTCTCCTTTCTGCCCGGCCTGCGCGCTACCGTCGCGAGGTCAGGCCTACCTATTAGAGGGGAATAAAAATCCGCCCTCGCTTTGCAGACGAGGACGGAGTCAAAGATGAATCCGCGGTACCACCTCGGTTGACGCGCAGGTGCGCGCCCTCTTATTGAGCCTGTTGTCGCCAGGCATACGGCCAACCTACTTGCAGCGAGCGCGCGCCCGCGGCTTTAAGCCGGCAGCTCCGGAGTGAATTCGCGGCGCGGCGCCGAACCCTTCCAGCCTAGGGGTTCTCTCTGGCAGGCGCATTGCGTGTTCCCGCGACTGTCTCCATCACAGCAATGCAAGGCAGTATAGCACCGCAGCCGGGCGTTTGGGGGCGTTTAAGGCTCGATTCATGGCCCAAGTGGTCACAAGAGTCTCAACTGGGCATCGCCGCGTACCCAATTCCGCACTTTGTGACCACATGGACACGTTTGAGACTCGATTCATGTGGCAGATGGTCACAAACCCCCTCAACTGGGCATCGCAGCGTACCCTATTCCGCACTTTGTGACCACATGGACACGTTTAAGACTCGATTCATGGGGCTGATGGTCACAAACCCCCTCAACTGGGCATCGCAGCGTACCCTATTCCGCACTTTGTGACCACATAGACAGCGGAGGGCGTGAGAATGCGGGCAAAAGATTAGACCCGCTGCATTGAAGGGGAGGAGGCAGCGGGTCTAGCAAGGAGGGAAGCAGTCTGGGCGACTGCAATTTTTTGATCCAGTGTGAACCGAGTCGTACTTTCCAGATCAACCGAGCTACGAATTGGGGATTCGTGATTCGGTACTTAGGAGTATGCCTGTGAGCGGGCAGAATAGCGAGGTTTTGAAGCAAAAGACACAATTGCTGCGAGGCTTCGTAACCGCAGCGTAAGAAACAGCCGCCTTTTGTGGAGAAGCTGTGTCGCCCTTCACAGATGCTTCGCAAATCCACGCACCGCGGCGCGGCCGCAGTGCTCTCCCCTGTCGCCTTAGACCCCAAGCTCGCCGCTTGCATCCAGCAAGGGGCAGATCAGCTCGTCGGCCGTGGCGGGCTCCAAATGGACGACAACCTCGCAAACCTGCGGGAAGGCCTCCTCGACGCGTTGCTCCACGCTGTTACCAATGCGATGCGCGCGCTCGATAGAAAGCGTTGGATCCACCAGCACGTGCATGTCCATGTAGACCTCGCTTTCCAGCCCGCGCGTGCGCACGTGATGGCACTGCACCACGCCCGGCACACCGCAGGCCACGCGCGACACCAGCGCGGGGTCAATGCGCGCCTCATCGCTAAAGACGCGATGCACGTCGCGCAAGACGTCAAAGGCCGTAAACAGGATGGCCACCGTCACGATGAGCGTGGCGATTGGATCGGCGATGGGATAGCCCAAGTTGACGAAGATAAGCCCCACGATAACGCTCACGGTGACCAAAGCGTCGCTTAGGGTGTGCTTGCTATCGGCTCCAAGCACGCTGCTCTTCAAGGTCTTACTGCGATGGCGCTCAAAAGCCGAGCATGACAGGTTAACTACCAAAGTGACGATCATGATGCCCAAAGACAGCGCGCTCGGCTGCGCAGAAAGCTCCCCCGTTGCAAGAGCTCTCACCGCGCCACTGCCCACCTCTGCTGCTGCGACCAAGAGCATGAGGCCTATCACCAAGCTAGCGATGGTCTCGAACTTTGCGTGACCGTAAGGGTGCTCTTTATCGGCAGGGCGCGACGCCGCAGAGATGCCGGCCAAGCCGGCCAAGTTGCCCGCGCAATCAAAGATTGAGTGAATGCCGTCGGCGCGCACCGACGCCGTGCCGGTAAGCGTGCCTATGCAAATCTTGGCCACCGACACAACCAAGTTGGCCGCAAGAACGCACGCCAGCGTCTGGCTCACCTTGCGTGTGCGCTCCCTAGACTCGCTCGCCTTATGCGTTTGCAGCGTTTCCTTCTGTTCCATGGTCTGCATGCCTCCCTCTTGTGCCAGGAGCCCGCCTTGGCGCAACAAAGAGCTTCAAGAACACTGTTGGGGCCTGCTAACAGTGTTTGTGCGCGCTCACACTGTTTTGGAGCGCTAACTTGCCCAATATGCAAGAAAGCGGGGAACCTTATTGGTCCTCCGCTTTCGCGTTTTTGTTGGTGTCGGAGACGGGATTTGAACCCGTACACCCGAGATATGGGCACTAGCACCTCAAGCTAGCGTGTCTGCCGTTCCACCACTCCGACACATTCAAAGAGCAAGGGTAGCTTAACCTACCGAGCCGCTTGGGTAAATAACCATCATCACCAAAAGGCAGATGATGAAGACAACCGCAAAGACGACCGTAATGCGATCGAGGTTTTTCTCCACGATGCTGGTGCCAGTATCGCCGCCGTACACGCTGCCTGCGATAGCCTCGGAAAGACCAGTGCCCTTGCCGGAATGCAGCAAGACAAAGACGATCAATCCGATTGCAGAGATTGCCCAGATGACAATAACCGCATACAGAACAGGAGTCGGGACGCTCATAACACCTACTTACAACTTAGCTCTTACCTACGTGACGTTTGCGCGTCACAAGATGAATATCATACGCGATTATCCTAGCGTGTCAACAACGATTCGCCCGTCATCTCGATATTTTTGTCGATGCCAAGCAGGTCCAAGACGGTGGGCGCAATGTCGGCCAGACGCCCGTTGCCGGTGTCTGCCAAACCTAGGCTTTTATCAGCCGCGGCAAGGATGAGTGGCACGCGAGCAGTGGTGTGTGCCGTGTAAGGGCTTGTGCCGTCATCGGCGAGCATTTTATCGGCATTGCCGTGATCGGCAGTGATCAAAGCGGCACCGCCTGCGGCAAGCACAGCCTCGACCACGCGCGACAAACCTGCGTCCACAGCCTCTACTGCAGCGGTGGCGGCCTCGATCACGCCGGTGTGGCCCACCATGTCGCAGTTAGCGTAGTTGACGACGTAGAAATCCGCCTTGCCCTGCTTGATAGCGTCTTCAAGAGCGTCGGTTACCTCGGGCGCCGACATCTCGGGCTTGAGGTCGTAGGTGGCCACCTTGGGGCTAGGGATGAGGATGCGCTCCTCCCCTTCCTTGGGAGTCTCTATGCCGCCGTTGAAGAAGAAAGTGACGTGGGCGTACTTCTCTGTCTCGGCGATGTGCAGCTGTTTGAGCCCGTTAGCCGCGAGCACGTCTGCCAGCGTGTTTTGCGGGAAGCTCTTGGGAAAGGCCACCGGCAAATCAAAGGTGGCGTCGTATTCCGTGAGGCACACAAAATGCGGGAGAGACTCGTACTCGCGGTCAAAGCAATCGCGATCAAAGTCCGGGCCTTCCGTCAAGGCGCGCGTAATCTGGCGAGCACGGTCCGGGCGGAAGTTGAAGAAGATCATGCTGTCGCCGCTGTTCACGCCGCGATGGTCGAGCACGGTGGGGAAGATAAACTCGTCGGTCTCGTCATTGGCGTAGCAGGTCTCCATGAACCTCACGGCCGCGTCGCGCATGGCGCCGCGCCCGCTGCCGCGCACGATGGCGTCGTAGGCGTACTTGGTGCGGTCCCAGCGGTTGTCGCGGTCCATGGCATAGTAGCGCCCGCAGATGGTGGCGATGGCAGCGCAGCAACCGTGGTACTCGTCAAACACCTTTTTGCACAG
>CAYQLX010000123.1:0-3930 GCA_964418305.1 uncultured Coriobacteriaceae bacterium | reverse complement strand
CGCTCGGCCACCTCTCCACGATGCTCCACGTAGTAGTAATTGCTCACGTGCAAAAGCTTTTGGGCCTGCTCGGTAATGGCGGCAACAACCTTGGGGTTACTGTGCCCCACGGACACAACGCCGATGCCGGAGAGGAAGTCCAAGTACTCTTTGCCCTCGTCGTCGTAAAGCTTCATGCCGTCTCCGCGCACGAACTCCACCGGCTTGCGCGCGAAGGTCTGGATGATGTGTTGCTCGTCGAGCTGTTGTTGCTTCTTCAGGGCCTCGCCCATGATTACTCTCCTTCTTTCCTGGCCTTGGTGAAAGCCGCCGCGCTACCAAAGTGCGCGATGGGGCTCTCCAGCTTGGCCGCAAAATTGCTTACCGGTGCCTCGACAAAGGCCGGGTCAAACTCGTCGTCAAAGCTGCGCATGATGAGCGTACCCACACCCTCATCCGTAAAGATCTCCAAGACGAGCGAATGCGTTGTCTTGCCATTGATGATGTGCGCCTTCTTCACACCGGCGCTCAGCGCCGTGACGCAGGCGTTGATCTTGGGGATCATGCCCTTGGCCAGCGTGCCGCTCTCTGCCATCTCGACGGCCTCTTGCAAGGTCATGCGCAAGACAAGCGTGGATTTGTCGTCAAAGTCCTCGTACAGGCCATCCACGTCCGTCATGAAGACGATCTTCTGCGCACCCACGGCCGCGGCGATTTCTCCGGCAACCGTATCTGCGTTGATGTTGTAATCGCCATCCGGACCATAGCCCACCGTAGCGATAACCGGGATGTAATCGGCGCGCAGCAGATCTTTGAGCAGAGTGGTGTCGACCTTAACGACCTCTCCCACGCGGCCCAGCGCCGGGTCCATCTGACGTGCCTGGATAATCTTAGCGTCTGCGCCGTTGAGGCCCACAGCAATAGAGCCGTGCGTGTTGATGGCACTCACGAGCTCTTGATTGACCTTGCCCACGAGCGTCATCTTGACGATCTCCATGGTGGCCTCATCGGTCACGCGCTGGCCGTTTTCGAACTTAACGGGGATGTCGAGCTTGCCGAGCATCTTATTGATGGCCGGGCCACCACCGTGGACGATGATGGGCTTGGCGCCCATGAGCTTAAGCATGATGAGGTCATCGACTACGGCCTCGCGCAGCTCTTGCTCGACCATCGCGGCGCCGCCGTACTTGATGACGATGGTCTTGCCGGCGATGTCCTCGATCCAAGGCAGCATCTCCATCAAAGCCTTGGCGCGCGTTGCGTGATGCAGCTCGCCTAGCTCCTTAATATCGACCTTCTGATAGTTCTTCCTGTAAATCATCTGTGCCTTCTTGCGTTTGAGTCTATATGCCGCGCGGGCCGCTTAGCTGCGGTAATCCGCGTTGATGCTGATGTAATCGTGCGTCAAGTCGCAGGTCCACATGCGTGTGCTGCTAGTGCCCGCACCAAGCTCTACGTCGATAACAATCTCTGGGGCTTCGAACCGCCTCAGTGCCTCGTCCTCGTCAAAACCGGTAGGCAAGCCGCCGCGCAGAACCGGCATGCCCATGATGTCGATGTCCACGTCCTCTTGCTTGAAAGCGGCCCCACTGCGCCCGAGAGCAGCGGCGATGCGGCCCCAGTTGCAGTCGCGGCCGGCGATGGCCGTCTTGACCAAGGGAGAGTTGGCGATGGTACGCGCCGCTTTATCCGCATCGTCATCGTTTGCGGCACCTGTCACATTGACGGTCACGAGCTTGGATGCACCCTCTCCATCGGCAGCCATCTGGCGCGCAAGGTTCTCGCACAGCTGAGTGAGCGCTGCGGCAAAGGCATCGTAGGCACTGCTGTCCTCTTGGATGACCGGGCCGCCTGCCGCGCCGTTTGCCAAGCAGAAGCAGGAATCGTTGGTAGAGGTATCACTGTCCACGGTGATCTTGTTGAACGACACATCCACCGCAGCCTTGAGGGCCTTCTGCAGCGTGCTTGCTTCAAGCGCGGCGTCGGTTGTGATCACGGCGAGCATCGTAGCCATATTGGGCTGAATCATCCCCGAGCCTTTAGACATGCCGCCGATTGTGTACGTCTTGCCGTCTGTCTCAAAGGTGATGGCGCATTCCTTGGGGACGGTGTCGGTGGTCATGATGCCGCATGCGGCATCATGCGCTGCCTGGCGCGAGCTGCTCAGAGCGGCCGCTAGTTGGGGCAGGCCACTTTCAAACGGCTCCAAGGGGAGCTGGACGCCTATGACGCCCGTAGACGCCACGAACACCTCATGCGCGCTGATACCCAGTGCCTGCGCACACAGCTCCTGCTGCTTTGCCGCTGCAGCGTCGCCGGGCTTGCCCGTAGCAGCGTTGGCGTTGCCCGAGTTGAGGATAACGGCGCGCGCATGGCCACCTGCCGCAACGCTGCGCGACAGCTTGACCGGCGCCGCGCAAAAGACGTTGCGCGTGAAAGTACCCGCAGCAACAGTCTGCTCTTGCTCTGAGAAAACGAGCGACGCATCGCGCCGTTGCGGATTCTGCCTAAAGCCCACATGCAGGCCAGATGCTTTGAAGCCCTTGGGAGCGGTGACTCCTCCGTCTATGAACTCAATACCGTGCATCGGTATACGATCCTCCTCGTTGCTGTCAAAAACCACTTGCGCTGCCTACCAAGTCGGCCTAAACCACCGGGCATGAGCCGTCGAGCCCTGCCGTCTCTTCAAATCCAAAGGCGATGTTTGCCGCCTGAACGGCTTGGCCTGCCGCGCCTTTGACAAGGTTGTCGATAGCGCAGCTGGCAATGAGCACCTTGCCGCCGGGCGCCACCTTGACGCCCACCTGCGCGCGATTGCTGCCCTCGACCCACGCCGTCTGCGGCATCATGCCCTGCGCGAGCACAGTGACAAAGGGCTCGTTCTCATAGCGCTTTGCATAGAGCTCCCAGACCTCGTCATCGGTCATGGGCTTGGCAAGCGGCAGATAGACCGTCGCCAGCAAGCCACGCACCATGGGCACCAAGTGCGGCGTAAAGATGACCTCGACATCGCGGCCTGCGGCGCGCGAGTAGGTCTGGGCAATCTCTGGCGTATGGCGATGCGGCAGGCCGTACAACCCCACCGACTCGCCCGCGTTGCAGAAGTGCGTCTTGGCGCTAGCCTTGCGCCCAGCACCGCTCACGCCTGATAACGCGGCGATAGTAACAACGCCTTCTCCCAGGTTGCCGCTTTGCGCCAAAGGCAGGCCCGCCAAAGCAGACGCCGTGGGATAGCAGCCCGGGCACGAGATAACGGGAGGCTTAGCGGCAATCTGCTCGCGGGCAACCTCAGGCAAGGCGTAGACGGCCTGGGCCAGAAGATCCGTGCTTGTATGCTTGGCGCCATACCAATCCTCGTAGACCTTAGCATCGGCGATGCGATAATCGGCAGAAAGATCCACCACTTGCACGCCAGCCTCTACCAGCGCAGGTGTCATGGCAAGCGACGCCGTATGCGGCACGGCCAAGAAGGCCACGTCTGCCTTGGATGCCACAGCAGCGGCATCATGCGGCTCGAACTCAAGGTCGCAGATACCCAGCAAGGCAGGATACAGTTCGCTCATCTTTTTGCCAGCATCCCCAGTAGAGGTGATGCAAGTGAGCTCGAAGCCAGGATGTCCACATAGAATGCGCACGCACTCGACCCCTGCATAGCCTGCCGCTCCTACAACCGCCGCTCTAATCACGTGCCTCACGCCTTTCACAAAACTCGCCGTGCTCTTAGCTCTTAGCTCTCAGCTGCTAGCTGCCGGCCGCTAGCTTTCAGGGCTCAGCCTTCGACCACGAGCTCTCAGCTCTTCTTCAAATGCTAAATGAGCCGCCCAGCGTGTGCCGGATGGCTCATTCAGATGGTTTTGACAGTATGGACTTCTAATACGCTAAATGCAATAACCAAGTGCATTTATGCAACTTTTTTGCATTAAACGGCATTTTTATTCACTATTTTGAGCA
>CAYQLX010000122.1:0-3956 GCA_964418305.1 uncultured Coriobacteriaceae bacterium | reverse complement strand
ATGGAGGCAAGATGCTCGTCGGGCTTGTAAGCGATATACACGGCACGCTGCCAGATGGCGTACACAATGCCTTTGCCAACGTGGATTACATCATCTGCGCGGGCGACATGTGCTCGCCTAGCGTGCTTTGGGAGCTCGACTCTATAGCCCCTACCATTGCCTGTCTGGGCAACAATGACTGGCAGGATTACGGTAGCTTCGTGCGCCGCGAGGTGCACACCGTCATAGGCGGTGCCTCCATTGCGGTCACGCATTATCCGCAGGATGCGGCTCGCCTCGCCCAAAGCGGCGACTACCAGCTCGTGGTACACGGGCACACGCATGTTCCGTGTGATTACTTGGTGGGCAACTGTCGTGTGATAAACCCCGGAAGCACCACGCGCCCGCGCGGCGGCAGTGATCGCCAATGCGCTACGCTGCGCATAGAAGACGGCGTCACGGGCGTTTTGCGCGTGCACTTGCTCTAGGCTTGCGCGTTTTTCAGCTGGGCTTAAAGTTTTGGCGATACCATGCAGGCTGTGAACCTGTATTCGTTGGTTAGGAGATATGCCTTGCGTCGATGCCTTACAACTGCTCTGTCCGCGTTTTCTTGCGCTGCCTTGGCGCTGTGCGGTTTGCCGGCCGCTGCGTTTGCGGGCGACAACGCCACCATTGCCGAGCAGCAGGCAAACGACGCCGCCATACAGGAATGCATCGACTCTTTGGACGATCTTGATGCTGGCGAGGACTACGTGGACGGGCAGGTACTCGTCACCTACAGCGGCCAAGATGAGCCGCAGGCGCTCGACCTTGATAGCGATACAAGTGTCGAAGAGGCGCTCGAGGATGCTGTAGAAGACGATATGATCACCGCAGCTCAGCCCAACTACATCTATCAGCTGGTAGACGATGTGTCAGACGATGATGCAGATGCAGATACCGCGGCCGCAGACACAATCGATGGTTCCATCAGCGCTTTGAGCACATCATCGGCAACATCCTCTACAAGCGATAAGCTCACCGCAGGGCAGTACTACCTCGACGGCGATAATGCCAAGACAGGCGTCAGGGGCGCCAATGTCAAAGCAGCCTGGGACCTGGTCAAGACCAACAACTCGGTGACCGTCGCGGTAATCGATAGCGGCGTCCAAGCAACCCATGAGGACCTCAAAGACAACATCGACACAGCGCACATGGCCACCGTCGCAACAGACGGCAGCGTTACGGTGGGCAGCGCAGACGACGAGCTGGGACATGGCACTCATGTGGCCGGCATCGTGGCTGCAAGCGCAAATAACAGCGTAGGCATCGCGGGCGCGAGCTACAACGCCACCGTGCTCCCCATCCGCGTGTTTGAAGGGGAGGAGGCTACCTCTCTGCAATGTGCGAGCGCTGTTAATTACTTGGACGGCCTGGTAGAAAGTGGCCAGCTCACCAACCTGCATGTGATGAATATGAGCCTGGGCACCTACGAGAAGGAGTCCTGCGACGATTTGCTCTACGATGCCATATCTCATATGGCAAGCGAGCACGACGTGGTCTGTGTGTGTGCAGGCGGCAATGGAGTCAGGGGCAAGGCTCAGACGTGCACGTGCTATCCGGCGGATTGGGACGTCTGTGTAAGCGTGACTTCGCTCGATGCTTACGGGCGTGACTCGCGGTGGTCCGATTACAACGCCAATAAAGACATAAGCGCGCCAGGCGAGGAGATACTTTCCACGTACTCGGACGACTATGCGATCGAGGCCCGCGGCTCAAGGGACCTGCGCGTCTATGGCAAGGACTCTTCTTACGGCTATATGGATGGCACGTCCATGGCTGCCCCGCTGGTAAGCGGCATCTTTGCCCTCATGTGGGCAACGTATCCATCCTTAAGCGCGAGCGCCGCCGTCTCAACGGTCAAATCCACTGCTGCCAAGGTCACCTACTCTATGGCAGATATGTTCAGGCCCGGCTCTCAGCGCCGCATCTCAAGCGGCAGCGCCGGCCTTATCGACGCCGCCGCAGCCGTTGCCAGTGTGCAGCAGCAGGCCGCCGCAGACGGCACTACAGCCATAAGCAATCCTGAGGCCGTCCCCGTCACATCTACTGCACCTGGCGTCGTGGCAAACCTCAAGGTCAAGTCCCGCAAAACTAAGACCTTAAGTGTCAGCTGGGATGCAAGCAACGGCGTTGCCGGCTATCAGATTAACTACAAGAAGAAGGGCGCAAGCTCTTACAAGACCAAGCTTGTGAGTAACGCCTTGGCAAGCTCAACGACGATTTCCAAGCTCAAAAGCGGCAAGAAGTACCAAGTTAGGGTGCGCGCTTGGCGCCTGGATGCGTCCGGCGCAAAAGTCAACGGCACTTGGTCGAGCATCGTGGTCGTAAAGACCAAGTAAGCCCCGCCCCATCAGCGCGTCTGCCGCAATGTCTTGAGCTTTGTGCATGCGGCGAGCACGGCGCACGCTAACTATCTGCTTGACAGACAACTTAAGACGTGCTTTATCCGAGAAATTCCAACCGCTCGCCGATGTGCACCCGTCTATATGCCCGCTGGGCAAAGTTTTTCTTGACCCGCCGCCTTCATCGCAATAAAGTCTAGGTCCTTATGGTGCAAAGTGCGCCTAGGGCCTATTTTCCAGTAATTGAGAAGGAGGACAGTAGGTGGCAAAGACCAACGTCTATCGCGATCGCAAGAGCTTCGCGAAGATCCCCGAGGTCATGGACATCCCAAACCTGATCTCCATCCAGACAGACTCGTTCAAGCGCTTTATGAACGAGGGCCTGGCCGAGACCTTCAAGGATATGTCCCCGATCGAGAACACAGCGCATACCATGTGCGTCGAGTTCGGAGACCATGAGTTCGGCGATCCCAAGCATTCCGTCGAGGAGTGCAAGCGCTCCGACAGCTCGTACCAAGCCCCGCTTTTTGTTGACATCCGCTTTATCAACAAAGAGACCGGCGAGATGCAGGAATCCAACGTCTTCATGGGTGATTTCCCGCTCATGACAAACCGTGGCACCTTCATCATCAACGGCACCGAGCGCGTCGTCGTCTCCCAGCTTGTGCGCTCGCCTGGCGTCTACTTCTCCTCAGAGCGCGACAAGACCAGTGACAAGATAATCTTCAACGCAAAGGTCATCCCTGCCCGCGGCGCTTGGCTCGAGTTTGAAACCGATAAGCGTGATGTCTTGTCCCTGCGCATCGATCGCAAGCGCAAGCAGCCCGCAACGCTTTTGCTGCGCGCTTTGGGCATCGCAGAGACCAATGAAGAGATCGTCGAGCTTCTGGGCGAGTCCGAGATGCTCGAGCACACGCTCGCCAAAGATGTGTCCTCCAACCGTGAGGAGGCTTTGGTAGAGCTCTACAAGCGCCTGCGCCCGGGCGAGCCGCCCACGGTGGAAAGCGCACGCAACTTGCTCGAGGGTCTCTTCTTTAACCCGCAGCGCTATGACCTGGCACGTGTGGGTCGTTACAAAATCAACAAGAAGCTCGGCCTGGACCTGCCTGGTGATGAGTCCACCCTCACGGTGGAAGACATCGTCAGCGCCATGAAGTACATCGTCAAGCTGCACTCCGGCGCAGAGGGCTACCAGACCGACGATATCGACCACTTTGGCAACCGCCGCATCCGCACGGTGGGAGAGCTGATTAAGAACCAGTTCCGCATTGGCATCAGCCGCATGGAGCGCGTCGTCCGCGAGCGCATGTCCAACATCGATCCGGATGAGATTAGCCCGCAGGCGCTCATCAACATCCGCCCGATTGTGGCTTCCATCAAGGAGTTCTTTGGCAGCTCCCAGCTGTCGCAGTTCATGGACCAGACCAACCCGGCCGCAGGCATTACTCACAAGCGCCGTTTGTCCGCATTGGGCCCCGGCGGCTTGTCTCGTGAGCGCGCCGGCTTTGAGGTCCGCGACGTCCATACTTCCCACTACGGCCGCATGTGCCCCATCGAGACCCCTGAAGGCCCCAACATCGGCCTCATCGGCTC
>CAYQLX010000121.1:0-4056 GCA_964418305.1 uncultured Coriobacteriaceae bacterium | reverse complement strand
TGAATGCGGGCTTTACCGACGTACACATCGTTGATGACCTCGCGGGAAAGCATAGGTTTTTGATAGGAACTAGTATTGGCAATTCATCCCTATTAACAACAGATTAAAACGCTTCGTGTTATTCCGTCACTTTTTATCTTCCAAATACTATTTTCATCCCTTAAGGCTTCGTAATTCTTGACGCTTAATCGTTCTTCAAGAAAATGATTCCTGTCGGCTCAATGCTGACATGAGAATAAAGTCCCGCCAATACGAGAGCGGGCAAGAGAAAGGAAAGAGATGAACCGTCGAACTTTTGCAAAAGGCGTCGTCGCAACCGTGGCTTCTTTGAGCCTGGCCGCAAGCTTTGCGCTTGCCGGCTGCGGTAGCAGCTCGAGCGACAGCGAAAGCACCGAGGCAGCATCGTCTTCTGTCGAGCTGCAAGTATTTGCTGCAAACTCGCTTGAGAAGGCTCTGCCCGAGGTTCAAGCTCTCTACACCGACAAAACGGGCGTCACCTTTGCCGATACACAGTTCAAGGCATCCGGTGACCTCGTGGCTCAGCTGCAGGGTGGCGCTACTGCCGATCTTCTGATCACCGCTTCTGCCGGCACCATGGAAGACGCTCAGGAAGGCGGCTATTGCAGCGCCGACGACACCACGACCATGTTCGTTAACGACCTCGTCGTCGTCACCGGTACCGATTCCACCATCACCGTGTCCGACCTCAAAGAGCTGGGCACCAATGACTCCATCACTTCTATCGCCATTGGCGACCCCAACGTCGTTCCCGCTGGCAAGTACGCCGTCCAGGCTCTTGAGTCCGCTGGTCTGTGCAAGATCACCGAGAAAGACGACGGCACTCTGAGCGTCAAGTACGACAAGTCCATCGCCAACAAGATTAACGACGGCGCAGACAAGGTCGGCACTGTGGCCTCCTATGTTAACGAGGGTCAGTGCGACGTTGGTCTGGTCTACACCTCTGATCTCTATCGTTACGACGGCATCCAGAACATCTACACCGTGCCCGCCGATATGCACAAGACGATCTCCTATCCCGGTGCTCCCATCGCAGACTCTGCTAACGTCGACACCGTCAAGGACTTCATCGACTTCTGCATGACCGATGCAGATGCGCTGAAGATCTGGCAGGAGTATGGCTTCGAGCTGGCGCAAGAGTAAGCGACCGCTCGAGTTGCAGCCAGTAGGCTGAATCAATCAAAATGCAGGGGGCGGCGGCTTTGCAGCTGCCGTCCCTTGTTTGTTCAAGCCCTCGTCCATCTAAGGAGCGACCATGGTCAAAAACGTTGTCCGGGCATGCGCAGCCTTTGCCTTTGCAGTGGTGTTAGCCGTTGCGGGCCTGGTAGGATGCGCGTTCGCAGACACCGCCCAAGAGGTCGAGGAAGGCACCTCTGTTGTCTCGGATGAGGCCGGCTTTGGCTTGAGTGGCTTTAGCCGTATGCAGGTGGGCACAAACAAGAGCTACCAAGACGTTTATTACGGCTACGCCTATGCCTTAGGAGAGGACGCGGCGGCAAACGTCACGGTGGTGAGCCTGCCCGGGCAAGCTGTGGTCTACGTCCCCGAGGACGTGGCGGATGCTGCCGGCTTTGACACGAGCGACCAAAAGCTCGCCAACCTCTTCAAAACCATGCTAGAAGAGCTTGACTCTGGCATGTCCAACGGCGGCCCGTCGCTTACCAAGACCAAGCACGAATATGTCTTTACCAGTGATTCTGTCTACAAAAAGGGCGATGTGACCATCACCTTCAACAAAGAGATTGAGTCCGGTTACTACTACGCCTGCGTGATGCGCAAGGGTGCAGATAACAACAAGGGCATTTCTGAGTTCTGCGATACCTTCAAGCTGCTGTCGGCAGATCAAGTGCAGGTCGCGCAGGAAGAAGGCTTAATCGGGAGCCTTGCGGCGCTGCTGGGAAAAGTTGACTATCGCCCGCTGTGGGTGTCGCTTAAGACAGCCGCCGTGGCCATGGTGTTCATCTTCATCTTTGGACTGCTGGCCGCTTGGCGCAGCATGCATGTCAAGAGCCGCTGGAAGAGCGTGCTCGACTCCATCTTCACCATACCCATGGTCCTGCCGCCCACGGTTTGCGGCTTTTTGCTCTTGCTGCTCTTTGGCAAGAGCACGGGTATAGGCCGGTGGTTTATCGCCCATGGCATCGACTTGGTCTTTACCTGGCCGGCTGCGGTCATCGCCGCTGCTGTCGTGGGTTTTCCTCTCATGTATCGCACGGTGCTGGGCGCGTTTGAGAACCTGGACGTCAATATGCTGGATGCCGCGCGCACGCTGGGCTGGAGCGAGGTGCGCATCTTCTCCAAGCTCATGCTGCCTTTGGCGTGGCCGTCCATCGCTGCCGGCTTGGTCTTGGCCTTTGCGCGCGCCATGGGTGAGTTTGGCGCGACGCTCTTTTTTGCAGGCAATTACGCCGGTGTCACGCAGACGATGCCCATCGCCATCTACTTCTCGTGGATGGGCGGCTCCACCGACGTCGCGATCTTCTGGGTTGTGGTCGTCATCTTGATTAGCTTCATCATCATCATGTTCATCAATCTTTACAGTGCCCATGTGCAAAAGTTCCGCGCCGCAGGTGCCTGCGGTATCGATGAGGACATGGGATTTGGCGATGTGAGCTCTGAGATGCCCGCAAACAGCGAGCTTTGTGGGAAGGAGGCCAAGTAATGGCGCTCGATATCAAGATCAAAAAGCACCTGCCGTCGTTTGACTTGGACATAGAGTTCACAGCCCAAGACGAGGCCGTGGGTTTTCTGGGCGCGAGCGGTTGCGGCAAGAGTCTTACGCTGCGCTGTATAGCGGGTGTCGAGACGCCTGACGAGGGCCATATCATCGTCAACGGCAAGACCTTCTTTGACAGTAGCAAGAAGATCAACCTGTCGCCGCAAAAGCGCAAGACGGCCCTGCTGTTCCAGAACTACCAGCTCTTCCCCAACATGACGGTGGCGCAAAACGTTGCCGCAGGCATGCCCAAGGGGCTTTCCAAAGCGCAGATTGCTCAGCAGGTAAAGCACTATCTGGGGATGTTTGACCTCGATGGGTTCCAAGAGCGCTATCCCTTGAGGCTTTCTGGTGGACAGCAGCAGCGCGTAGCTCTTGCGCGCATGCTTGCCGCAAAGCCCGATGTTCTCATGCTCGACGAACCTTTCTCTGCGCTCGACGCACATCTCAAGGCCGGCTTGGAGCAGAACATGCTGGACGTGTTCGAGAGCTTTGGCGGCACAATCCTCTACGTGAGCCACGACATAGACGAGGCGCTGCGCCTGTGCGACCGTATTGCTGTGGTAAGCGCCGGGACGATAGAAGAGATTGGGCCCTCGCAACAGATCGTTGCCGAGCCTTCGACGCTTGCGGCACTCAAGCTGTCGGGCTGCAAGAACATATCTCGCGCGCGCTCCCTTGGAGGCGGGAAGGTCCTAGCTGTGGACTGGGGCCTTACGTTGGACGTGGGCCCGGATGTGGAGGTGCCGGATAACCTTGCCTATGTTGGCATCCGAGCTAAGTACATCTACCACGTGGAGCCAGACGATGCCAAAGGCACCGGCCTCGAGCGCGCCAACCTCTGCGAGATGCGCGTGCATCGCGTCATAGAGAACCGCTTTGACTACATGGTGACGCTCGAGCCGTCTTCCGGCAGCGACGGCACCCTCGTCTTCTGGCGCGTGGACAAACCAGCCAGCAAGCCCGGATTCATGCCCAAAGCAGGCGATGTCATCCCCTTGCACTTTGACGCGAGGAATCTCTATCTGGTCACCAAGTAGTGCCTCCTCTGTGTGGGGGGGGAACTAATAATTTCAAAGCTATATGTACGCGTACGGTTGAGTTCGAGAGAAAAGCCGTGCGTTAGGACAAGCTTGCAAATTACCCGGGGAATATTTTTGGACACGAAATAGGCTGCTTGAGTAATCTCGCGCACAGGCTGTGCTTGAGGGAGTATTCTGAAAAAACGACTAGGGATATTGATGAGAAGCTTCCCTTGGCCAGGGAAAGAAAAAGCCCCCGAAGGGGCTTTAGCAAGTCAGGTTTGCCCCCTACGGGGCGCC
>CAYQLX010000120.1:1356-4110 GCA_964418305.1 uncultured Coriobacteriaceae bacterium | reverse complement strand
TCGTTGGTGGATTTCCGTTCCAAGAGTTTTCACAAATTTTCAAAGTTCTTTAATTATGGTGGCCTGCGTGATGGCCAAACGTGATGTGGTATACGTTTAGACGTAGTTTTCAAGGCGAAAGGACTAAACGATGGACCAGAACAATCAGAGCGATCCTCAAAGCGCAGCTCCCGTGTCACCGGAGTACGAGGCTCCTGTATACGAGTACGGGCAGCCTGCGTCTGCGGCCCAACAGCCCCAGGCAGAGCCCTACGTTGTCCTTTATCCGCACAGCAGCAACGACGTCACGCTGCTCAAGGTTGCCTTTGCCTTCCAGATTGTAAACACGGTGCTGTGTTGTTGGATGATCATCCCGCTGGCTTGGATGATCCCTATGTGCGTGATCGGCTACAAGATGATGAATGGCCAAAAGGCCAACACCGTTGCGTGGGGTGTGTGTAACCTCATCTTCGTGAGCGTAATATCGGGAATCTTGTATCTTGTGGCATCTAAGGACGAGAAGCGCTACTAGGATTTGATTGAGATTATCGCCGTGCGGGTAATGATGTGCGGCAGTGAGCTTTCAAGCGGTTTTTGCCGTGCGGGCTAACGACGCGCGGAAGCAAACAACAGCGGGCAGCAGTAGTCTCTAGGAGGCTTCTGCTGCTTGGTTTTTGCGGTGCAACTTTTGCGTGCATAAAAAGTTTGCGGCCAGATTTTGTGCGCGCCGTTGATGTTGTCAGCATGTTCTACGACACTTTGTCGCGTGTTTTGCGGCAGTGTTCTCTCCCCTAATTTCGCCGTCTGATAATCGATGTTATGGGAAGTTGCCTAGAAACTAGTGCGCAGGCCGGGGGTTAAATGAAAAAACTGTTGCAACTTTTATGCGCATAACCCAAAAACATGCGTTCGTTGTTTCAGTAGCTGTGTAGCATGTTGCGCTTTTCTTGGAGCGCAACGACTATGGATACAATGACGCCTTTATCCGCGCTTACAAATCATGCCAGTACCCCTATCCGTAGCGTAGCTCGTATTTGCGACGAATGCGCTGAAGCTTGCGGCACCAAGGTCTATAGAGCAACAACAAGAAAAAGAGCGTGGCTACGCAGTGGATGGCATCGAGCGGCAAACCTAGGGCAAATGCCGTGAGCACGGTGGCTGGCTCCAACGGGCGTATATAGCCGATGATGTACCAGCCGTTCATGAACAAGCCGTAAAGTAGCGGCGCCAAGAATCCGTACACATAGAGCAGGTTGGAGTGCTTGGCAAAGGCACCGTGATCGTTGAGCACGCCAGCCAGATAGCCCATAAGCCCCCAGCTGTACATTTGCCAGGGCGTCCAAGGGCCTTGGCCAAAGAAGAAGTTGCTCACCACAGCGGCGATTGCACCGGTCATGAATCCGCTGCGTCGTCCAAAGACGATGCCAGCGATGATGCATATGGCGCTCACGGGCTTGAAGTCTGGGATGGGCGCAAAGAGGACGCGCCCTGCTGCCGCTAGCGCCGCCAGCACCACCGTGGGCATAATCTGGCGCAGTCCTGGCTTGCTGGATTCCCAACCGCCCATGAACACCGCGATGGCAATCACAGCAACGCAAATGCTCAGCAGCGCTGCCTGCTCTACTTGGAAAAACGCGCAGGTTGCAAGAACAAGCGGCACGAGTATCAACGCCGGCGCTTCTAAGTGCTGCAGGATGCTGGCAGCTTTCATCGGCACTCCCCTACTGGCGTTGCCTCGGCCTGTCCTCCGTTGGAGTGCTCGCGCTCCCAGGCAATCAGGAACGCGTCGCGGTCCGGACGGTAGAAAACGCTGCCCTCAAAGAAGCTTGCAGCGGGCTGCGTACAGGCCATCTGTCCGTCAAAGAGCAGACTCACCTCGCTGGCAACGGCGCTTGCAAAGGCGAGGTCATGCGTGACGAGTACAATCGTGCGCCCTTGCTCGCGCAGTCGTATAAGCTCGCGTGCCACATGCATGCGCGCCGCGGGGTCCAAGCCCTTGGTGGGCTCGTCGAGCAGGAGCAGGTCTGGGTCTGTGAGTGTGAGCTTGGCCAGAGCCAAAAGCTGCTGCTGCCCGCCGGAAAGGTCGTACGGATGCAGGGCGGATCTCTCTTCTAATCCGCAGCGATGCAACGCGCTTGCTATGTCTGCTGTGCTGTAGCCGCAGGCACGCTGCCATTCCTGCAGCTCTTCTAGTACGCTGTCGCGCACGAAGAGCGCTTTGGGATCCTGCGGTAGGAGCGCCTGGCGCGTGCTAAGCGCATTGCTGAGCTTGCCGCGCTCCGGTTTCATGAGGCCGGCGATGGCGCGCAGTAGCGTGCTCTTGCCGCAGCCGTTGCCGCCAATCACGGCATGGATGCTGCCGCGCGCAACGCGCAGGTCCATGCCGCGCAAAACGAAGTCCTCCCCTTTGCTGTAGCGCACGTAGATGTCGCTTAGGGCGATGGCGGGTGCGGGTGTATCGCTGCTGCAACCCGTCGTGGCGGCCTCATCGCCACTCTGTGCCTCGGTAGACGCAGCGCTCCCCTCCCCCAGTGTGCCCAGCCCCACGCGTCCGGCGATCACATCGCTGTTGGTTACCGGCTTCACGCAGTTGTCCTTGAGCTCGATAAAGCTCGTCGCATACGGCACGAACCCCAGCGGTGAATGCGTGGCGACCACAACCGTTATGCCTAGCTCGCGGTTGAGGCGCTGCAGTGTGTGCATGAAGTCCTTTTGAGCGACGGGATCCAGCATGGATACGGGCTCGTCCAGCAGCAGGACGCGCGGCTTCATCGC
>CAYQLX010000120.1:0-1256 GCA_964418305.1 uncultured Coriobacteriaceae bacterium | reverse complement strand
CGCCAACGCAACCACTCCTTAAGCTCGAGCATAAACGGCAGCAGCAACAGCGCCGCATATGGCACGTACAGCCACCATGCACCCCAGCCGCTCACTGCTGGATAAAAGCGGAACATGCCCATGAGCGGCACCGCGCAGGCGATGCTTGCCACACCCAGCAGCAACACGGCCGCGAGCAGCAAACCATCGGCGGCGCGAAAGCTGCGCGCTTCGTAGCAGCTGCGCTTGGCGCCGCATCCCCACGCGCGGGCGCGCATGGCGTCGGCCGTCTCAAGCGAGTCCTCCATGCCCCAGCCCATGAGCACGCTCGCCTGCCGCGCCGCATCGCCCACGGCGCTGCGCGAGCCGTCGCGGTCCAAGAAACGCTCCCAACGCGAGACGCCCTCCACTGCATCGCGCGCCTTGATTGCAGTGACGCTTGCCGCGCTGCAAGCCCTTTGGGCGTCGGCTACTTGATGCCCGCGCCGCACGAATTGCGGCACCAGCTTGAGCGTCATCGACACCATGAGGCTCACTGTTGGCATGAAGCGCGCGCCGAGCAAAAGCAGCTGATCGCTGTCTAGGATGCGGTTGCCGCAGGAGAACCACACCATCACGGCAACGAGCATGCCGCCGGTGGTAAAGCCGTAGAGCAGCGGCTCCGCGTAGAACACGCGCGGGCCGATGTGCAAAAGCTCGGTGGAGCCGCTGCCGCTAAAGAGCGGGTTGGCAAAGGCGATGATCAGCAGCATGGGTAGCTGCCAGGCGAGCATGCCGAGCGTGGAGCGCACACCAGCTAGGGCGAAGTGATACGCGATGGCAGCAAGTAGGCTCATCCCCACTAGCGCCGGCTGGCGTAGCACCATGGCAAAGATCAACACCGCTAGCAGGTAGACGACCGGCACCAGCGGATGGTACAGCTCCCAAGCGCTGGCACTTTTCATTTGACGTCCTCGCCCATGTTAAGCGTGTAGGCCCATACGATGTGCTCGCCGCCTTTGAGCTGATATTGGCCGCAGCTCACGTTGGGGAACACGCCGTCAACGCTGTACATCCAGCCGCTGCCGCCACCGCATTGGAACTCGGCCAAGCCGCTGATGCTGCGCACGTAGGTGGAGTCACCTTGGATGCTCACGCCGCTTGCCACGAGCACGTCATAGACGCTGGAGCCGCGACTCACGGTAATTTTGCGCGCCTGCGCACTCGCGCTGTCCTGGCTGCCCGCGCGGCTTCCGTCGATGGTCATGGTGACGCTGATTTTGTTGCTCGATGCTGCG
>CAYQLX010000119.1:0-4113 GCA_964418305.1 uncultured Coriobacteriaceae bacterium | reverse complement strand
CTTTGGGCCTAGAAGCCGTCGATCACATCGCAGCCCATGTAGGGGCGCAGGGCCTCGGGTACGGTGATGGTGCCATCGGCATTCTGGTAGTTCTCGATGACGGCGGCCATGGTGCGGCCCACGGCCAAGCCGCTGCCATTGAGGGTGTGTGCCAGGTGCTTCTTGCCGTTTTCATCCTTGTACTTGATGTTGGCGCGGCGGGCTTGGAAGTCACCGCAGTTGGAGCAGCTGGAAATCTCCTTGTAGGCGTTGTAGCTGGGCAGCCACACCTCCAAGTCGTAGGTCTGGCGTGCGCCAAAGCCGATGTCGCCGGTGCACAGGCTGATTACGCGGTAGGGGAGGTTGAGCCCCTGCAGCACGAGCTCTGCCTCGTAGGTCATGTCCTCGAGCTCTGCGTCGGATTCCTCGGGCTTGGCAAAGCGAACCATCTCGACCTTGTCAAACTGATGCGCGCGAATCAAGCCGCGGGTGTCGCGGCCGGCGCTGCCCGCCTCCTCGCGGAAGCACGGCGTGTAGCCGCAGTAGCGCAAAGGCAGATCTGCGCCGTCGAGTACCTCGTCGCGGTGCAGGTTGGTGAGCTGGACCTCTGCCGTGGGGATAAGGTAGAGGCCTTCGGTAGTCTTGAAGAGGTCTTCTTCGAACTTGGGCAGCTGACCGGTGCCGGTGAGCGTGTCCTTGTTGGCCAGGCTGGGAACCCAGTACTCTGTGGCGCCGCGGTCCAGGTGCAAGTCGAGCATGTAGTTGATGAGCGCGCGCTCGAGCTTGGCGCCCTTGCCGCGCAGCACGCTAAAGCGGCTGTGGGCGAGCTTCACGCCGCGCTCGAAGTCGATGATGCCCAGCTCGGGACCCAAATCCCAGTGAGGCTTGAACTCGAAGTCAAACTCGCGCGGGGTGCCCCAGCGGCGTACCTCGGGATTGTCGTCCTCGTCCTTACCTACGGGGGTGGCGTCGCAGCACATGTTGGGGACGCTCATGGCCAGGGCCTTGAGCTGTGCGTCGAGATCTGCCTGCTTGGCGTCAAGCTCGGCAATCTTGTCGCCCACGACGCGCATGGACTCCTTCTTAGCCTCTGCCTCGTCCTTCTTGCCCTCCTTCATGAGCGCGCCTATCTCTTTCGAGACAACGTTGCGCTGAGCCTTGAGGGCCTCGACCTCGCCGATTACCTGACGGCGTTGCTCGTCGACGGTCAGAAACTCGTTGATATCCCATTTGTTGTTGCGGTTCTTGCAGTTTTCCGCGACCTTATCCGGGTTTTCGCGGATGAAGCGAATGTCGAGCATGTTGTAATCCTCCACCAGTTGGGGCGTTAGTTTGGTTTTGCAAGTATAGCGCTCGGCACATGCCGCAACCTGCTCGAAGCGGTTTGCGGTACTATTCACAAGTTGTCAGTGGCAATTCAATCTCCCAAAGGACGCATATGTGGGATTTCTTTAATAGCTTGCAAGACGGGACCATACTCGACGGGTTCTTTGACTCCGTTGGTTTGACCGGCGGCGTTTTAATCATCTTAGGCATTGGCATCTTGATCTTTCTGATTGTGGCCATCGTGGCCGAGCGCAAGACGCGCATACTCTTCCCCGATCGCAAACGTCGCGGTGATAGCGACAGTGACAGTTTCTTGAATTTTGATGACGATGACGAGGATGACGACTAGCACCACGTACAATCGTTTTGCAGTGCAGCGCCTTTAGAGGTGCTTGTGCAGACCCTGCAACAGTAAGGAGGGCCCTTCATGAGAAAGATCGTCGCAGCTGTCTTGAGTGCAGCGGCCGTGGTTGTGTGCTTGGTCGCGCTTGCCGGTTGCTCACAGAGCGCAGACATCAAAGACATCCAGGGCGTTTGGAAGATCCAAGGCACAGATCCTACCGTGACGGTTGTCTTTACCGATAGCGAGTGGAAGCTTGCCAGCGATATAGACCCGTATCAGTACACGCTGGACACTAACTCCAAGACCATCACCTTTAAAAATGATGTGGAGGAGGGCACGGCAACGTACGAGTTCTCCGAAGACCGCCAGCAGCTGTCCCTCACCCAGACTGACGATAGCGGCAAGACAGATACGCAGACTTTCGATAAAGTGTCTGACGACACATCGGCCGAGCCTTCTGTTGGCGATACAACAGAGTCAACAGAGAACTAAGCGGATTGGCTAGGCGCTGGCAGTAAGCTGGTGCAAGCGATGCATGCGAGTGCGTCGTATGGGACTGGGCGGCATCACACCTCGAACCTGGTCAGGACGGGGACGTAGCAGCCATAAGGGGCCTCTGGTGGGTGCCCACTCCCATACGGCGCACTTTCTGTGTTTTGTCCTGCGTGCCCATTACTGTTCTAAGCGTGTTGTGGCACTTTTAAATACGGCGCCGTCGCGTCTTGCGCCGATTGCGATAATCTCGACAACTTCTATTTTTGTGCCGGTTATCCGATAGATGACCCGAATGCCGTGTTTGCGATATTTGAGTTCTTTGCATCCGCGTAAAGGGCCCTCTAACGGTTTGCCGATTTGGTCTGCCCGTTCTTCAAGCTTCTTAAAACCAATGTTGACGAGCTTTTTTATCGAGCCGTCGAGTTTTTGGTAATCACGCAGTGCTTCTTTGTTGTAGAACTCGATTACAAAGCGCGCGCTCACTCGAAGAGATCCTCATCACTCACGCTGTCTGCTTGTGTACTGCTGTAGTTGGCAAAATCTCTGGCAGAAAGCCCATCTTCAAGCTTGATGCCTTTGCGTTTTTGATCTGTGTCGCCTTCTTTGATTCGCGCCGCCGCTTGTGCGTACAAGTTTTGTTCACGGAGCGTTTCGAGCTCTATGTACATGTTCTCGTACGCAACGTAATCCATGATGACGGTGTCTATCTCATTGCGATCTGATACGAAAATGGGAGTGACTTTTGCACGCTTGCGCACCTCCGAGAACTTCTTGCTCACAGTGGTGGCGGATACGATTTGGTCGCGATTGAAGAGTGGTTTTGCTGCTGCGCTGGCGCCCATGGTGTTTCTCCTCGCAGGTGTGAAACGTTATTTATCGGCATGATTATACAATGAGTACATATTAAATTGCATACTAAAATTCGTAGTTAAATTTATATTTAGAAAATATGGGCGCCGTTGCTGCCATGTGTCAAGTTTGTGCAAAGACGCAAGCACGTTGCCTAGCTGGCAAATGCGTTGGATACACTGTCTCAGAATTATTTACCGCCTCTGTCAAAGGACTGCTTTGGAACTCGTCCAGCTCATCATTGCCTTGATTCAAGACCCGCGCACCTTTATCGCGCAATGGATCGTGGATCTTGGCCCTGTGTGGGTCTATACGCCGCTATTCATCATTGTGTTTATAGAGACCGGCTTGGTGGTTACGCCGTTTTTGCCCGGCGACTCACTGCTTTTTTGCATGGGTATCTTCTGTGCCGAAGGCGGTGGGCTCAACCTGGCCGCAGCAATTTTGCTCATGTCCATCGCCGCTATCTTGGGTAACACCTCCAACTATTGGATTGGCCGCAAGGCGGGAGAGGCCATCATTCGCAGCGGCAAGGTCAAGGCGCTTACACCAGAGCGCCTTGAGAAAACTCAGGCCATGCTGGATAAATATGGTAACTTTGCGGTCTTCCTTACGAGATTCTTCCCCATCATCCGCACCTTTGCGCCGTTTCTGGCTGGCATGGGAGGCATGCACTTTGCGCGCTTCACGATTTTCAACGTGCTGGGTGGTGTGTGCTGGGTGTGCTTGTTCACTTTGCTGGGGTACTTCTTTGGCGGTGTGCCCTTTGTCGAGCAGCACTTCGAGCTGGTCATCGTCGGCATCGTCGTCATAAGCCTTGTCCCCACGATTGCAGGTGCGCTCAAGGCCTGGTTGAGCTCGCGTAAAGCAAAGTAGGGCGGCGACGCTGCTTAGGATAGGGCGGTGCAGCTTGCGGTTGCGCTTTGCGCTCAGACGGGCGGGACAGGGTCCCGCCCCTACGTGGACCTGCGAGTCTATGCCATCCATGCGTAGGGGTCGAATTTATTCGACCCCACCTTGCGTTGACCCCAACGTTTTCGTGTTTTGCATCGTGGGGCGGAATAAATTTGAACTGCATCCCATTTCTTGGACACAGGAAATGGAGATTTTCTTATGCGGGC
>CAYQLX010000118.1:0-4121 GCA_964418305.1 uncultured Coriobacteriaceae bacterium | reverse complement strand
CAATCACGCGCGTATAAAAAGACCTGCCGCGCCTTTGTCTGCTGCTGTTGCGCCTAGGTGAAATATAATGACGTGATTGTTTGCTGTTTCACCGGAGGCGATATGTCCACAGCAAAAGACAAGCAAAGAGAAAACGACCGCAAGATGGGAATCATGCTGGCCGGCGTGTTTGTTGCCGCCGTCCTCATCTTTGGCGGCGGTGCCTACCTGTTTACGCGCGCGTTTGCGGGGCACGTTGGGTCTGTCGACGAATACCAGACCATGCAACTTACGTCTGCCAACTATTCCAGCGAGCTTGAGGCCGTAGGTACCTTCCAATCGGGCGACACCACCACGGTACGCAGCGAGGTAGACGGCACGGTAATTGGCGTCGCGGTAAGCGAAGGCGACAAGGTCAAAAAGGGCGACACTCTGTTCACCTTGGAAAACGAGGAAATAACGACAGATGTATCCACAACACTTGCCGCTTATGTGGACGCGCAAGACGAGGAGAGCAACGCAAAGGAGCAGGTGTCATCCGGCAAGGCAAAGCTCAGTAAGGCCAAGAAGGCACTGACCAAGGCGCAAAACTCGCTCGAGCGGGCCCGCGCAAAGGCCGAGGCCCAGGCAGAGGCATATGGCGACGAGGACGGCAGCAGCGTTGAGGTGGATTTTGACGAGGAACCCTACCAAGCGGCTATCGACTCTGCTCAATCCACGGTCGACTCCGCGCAAGACGCGCTCGAAGTTTTGCAAGACAACAAGAAGAAGGCCGCCCAGGCAACCGAAGCCGCCAAGGTGGCTTACAAGAAGGCCGTCAAGAAGGAGTCCAAGCTCACCGTCAAGGCCACAGCGGACGGCACTATCGCCGCGCTTGCCATAGAGAAGGGCGCGGCTGTATCTGCCGCAAGTAATGACGCCGCAATGAAGATTGTGGACGTAGACGATATCGTCGCGCAGGTCGAGGTGCCAGAAAACCAGATCGCCAACATCTCTAAGGGCCTTACGGCTACTGTTACCTGTACGGCACTCGATGGTGTGCAGTGCGCAGCGACGGTGACCCACGTTGCCGATACGCCGGTAGATGCGTCGCAGGACGCGGCATCGGGCAGCACGCAGGACGGCACGCAAGATAGCGATACGGGCGAGGAGGTTGGCAGCGACGGCGCCATGTACCTCGTCACCTTGAAGCTCGATAACCTCGACTCCGCCGTCAAAATCGGGATGAGTGCCAGCGCCAAGATTGTCGTCCAAGACTACGGCACCGTGTTCTACGTGCCTGCGTCGTGCGTTGCCGCCAACAACGCGGGGACCTACGTCGAGGCTGTAGTGGATAACAGTACCGTCAAGCAGTACAGTGTCACCCAGCTGGGCACAGCAGACGACGGTCAGCTCATCATTCAAGGCGCCTCTCTCATGGATGGCACCGTCATCAGGACCGATCTCTCCAGCAGCTAAAGCCCTGCGCGCTTTGCGGCGCGCCTCTAATACGTCGCGACTTGCGTCACGACATAGGTAGTAATTCTCAGGTTATGTCATCCTGAGCGCAGCGAGCGAAGCGAGCGGAGTCGAAGGAGCTAGTCGCGACTCAGGTGGATTTGCGGGTTCATTTGAGTCGTATTTAGATTCTTCGACTACGGCCCCTACCGGGGCCTTCGCTCAGAATGACGGACTTGGGAAGGTTCTAAACGGGCGGCACAGGGTGCCGCCCCTACGTACGTGGACCTGCAGGTCCACCTTCGTCGCGGCTGCGTTATGCTACATAGTCCTAAAATCTACCTACTATCCACAACCTTTATCGGAGCGTGTTTTGACTACAGCAGAATCAATCGCATTGGCCTTTGACACGGCGAGCGAGATGCTCGCCTTGTGCGTTGGCAGCGTAAGCGACGGCAACGTGCGTGTCATCGCCGCACAGGACGCGCCTGCTCCGCGCAAGTCCGATCAAGTGCTGCTCTCGCGCGCAAGTGACATGCTCGCCAGCGCACAGCTTAAGCCTGCCGATGTGGACATGGTAGTCGTGGGTCGCGGCCCGGGATCGTTTACGGGCGTGCGCATCGGCATCGCCACCGCTAAGGGCGTGGCCTGCGGATTGGGCTGCCCGGTCTATGGCGTGTCTACGCTGGATGCTGTTGCCTGGCATGCGTGGCGCGGCGGTGTACGCGGCCGCGTGGGCGTGGTTGAAGACGCCATGCGCAAGGAGGTCTACCCTGTGCGCTTTGATTTGACCGCCGCCGGCATTGAGCGCTTGGACCTAGACAGCGTTGCCAAGCCCGCAGACGTTGCCGCCAAGTGGGAGCAGGCTGGCGATAAACTCACGCTTTTGGGAGACGGCCTTGCCAAGCACGCCGCAGTCTTTGAGAGCGAGCTTTTTACTCTGGCTCCCCAAGAGCTTTGGACCCCGGACGGAGAGGGCCTGCTGCAGGCCTATGCTGCCCTACGCAGTCAAGGTAAGCTCGGCAGCGGGGATCCTGCCCTGCTGCTGCCCGTATACACACGCCTCTCAGATGCCGAGGAGGCAGAGCGCGCTCGCCTGTGCATAGCAGACGACATGCCCGCAAGCGGCGTGGCCGATGGTCGCGCTGTGGGTGGCTTGCTGCTGCATCCCATGTCCGTCAACGACGTGGAGGCTGTGGCGCAGCTGCAAGAGCGCGCCATGCCCAAAGACGCTTGGACGAGCGGCAAGCTCGCCGATGAGATTGGCCGCATGGACCGCAGCTGGTGGGTGGCGCGCAAGAACGGCACGCTCGTTGGCTGCGCGGGCGGCCAAGTGGTAGACGGCGAGCTGTGCATCTTTAACGTCTGCGTAGACCCCGATGAGCGCCGCCAGGGCATCGCCCAGCGCCTGCTCGAGCGCGTGGCAACCGATGCGCGCGCTCTTGCGGCAGATACTGTCACGCTTGAGGTGCGCTGCGATAACACCGCCGCCTTGGCGCTGTATCACGCGCTGGGGCTTAAGGACGTGGGCGTGAGGCCACACTACTACCATGACCGCGCCGATGCGATGATCATGCGCGGTACGCTGCCGCTGCACTACAGCTACGGCGACGCAGACCCCGCATCGAGCCCCATGCACACCGGCGACGGCCCGCGCGCGGCAACAGGCGCCGCTTGCAATGCCGCGCGCCCGCTCATCTTGGCCATAGAGAGCTCGTGTGACGAGACGGCGGCCGCGGTCGTGGACGGACAACGCAACATTCTGGCCGATCAAGTGGCCAGCCAGATCGACTTCCATAGCCGCTTTGGCGGCGTCGTGCCAGAAATCGCGAGCCGCAAACACACCGAGGCCATCGTCCCCACCGTTATGGACGCGATGGAGCAGGCCGGCGCTTCATGGACAGACCTCTCTGCCATCGCCGTGACGCAGGGCCCGGGTTTGGTGGGTGCGCTCGTCGTGGGCCTGGCCTTTGCCAAGGGCCTGGCTTTTGCCACTGGCCTGCCGCTCATAGGCGTAAACCATCTGGAAGGTCACCTCTACGCCAACCGCTACGTCGCCCCCGATATCGCCACGCCGTTCGTGGCCCTGCTCGTAAGCGGCGGCCACACCATGCTCGTGCACGTCAAGCAGTGGGGTGATTACGAGGTAATTGGCTCCACCAAAGACGACGCGGTGGGAGAGGCCTTTGACAAGGTGGCCAAGGCCCTGGGGCTGGGCTACCCCGGCGGGCCAATCATCAGCCGCTATGCGGCAAGCGGCAACCCGCAAGCTATCGACTTTCCGCGCGCGATGATGCACAGTGGCGATTTGCAGTTTTCGCTTTCTGGCCTCAAGACGGCCGTTGTCACCTACATCAACAAGAAGAACGCGGCGGGTGAGGCCGTCGACATTCCCGACCTCGCGGCGAGCTTTCAGGCCGCGGTCGTGGATGTGCAGACGCATAAGGCCTTCAAAGCCTGTCAGCTCACGGGCTGCAAGACGCTTTGCATGGGCGGAGGCGTGGCGAGTAATCCCGCCTTGCGCGCTGCGATGGCCGATTACCTGGGTCGCCGCGGTATTCGCGTTGTCATGCCCGATGCGCACGCCTGCACAGACAACGCGACCATGATTGCTAGCTGCGCGGTTGACCTCTACAACGAGGGTCTCTTTGCCGATCTCACCGCAGATGTCATCGCTCACATGCCCTTGCGCACGAAGGACTAAC
>CAYQLX010000117.1:0-4182 GCA_964418305.1 uncultured Coriobacteriaceae bacterium | reverse complement strand
CTGAGCAAGAGGCGATGCTTGAGGAAGACCCGAGCTACGGCCATGTGTTGTGCCGCTGCGAAAAGATAACGGAAGGTGACGTGCGCCGCGAGTTGCGTGGCGTGCTTCCTCCGTGCGACTTTGAGGGCATGAAGCATAGGCTGCGCGTCTCTATGGGACGCTGCCAAGGCGGGTTCTGTAAACCGCGCGTACAGGAGATATTGGATGCGGCGGCGGCAACGGCGGGTGAGGCGCCGGCAGATGCTGCGGACGGCGGGGCTGCTGCGACTCCCACGGGCTCTGTGAGCTTGACGTGCTCGTCATCGGCGGCGGAGCGGCGGGCATTGCCGCGGCTGTGGCCGCTTCCCGCAGCGGCGCGAGCGTGCTTTTGGCAGAGCGCGAGGAGTACTTGGGCGGCGTGCTCCCGCAGTGCATTCACGACGGCTTTGGTCTGCACTTGTACGGCGAGAGTCTGACTGGCCCGCAGTACAACGAACGCTGGCTTGAGGAGCTTGAGGCCAGCGGCGCGCATTGGGCGTGCGGCACGAGCGTAACGTCTTTGGAGCACGACGGCGAGCGCTTCCAAGTACAGCTTGTAGGACGCGCGCTGGGCGGCCCTTGCTCGCTAAGTGTGAGAAGCGTCGTGGTGGCAAGTGGCTGCCGCGAGGTCACGCGCGGCCAGTTGCGCATCCCCGGCACGCGGCCGGAGGGCATCTACACCGCGGGCACGGCGCAGTTCATGGTCAACATCCAGCACAAACTGCCCGGCGACAAAGTGGTCATCTTGGGCGGCGGTGACATCGGGCTCATCATGGCGCGCCGTATGACCTTAAGCGGTGCGGAGGTGCGCATGGTCGTGGCCAAGGAAGCCACGGGGTTGGTGCGTAATCATCGTCGCTGCATTGACCCGTACGGCATCCCCACGCGCTACGGTTGGGGCGTGGCGAGCATCCACGGCTACGGGCGCCTCAAGGGTGTCATGATTGCGCCGTTTGACGATGACGGTCAGCTGGATATGTCGCGCAAGGAATACGTGCGCTGCAACACGCTGCTCATCAGCTGCGGGCTTGTCCCCGAGCGCGAGCTCTTTGCAGGTGTCGAAGGTGCACCCGGGCTATTCATTTGCGGAAACGCCCAAAGCGTGCACGACTTGGTCGACCGTGTTACGGTCGAGGCGCTGCAGGTGGGCAAGCAGGCGGCCGCATTCTGCGAGTGCAATGCCGCCTTGCCAGCAGAGCTGCAGCGGATAGCAGACCTGACTATCCCGGAGCTGCCGGTAGGAGAGCGAGTGGGCTGATGAGACACATCGATAAGGAGAAGACGGCGCTCGCGCAGGCAGGCGACAGACGCATACTCACGCGTCGTGAGTTTGCGGCGCTGCTGGGCGCGTTGGCTGCCTCGGTCGTTGCTGGTGGCTGTGGTGGCGGTGCATCGTCTGGAGGCGACGCCAACGGCGTCGTTACTGTTACGGATTATGCTGGCCGCAGCGTCGAGGTGCCGGTTAACCCGCAGCGCGTGGCCGCTCTTGATTCCTTCACTGGCGAGCTGGCCGTCATGGCCGGCGCGGGCGAGCACTTGGTGGCCGTACCCAACGGCGTCAAAAGCGATGTCTTGCTCCAAGGGCTCTATAGCGGCCTTGAGGAAGTTGCCGCGCCTATGAGCAGTGGCGCTATCAACATGGAGGAGCTGCTTGCGTGTAATCCGCAGGTCGTGCTCGTCAAGGAGGAGGTCTATAGCGCTGCCGGCCAGGCGCAGCAGCTGGACAAGAGTGGCTTGCCGTATGTGGTTGTGGGCTACCAGAGTATCGATGAGCAGATAGAAGCCATAAAGCTCGTGGCGCAGATCCTGGGCGGGAATGCTCAGACTGCCGCAGAGAGCATCGCGAGCTATTACCGCAGTGTTGTCGACGAGTGCACGCAGCGTGCGGCTCAGCTTTCTGAGAGCGAGCGCGTTTGCGTCTACCACGCTGTCAACGCGCTTGTTGCCACCGACGGCAATGCGTCGCTTGGGCGCGATTGGATAGAGACGGTGGGCTGTATCGACGTGAGCGCCCAAGGACTCGACCAGAGCGCGACCGATTACACCACTACGCTCGAGCAGATCTATGCATGGGACCCGGACGTGATTGTGTGCAACAGCGCCAGCAGCACTGAGTACCTGCTAAGCAAGGATAATTGCGCGGGCTTGCGCGCTGTCAAAAGCGGCGCGTGCCACACCATCCCCGTCGGCGCGACGCGTTGGGGGCAGCCCGGCAGCGCGGAAACGTATCTGGGTATGCTGTGGCTGGGGTGCACGGTCTACCCCGAGCTTTACGCCGGTGTGGACCTGCAAGAGCGCGTGACCCAGTACTATAAAGAGTACTTGGGAATAGAGGTGACTGATGACCTCTATCAGCAGATGCTGAGCGGCGAAGGCCTGCGTCAGCAGTCCAAACAGGCCGGCAGCTAGAGAGGAGCCACGGCGCATGCCACGCTTAGACGACGATGAGCGTCAACATGCAGCGAGCAGCAAGCGCGTGCTGAGCAGCAGTGAGCTTGCCGCGCTTGGCGAGCAAGGTGCCGCGGGTAAGCACGCAGGTTTACTCCTCACGCTTGCGGGCTGTGTTGTTGTCGTTATCGCCTTGGCTTCGTTTTGCTTTGGACGCTACGGGGTCCCGCTGCAGGATGTGGCAGCGGCTTTTGGCGCGATGTTCGAACACTTGCTTGCGGGCGAGGGGCTGCGCTTTGACGATGCGGCCGTAACCGTTGTGATCAACTACCGGCTCCCGCGCGTGTTGGCGGCGCTTCTGGTGGGCGCGGCGCTGGCTGTTGCCGGCGCAAGCTACCAGGGCGTGTTTCGCAACCCCATGGTTTCAAGTGACATCTTGGGTGCGAGTGCCGGCGCTGGTTTTGGCGCGAGCATCGCCATCTTGCTGGGTGCGCCTGGTGTCGTGGTGCAGTTGGCTGCGTTTGCCTGCGGGATGCTGGCCGTGGCCATAACCTACGCGATTGGCAACGCCGTTGGCCACGGGAACTGCGCGACGCTGGCGCTAGTGCTGGCGGGCATTGTGGTGCAGGCACTGTTTCAAGCGTTCATCGGCTGCGCTAAGTACCTGGCCGATCCCTACTCCCAACTGCCAGAGATAACCTATTGGCTCATGGGCTCGCTGGCCACGGTGAGCTTTGACGACATCAAGCTCATGGTTGTGCCGCTGGTGCTGGGTTGCGTTGTGCTCATGGCACTGCGTTGGCGCATCAACGTGCTCACCTTTGGCGATCAAGAGGCACAGGCCTTAGGTGTGGACACGCGCAAGCTGCGGCTGGCTGTCATTGTGTGCGCCACGCTGGTGACGGGGTCTGCTGTGTCTGTTGCCGGGCAGGTCGGCTGGGTGGGTTTGGTTATTCCGCACTTGGCGCGCATGATTGTGGGTCCCAACTACCGGCATCTGCTGCCGGCGTCGCTCATTATGGGCAGCGGTTTTTTGCTGCTGGTTGACGACGTTGCGCGCAACGTGATGCAGATGGAGATTCCGCTGGGCATACTTACGGCCATCATCGGCGCACCCGTCTTCGTCTTCTTGCTGCTCAAGGGCAAAAGAGGGTGGTCGTGATGCGCAGCGATGTTGTAGCGGCCGCGGTGGAGACGTCGGGCGTGATGGGCGTGAGCTGCCTAGAGCTGCAGGATGTTTCCTGCGGCTACGACGGCACGCCCGTGCTCGAACATGTGTCATTTACCGTGCAGCCTGGGCAGGTGTGTTGCGTTTTAGGGCGCAACGGCGTGGGTAAGACGACGCTCTTTAGCAGCATCCTACGTACGTTGCCGCTGATTGCGGGCCGTGTTCTCATCGGCGGCGAGGACGCCTCTGTGCTTGCGCCGGCTCAGCTCGCCAAGCGCGTGGCGTATGTTCCGCAGGCGCATACGCCGCCGTTTCCGTTTACGGTGTTGGATGTAGTGGAGATGGGGCGCACGGCACATTTGAGTGTGACGGCTGCCCCCGGCAAGCAAGACCGCGAGCTAGCGCTGCAGGCGCTCAACTCTCTGGGAATCGCGCATCTACACGACAGGCTGTACACGCAGGTCTCTGGCGGGGAGAGGCAGCTGGTGCTCATAGCGCGCGCGTTGGTGCAGCAGGCGCCGTTGCTCATCATGGACGAACCTACGGCAAGCCTCGATTACGGCAATCAGCTGGATATCCTGGCCCATGTGCGGCGCTTGGCTGGCGAT
>CAYQLX010000116.1:0-4235 GCA_964418305.1 uncultured Coriobacteriaceae bacterium | reverse complement strand
TCGGGGCCTGCGGCTGGTCTGCCACAAGACAGCTCGAAGGCGTCGAGCTCTGCAGCAATAGCGTCTGCAGTTTTGGGAGCATCCAGCAGGCAGCGCAAGACAAAGGCGCGTTTCTGGCGATGGCTGCCCTCGAACTTTCCCTGACGCGTGTGCTGCCTGCTCTTACGCGAGGGGTTGGGATGCGTCTTCTTGAGGTAGGCGCCATAGTCGAGCAGCGCATAATACCAGCCGCGCACATCGCTGCCCGCTGCAGGACACGTGGCCTCTACCAGCGGGACGATCTGCTTATCATCAACAGCATCTTGACTGGCAAAGAGCTCGTGGATAAAGACGGCACGAACGTTGGTCTCTAGGTAAACGCTAGGCTCATTGAACGCAAAGGCTCTGATGCCCGCAGCCGTCGCCGGCCCTATGCCGGGCAGGGCGACAAGCTCTTTGTAATCTTGGGGGATTGTGCCGTCATGGCAGGTCATGATGCGTTGAGCACACTCGTGCAGACGCTTGGCGCGACTGTTGTAGCCCATCCCCTGCCACTCGCCCAAGACATCGGCCAAAGGCGCGGCCGCCAAAGCCTCGACGCTGCCAAAGCGCGCAAGCCAGCGCTGCCAGCGGCCATCGACGCGACTTACCTGCGTCTGCTGCAACATGACCTCACTAATCCAGATGGCATACGGGTCATGAGTGTTGCGCCAAGGCAGATCGCGATAAAGGGCGCGGCCCTGCTTCCAAACCTTTGCTGTAAATTCTGCGAGCTCCAACGGGCTTTATATCGGCATAAGCGCGAAGCGCTAATCCCAGTCGGCGACTTCCCAGCGGCAAACGCGGGCGACTTTCTTGAGGATGCCGTCCGGGTCTGTGATGACGGCATGGCGCGCGTGCTGGAGCATGGGCAGATCGCTGTAGTGGTCGCTGTAGGCGCGCTCGAGCACCCAGTTGCCCGCGCCAAAGCGGCCGTCGCAGTAGCCCTGCAGCTGGCGCAGCTTGACGATACCTTGGACGGGCTCGCCCACCACCTTTGCCGTGTAGCAGCCGTCGACCTCCTCCATGACGGTGGAGACCTGCCCCTCAAAGCCCAGCTCAGCCACGATGGCGTCTGTCATGGGCTTAAACGACGCGCTGGCCAGGATGGGGACCATGCCCTGCGCCTTGACAAATGCCACCTCGCGGCGCGCGCCAGGGCGGATGCGCTTGGCGATGTGCTTGTCGTAGACCTCCATGATGCGAGCGTCCACGTCAGATACCTTCTCACCCGCGAAGGCCGTGAAGAGCAGCTCGCGCGGGGTTGCCTCGCGCTGCGGCAGACGCAGGCGGTACTTAAGCCCCCAGAAGCCCATCTTGAGCCCGGTGCGCAGCTTAAGATCACGGTGCAGCAAGAGGCGCCTAGTCAAGATGAAGGGAGACTCGCCGTCGAGCACGGTTCCGTCTAAGTCGAATGCGGCGACGCGGATCAAGGACTGCTGCTCCTCTCGTTGCGATAGCGGTTGGCGATGTATTGCGGCAAGCCGGCAAGGACCTGCGCGCATGGGGCATCTGCCCCGTAGTGAGGTTTAGATTATAGCCGCAAGCCTTTGCATGTTTGTGCCGGTTGCCAAACCTACGGCAAAACGTAAGCATCGGTTAAGGTTCACGACTCGAGACTTGCGGCGCTCGCGGCTCGGGGCTTGCGGCGACTCGCGGCTCGGAGCACTCGCGGCGGTCGGCAACCACGCGGCGGCAGCTGCCCTACTAGGCGCTGCGGTAGCCGTTGGGGTTGGCCTGCTGCCAACGCCAGCTGTCAGCACACATGCGCTTGATGTCGTATTGCGCGCTCCATCCCAGCTCACGTTGGGCCTTGGAGCAATCGGCCCAGCAAGCGGCTATATCGCCCGCGCGGCGCGGCTTAATCGCGTACGGGATAGCAACACCCGTGGCCTCCTCAAAAGCATGCACGAGCTCGAGCACAGAGGTGCCCTTGCCCGTTCCCAGATTGTAGACGCTCACGCCGCCTTGGGGTGTAAGCGCTTTGAGCGCGGCCACGTGTCCGCGCGCCAGATCCACCACGTGCACGTAATCGCGCACGCCACTACCGTCGGGTGTGTCGTAATCGTCGCCAAAAACGCCAAGCTGCTCAAGCTTGCCTATGGCCACCTGCGTGATGTAGGGCATGAGGTTGTTGGGGATGCCCGTCGGATCCTCTCCCATGGTGCCGCTTTCATGCGCGCCGATGGGGTTGAAGTAGCGCAGCAGCACGACGTTCCAATCGCCTTGCGCGTGCTGCACGTCGGCAAGGATGTCCTCAATCTGGCCCTTGGTGCGCCCGTAGGGATTGGTGGCCGGGTGCTTGGGTTGAGTCTCTGGGATGGGGCAGGCGTCGGGCGTGCCATAGACCGTGGCGCTGGAAGAGAACACGATGTTCTTGCAGCCGGCGCGACGCATGGCGCGCAGCAGGCACAGCGTGCCGTTGACGTTGTTGTCGTAGTACTCGAGCGGCTTTTGGACGCTTTC
Organism: uncultured Coriobacteriaceae bacterium; assembly: GCA_964418305.1. Lineage (GTDB taxonomy): Bacteria > Actinomycetota > Coriobacteriia > Coriobacteriales > QAMH01 > W2P13-069. Next base: position 1,751 of record CAYQLX010000116.1, on the reverse strand, counting down.
CCCCACGGCCTTGAGGCCGGCAAAGTGGATTACGCACTCGATTGGGCCGTATTGGGAAAACGCAGCATCAAGCGCTGCCTCGTCGCGAATGTCGCCCTCCACAAAGGCGGGGCGCACTCCGGTGATGGCCTCTATGCGGTCGATAACGACAGGACTTGAGTTGCACAGGTTATCGAAGATCACCGCCTCATGGCCAGCTTGCTGCAGCTCGACGACGGTATGGCTGCCGATGAAGCCAGCGCCGCCGGTTACCAGAATCTTCATATCCCAAACCCTTCCTCTTGCGCGCTACAGCTGTGTTGGCGCGACTGTGCCGCTTAGTTGCTCTGCGTCCCGATTGATTACACGAGCATCCATGATAGTTGTTTGCGGCGGCCTTGTTGCGCGCGAGTCGGTCTGATTCGCAGCAGCCGCTTGCGCAAAGTTGCGCCGGAGCAAGGCAACGCCCCGCATGCAACGTGCTAAGGTACAGCGGTTTGCGCGCAACCCAAAGTGCCGCGCCATCCACTAAACCACACACTCACGATAAAGGAGCAAGACCTAACATGACCGCAACAACCGCTCACCTTGACCAGCAGCCAAAGCCGCGCCACGCAAAGCTGTGCGTAGCCCTGCTCGTGCTGATGGGATTCTCCTTGGGATGCAGCGAGTTCATGGTCATCGGCATAGAGACCGAGCTGTCGGACAGCTTGGGCGTATCGCTTTCTGCCGTAGGCCAGCTGGTGAGTCTCTTTGCCCTACCCTACGCCATCATGACGCCTGTGCTCGCCTTGACGACGGGGCGCTTCAAACGCCGCTCGCTGCTCATGGTTTACTGCACGGTCTTTGTCATAGGCAACCTCGTGTCCGCGCTATCTGCCACGTTTGGGTGGCTTGTCGCCTCGCGCGTGGCGATGGGCGCTATCTCGGGCGCGCTTTTGGCCCTAGGCACGACCTACATCCCCGAGCTCGTTGGCACTAAGCGCATGGGGTTCGTGATATCGGTGGTCTACGCGTCGTATTCCGTGGCGATGATTGTCTCTACCTCGGCTGGCAAGATCGTGGCCGACACGCTCAACTGGCACGTGGCCATGTGGGCCGTCTTCGTCCTGGCGCTTATCACAAGCGCCCTGCTCATTGCCTTTATGCCGCGGTCGGGCAATACCGATGAACCCGCCACTTTTGGCGAGCAAGTGCAACTGCTGCGCGAGCCCTGCATCGTCTTGGGCATGTTCATCTTTGTCTTTGGCATCGGATCTGTCTACGTCTTCTACAGCTTCATCACGCCCTACCTCGAGCAGGTCTTGGGCATGGACACTATGAGTGCCTCTGCCACCCTCATGGTTTACGGCGCGGTCTGTCTTATCTCCAACCTGACAGGCGGCTGGATTGACACGCGCTTTGGCATGAGCGCGCTGCCGCCCATCTTTATCGCGATTGCACTCGTGTTGACGGGCATCTCTGCGCTTAACGGCGCCATGCCCGCGTCGCTGATTTTGGTCTTCATGGTCGCGCTGCTCACGTACGGATTCTCCATCGCCTGCATCACGCTGTTCATGCGCATAGCGCGCCAGCGCCATCCCAAGGCGCTCACACTGGCCACGTCCATCGAGCCGCTTTCCTTCAACGTGGGCATCGCCTTTGGCAGCGCTGTAGCCGGCGTCGTGATTGCCCACACGAGCATCATCAACTGCGGCTACGTGGGCGCTGTGCTGGCGCTTGTGGCCGCCGTGCTGACTGTCGCCACCATCCGCGCTGCCAAGAGGATATAG
>CAYQLX010000115.1:1288-4446 GCA_964418305.1 uncultured Coriobacteriaceae bacterium | reverse complement strand
CCCACGAACTTGCCGTGCTCGGCTTCGTCTTTGTACATGACGGCCAGGATGGACAGGGCGGCGGTGTTGGTGATGCCCCAACCCACACCAGTGGCAAAGCAGCGCAGTGTGACGAAGAGGGGCAGGTTGTCTACGCCGCCAAAGCAGGCGGACACGACAAAGATTGCAAAGCCGACCACCATGACGAGCTTCTTGTCCATACGGTCGCACAGGACGCCGGCCAAAATGCCAAAGGGCAGACCCACCAGCGCGGGACCGGTGATGCCAAAGTTGATGAGCGCTTCTGACTGGCCTGCGAAGACCTCGTAGAGCGCAGCAGCGATTGGGTTGATGACCATGTCGCCCAAGGTGCACATGGATGAAAGCGCCAGCGCGATAAACGCGAGCCACTTCCTCGTGTTGGATATGTTGAGTTCCATTGTTAGGTTCCCCTTCCTTGTTTGCCCGGTCTCCTCCTTTGAGGCCGCGGCTTGGGTATGCCCGCACATTACGGCGGCACTGCCGTGCGCCGCACCACAAGAAACTTATGGAGAAAATATGGTTTTAGGGGCTTTTATATGGGCGCTGAACACCTGTAAACTGCACGGGGCAGTTTATGGAAAAGCCCATAAACGGTTTATGGTTCGCGCCTGTCTGCACAGGTTGCGGGTCTGTTGGCTCGATAATCGATAGACACCGGGATAACCTGGTAAGCGTTATGGGTGCATAGGCAGGACTACAAACTGCACATGTACTACATGCAAGGCGACCATGGGGAGGAAGTGCTTGCATATGAGGGGGCAGTCATCGCTCGTCTCGCCGGTGTACACCGGCGTATCGCTGCTTTTGTCTTGGATCTACTTGGTCTTTTACGCCAGCTCTGCAGGCATCGAGGCATCGGCGCCAGTGTCGCTTATGTCTGCAAGCTATATGGCAAGCGCCGTTGTCATGTCGCTTACGGTTTTGGTCATAGCCTTCGTGCCTATGGACCGTATGGCGTTTCTCACTGCAAACGCTGTCAAGATCGCTACTCCGTTGGGGCTGTCGGTTTCTACGGCGGTGCTTATAGGCGGCAGTGTTACGCAAAGCGTCGCATTGCTTCTTGTAGGTGGCATGCTTACGGGGGTTTTCTCTGGCATTATGGCTCAACAGTGGGTGCTTGCTTACCGGCGTGTGAGCCTCAAGAGCTCCATCTGTAGCTTCCCTGCGCTCATGGTCATGGCGGTGGGCGTGTGCATGACGGTCATGTACTTGCCGCGTTGGGTGCTCTATGTTGTGGCCGTCGTTTTGCCCATCGTCTCTGAGTTCATGTTCCACTGGGTGCGCCTGGAGCTTTTCACCGAGGTTAGCGTAGAGGTCGGGCCAAAGGACAAGCCCCTCAACTTCCTGTTGCTGCTTTTACCCATAATGCTGTGCTATTTGGCCAGCGGTTTCCTGGATTACTTCTCCGATGAGAGCTACTACACCTTCGCGTTCTACGCCTTTTGCGCGTTCATTCCTTTCGCGGTGGCAAGCGTCTATGCCTTTGTAGTCGAGCGTAAATCGGTCACTCATTCCGTGGCCATTCCTGTGGCGTTTCTCGTAGTGATGATGGTGCCCATCTTTAGCATGCACAGCTATCTGCCCACGGCTCAGTTTATTTCCGTGGGAGAGCTGGGGCTTGAGGTGGTTATCTTCGTCGTGGCGGTGGCGTTTTCCGAGTTCTTTAGCTTGAGCTCGCCTAAGGTGTACGCGCTGGTGCGCACCTGCGCCATGGTATTCAACAGCGTGGGCTGGTACGTGGCCGAGTTCATAGAGAGAAGCTACAGTCAGATTGCATCCGTGCAGGCGTCGCTGCTGGTGGTCTTTAGCGGCATTGAGGTCTTGGCCGTGGCGTTGATTGTTGCCGTCGTCAAAGCTCAGAAGAGCGTGGCTTTTGAGGTTGCAGATGATATGGCCGATGCAGCTGCCGATGGCGACGTTACTGGCGTGGATGTGGCAACAGGTGGCGAGGATACGCATGCTGTTGAACGCGGAGCTGCTGGCGATGTTGCCGCTGCGGACACAGCTGTGGCTGGTGATGGTGCTGCAGTAGGCGATGCGACACGGGTTGCCGCCGCTACGGGTTTGGATGCCGCTCAGGTGCAACAGCTGCTCTTCGAGCGCTGCTGCAGCGACGTGGCGCGTGACTTCGAGCTTTCTAATCGCGAAACCGATGTTTTAGCACTGCTCGCGCGCGGGTACTCTGCGGCACGCATCCAAAAGGAGCTCTACATAGCGGCGGGCACCGTCAATTACCATACGCGCAACATCTACAGCAAGCTCGGGGTGCACTCAAAGCAGGAGGTCATCGACCTCATGGCCGATCGTATGAGCAGGTAGGGGAGCTGGCCTCAGGGTTTTGCGACGCTGCCACTGGTGCCACGCGCCATTTGCTGCCCGCACGTCGCCTGATAGGACACAGGCGAGCCTTATCATCGTTAGGAAAGCCTAGCAAACACAAGGAGCAGCTATGAAGATCGCGCACGTCGCCGTATTGGGAGCAGGGGCCGTTGGCTCCTACGTGATATGGGGGCTGTCGCGCTGCCAGGAGGTTGAGTTCTCGCTCGTTGCCGAGGGCAGCCGTGCCAAACGCCTCGAAGAAAACGGCATCGTCATCAACGGGGAGCGCTATCGTCCGGAGGTCTTGTCGCCAGAGGCGGCGCACGATGTCGATTTGCTCATCGTCTGCCTCAAGTACGGCGCGCTCCAAGGGGCGCTTGAGTCTATTTGCCAGGTCACGGGGCCACACACAACGGTGATGAGCCTCATGAACGGCGTGGATAGCGAGGAGATAATCGGCGGTGCTGTGGGTGCCGAGCATGTGCTGCCCGCGCTGGTCAAGGTCGCGTCCAGCTTGCAAGGGGAGGGCTACCGCTTTGACCCTGTGACCACCAAGGGCATCGTGTTCGGCGAGCTGGAGGCGCCGTTTGACAGTGAGCGCGTCCAAGCAATCGAAGAGTTGTTCACGCAGGCAGGCCTGCATTTTCGCTCTACAGACAACATTGAAGATGAGATTTGGGGTAAGTTCAGGCTGAACGTTTGCAACAACCTGCCCCAAGCGATTTTGGGTGTGGGTGTTGGCTGCTATGAGGACAGTGAGCATGTTATCGCCATACGTTCGGGCCTTAAGCGCGAGGTAGAGGCTGTGGCCAGCGCAA
>CAYQLX010000115.1:0-1188 GCA_964418305.1 uncultured Coriobacteriaceae bacterium | reverse complement strand
GTGCTTTTGCTAAAGAGCAAAAATAAAAAAAATTAGCAAAAATAAAAAAAGATAGCGTGCGCAAGGTATACTTATCGAAACTGGCGGTCGAAAAGAGAGCTATGGAAGAGCCTATGAACCCCTTTACTCCTACGTTTGGCAAGGTGCCGGCTGTGCTTGCCGGCCGCGATCAGCTCATCAGCGAGCTTGTATATGCTCTTGATTCTAATGGGTCCGATCCTAATCTTTGCAGCCTGTTTTCTGGTCCTCGTGGTGTTGGCAAGACCGTTCTGCTTTCGCATCTTGCTAGGCGTGCCGGTGCTTTTGGTTGGGTGTCCGCTAATGTCACAGCGCGCCCAGGTATGCTCGAAGACATCATAGAGCGCGCGACGGAAGCAGCAGATGCTTTTATCGAGCGTTCTAACAGCACGCGCCTCACTTCTGTCTCTGTTCCGGCTTTGTTTGGTGCGACTTGGGAATATCGTGATCCTTCAACGGGTAATTGGCGCACGCGTATGAACAAGCTGCTCGACTCCCTTGCTGAGCATTCGATTGGTTTGCTCGTTACTGTAGATGAGCTTGATCCAGAGCTTGATGAGATGGTCGACTTCGCGGCTACGTACCAACATTTTGTGCGGGAGGATCGCAAGGTTGCGCTGTTCATGGCTGGACTTCCTGCTAATGTCTCTGCACTTCTTTCTGATAAATCAGTTTCATTCCTTAGACGTGCCGCCCAGCATCAAATGGGGCCTATTTTCGATCATGACGTGCGAGATGCTTTCAAGGCTACGGTTGAGGAAGCAGGAAAGAGCATCACGGAAGAATCTCTCGACTTGGCAACTGAGGCTATCGATGGCTTTGCTTATATGATGCAGCTGGTTGGCTACAAGACTTGGATTGCAGCAGAGGATAGCGAGCTAATTGAGCTCGAACACGTCAAACGCGGCGCGGAGCTAGCCAAAGGTGATTTTGAAAATGGCGTTATCAAGAAGACGCTGCAGGATCTCTCTGATAATGACGTTGCATTTCTGGAAGCTATGCTCCCGGACGAAGGCAAACCTAGCAGCATGAACGATATTGCGCAGCGTATGGGCAAGAGTGTCAACTATGTGCGCGTGTATCGTTCGAGGCTTGTTGAGAAGGGTCTCATTATGCCTGAGCGCAGAGGATACGTAGAGTTTTGTATGCCTCTGCTGCGGGAGTTCATGG
>CAYQLX010000114.1:0-4541 GCA_964418305.1 uncultured Coriobacteriaceae bacterium | reverse complement strand
TCCTGCTGTTCTTTAGGATCTAGCGGCAAGGTTCGTGCGGTGAAGGACGCTTCACCCTATTCGGTACGCGCCTGTCATCGTGCCGGTGCGCAAAATGCGCTATCCTAACGCGAGTTGTTTTTTGTATAAGGAGCATTCATGTCTCAACCTTCCCTCAACTACGCTGAGGTTCTGGATTATTACATCGCCTTGGACATGGCAAAGTCCAAGAAGCTCGCCGCCAAGGCCTCCAAGCAATTCGTGTCAGAGATCGGCATCGCACCTCGCAACATGGGAGAGCAACTCACCCAGTCGCTGTTTTTGGAGTGGTTCCTGTTTGACTACGAGGTCGAGCCCGGCATGACGCTGGCGCGCGCCTACGCAACCAATCCGCCCGCCGATGCAGACCCTGCCCTGGTGGCAGAGCTCAAACAGGTGGTCGACACGCAGTTCTGCGCAATCTTTTGGGTAGACGGCGTGGCTCCGCTGCTCAATATCACCACGCTTGAAGAGGCAGAGACCTCGGAGCGCTACGCAGTGCACAACCAAGGGCTTGCCCACTCTGTGGTGCCGGGTGCCAAGGCCGCCATGGGCTGTCGCATTTGCAAGATCGACGGCGAGTGGTACCTCCCGGGAGACCCCGTCTTCTACTTCTTGGTAGAGCCCACTCAGCAGCTCAAAGAGAGCCTGCACCTAGAAAACGCCCAGCATACGAGCTTCACGGGCCTCATCACTTACCGTTACGGCCAGACGAGCTAAACGCTCAGCCAAGCGCATATCTGCAAAAGCCCGCTGTAACGCGGGCTTTTTTGTGCCCGCGTTTTGTGGCCGCAATTCATGCCCGTGCCCTTGTGTCAAGCCTGCGCAAATCCTGCGTTTCAACATCGTGTCGCTTGCGTGGAATCGTCGCCTTGAGGCCTTGTAGGTGGTAGCCTTTAACCCGGCATTCAATCCCGTTAGAAAGGGTGCACCATGGGCAAGTTCAGATTCCTCCTTGGCGCGGCTACCGGTGCCGCAGCCGCTTTGCTGTTTGCTCCGCGTTCTGGCAAGGAAACCCGCCAACTCCTCGGTGAGAAGATTGAAGACGTCGCGGATCGCGCTCCAGAGCCCATCCGCAACGCTGCAGAGCCCATCGTAGACGCAGCAGAAGACGTCTACTCAAAGGTCAGCGGCAAGACGGCAGACGTCGCCCCGCAAACAGACGACATCAAGGCAAAGATTGCCGCAGCGCGCGACGCTCTGGCAGAGCAGATCACCCGCAACCATGCGTCGGCAACCCCGGTTGAGGCAGACGTAGAAGACGTGACCAGCACTCTGGACGACATCGTCGTTGAGGCTGCGCAAGAAGCCGCTCCCCAAGAGCCCGCAGCCGCCGTCGAGGACGTGGAAGAGCCCGTCCAAGAGCCCGCCCAAGAGCCCGCAAGCGATGCCGCTGCTGCAACGGACGAGCCCAAAAACGCCGGCTGGTACGTTTAAAGCCGCAAGACAGGCACGTGTACACAACGGGGATGCCGCGCTGCGTCCCCGTTGCCTTTAATGCGCCAACCAACAGCAAGGAGAGCCATGCTGCAGACCAAAGACGTCCATAAGCTCAAGGTGTTTGTTATCACCAAAAAAGGCAAGCAGAGAAAGTTCGGCCGCGCGCGCAACGTGGTGTTTCATCCGTCAAAGCCCCAAGCGGTGGGTCTTCTTATCAAGCGCCCAGACCTCCTTTGGATGATCAAGCGCAAAGACCGCTTTGTCGCGCTGGATAAGGTGAGCTACAACCAAGACGGCAACGTCGTGGCAGAGCTTACCGATGCCGCAGCATGGGATGCCGCTGCTTGCAAGCGCATGGGTTTTGACCTGGACAGCTGCATCATTTGGGACAACATGAGTGTACGCAATCTGCAGAGCGATGACCTAGGCGTCATCTCCAACATTGTGCTCGACGATGATTTGCGCATTGCATCTGTGGATGTATCCAGCGGCGGCATCAACCGCGCGATTTTAGGCTCTGCCGATATAGCCGCAAGCCTCCTGCGCGGCTACGACCCTAACGAACAGGCCATCGTTGCTGATATCTCTAGCGATGACATCACGGTAAGCGGCGGCGTTGCTGCCAAGGCGGGCGAGGCCTGGGCAAAGGGCAGCCATAAGGTCGCCCAAGGCCAAGCAGCCGTAAGTGAGCGCGCCGCGCAGAATATTGAGGACAGCGCCTACGCCGCAGGAGAGGCAATCGCCAACGTTAAGGACAAGGCGCAGGCCAAGCTCAAGGAGTCTGGCGTGAGCGACAAGGCATCAGAGCTGGGTGCCAAGGCGGGAGACGCCATCAACGACGGCGCCTTCAAACTCGGTCGCGCCATAGGCAACCTCAAACGCAAAGGGGAAGAGCCGCTCGAGGCCACCGGCGTCGAGGTTAAAGACAGCGCGTCGGCAAGTAATGAGGCCGCTGCTCAAGACAGCGCCGCTAAAAGCTCCGCTACCAGCACCAACGCCAACGCAGCCGCTGCCAAGCAAGAAGCGGAAGAGGACAGCGACTTTGACGCTGCGGCCAAGGCCGTGGGCTCGCATCTCAAGAAGGCCGGCGGGATGTTTGCCGCGTTCAAAGAAGAGTTCGACAAGGCTTCCAAGTAGATGGCAAAAAAGCACAAGAAGCACGAGTACCGCAAAGGTCGTCGTCATTCCAGCCGCATAGCGGGCAACTGCCCCATGGGCCGCATCGACATCAATTACGAAGGCTACGGCTTTGTCGATACACAGGAGGGCACCTTCTACATTCCCGCCAACCGCATCGGCGGCGCCATGAACGGCGACGTGGTGGAGGTCCGTCCGCGCCAAAATGCCCGCGGCGCTGGCAAGCGCCGCGAGGGTGTGGTCGTGCGCGTGCATAAGCGTGCCTTGGAGTACGTGGTGGGAGAGCTCGTCATCCACGATCCGCTTGCGGCCGTAGTGCCGCAAGACCCGCGCATCAAGCACGATGTTTTTGTGGACGCGCGGCAGTGCCCGCAAGCCAAAAACGGCGACATCGTCCTAGCGCGTATCGTGGATTACCCCACGCATAAAGCCGCGGCAACGGGCTACATCGTGGAGGTCTTAGGCGATAAAGACCGCCCGGGCATAGATGTCGATATCGTCATCCACGACCATGGCCTAGCGACGGAGTTTTCTGCGGCAGCTTTGGAGCAAGCGCGCTCCATGACGCCCGATATAGAGGGTGCCTTGGCCCAGCCGGGCCGCCACGACCTGCGCAGCCGCGACGTCTTTACCATAGACCCGGCCGACGCCAAAGACTTTGACGACGCCATTAGCATCGACCACGTAGAGGGTCTTACGCGCTTGGGCGTGCATATCGCCGATGTCTCAAGCTACGTGCCTTGGGACAGTAGCGTCGATATCTGCGCGCGCGACCGCGCCACCAGCGTCTACTTGGTGGACCGCGTCTTGCCCATGCTGCCAGAGGAGCTAAGCTGCGACATCTGCAGCCTGCGCCCAGGTCAAGACCGCCGCGCCATGACCTGCGACATGTACTTTGACGATGACGCAAAGCTCAAGAAGTACCAAATCCACCCAAGCGTCATTCGCAGCCACAGGCGCTTCACCTATGATGAGGCCCAGGCCATCTTGGATGCTGCGGGGGCCGACGCCACAAGCGGAAAAGAGGCGCAGGCAGAGGCCGCATCCCCACAGGTCAAAGACCCCTATGCCAACAAGCTCATGGAGCTTCATAAGCTGGCCCAAAAGCTACTGTCGTTGCGCAACGCACGAGGCGCTTTGGATTTTGACAGTGCCGAGGCAAAGCCCGTTTTGGATGCAGATGGCAAGGTGATGCGCGTTGATCTGCGCACCAAAAACGACGCGACCTCCATGATCGAGGAGGCCATGATTGCCGCCAACGAGTGCGTCGCCTCGCATCTTTATCGCAAGAAGCTGCCGTGCGTGTATCGCATTCATGAGAGTCCGCGCCCTAAATCGCTGGAGGCCTTGCTGCCCGTGCTCAAGGAGCTAGGCTACAAGATATCCGGCCTGGGCAAGGGCGAGCCCGCCGCCTATCAGGCCTTGCTCGATCAGGCACGCACTCGCCCCGAGGGTGATCTCGTGGACAGCATGGTCTTGCGTAGCATGGAGCGCGCGCGTTACAGCACCCTGCCACTCAAGCACTTTGGCCTGGCAAGCGCTCACTACTGCCACTTTACGAGCCCCATCCGTCGCTACCCCGACCTCATGGTGCATCGCCTGCTTAAGGACCCGCACAGCATGGAAGGGCAGCTCGACTGGTTGGCAGAGCATTCCAGCAAGATGGAACGCGCTGCCGAGGCCGCCGAGCGCGACAGCGTCACGCTCAAGCTGTGCGACTATCTGCAAGGACAGATTGGGCAGGTCTTTATCGGCACCATATCGTCGGTTTTGCGCTACGGGTTCTTTGTGCGCCTGGACAATACGGCAGAGGGTTTTGTGCGCTTTGACCCGGTGCGCTGCGAGCACTTCCAGTTTGACCCAAAGCTCCAAACCCTCATGGGCGAGGAGACAGGCCGCACTTATCGCCTAGGTCAGCGCGTTAAAGTGCGCCTCAAGCAGGTGGA
>CAYQLX010000113.1:0-4662 GCA_964418305.1 uncultured Coriobacteriaceae bacterium | reverse complement strand
ACAAAATAAAAAGGTCAGAGCAGTAAGGCTCTGACCTGCAGTTTTATGGCGCGCCAGGCAGGATTCGAACCCGCGGCCGCCGGATTAGAAGTCCGATGCTCTATCCAACTGAGCTACTGGCGCGTGGGGACCGATTATAGCACCGCACCCCGCAGGCTCCCTTGCACGTCCGCACGGCGATTATGTGCGTTTAGCAACCACCTCCCGTCCCCTTACGACGCGAGGGGTATCATCATTTGCACGTCAAAACCAAAGGAGAGCCATGGAATCCACTTTGAGGAGAACCTGGGCGGAAGTAAACCTAGACGCCCTGGACCACAACTACAAGACCCTGCGCGCCCGCATAGGCAGCAAGGTCAAGTTCCTTGGGGTGGTAAAGGCCGACGCTTACGGCCACGGCTCGGTTCAAGTAGCCACTCGCCTGCAAGCCTTAGGCGCCGATTACCTTGCCGTAAGCAGCCTCGACGAGGCCATGGAGCTTCGCACCAACGGCGTTAGCATGCCCATCCTCATCTTGGGCCACACGCCAAGGGATCAAGTTAAAAACCTCATCGACTACAAGATTACCCAAGCTGTGTCTTGCAAGGCCAAAGCCGAGGCTTTCTCGGCCGAGGCATGCCGCCTTGGCGCCACACTCAAAGTCCACATCAAGGCAGACACGGGCATGTCGCGTTTGGGCTTTTTGTGCGACGGGGATTTCTTTGAAAGTGGTGTCGAGGGCATCGTCGATGCCTGCAAGTTGCCCGGTCTAGACGTGGAGGGCATCTTTACACACTTTGCCGTATCCGATGAAGAAGGCCCGGATTACGACGCCTACACCGCCCATCAGTTCGAGCTGTTCTGCCAGCTCATCAAGCAAGTTGAGTCCCACTGGGGCAAGCAGTTTGCCATCCGCCACTGCGCCAACACCGGCGCCGTGGCCCGCTACCCCAAAACCTACCTTGATATGGTGCGCCCTGGCCTTCTGCTCTACGGCTACGGCCCCTACTCCAAGCAGCTGGGGCTCAAGCCGGTCATGTCGCTCAAAAGCGCCGTGCAAACCATCAAAATTTACCCCGCCGGCACCAAGGTGAGCTACGGCGGAACCTATACCACGACCAAGAAGACGCGCATGGGCGTTTTGCCCTACGGCTACGCCGACGGCTTCTTGCGTAGCGGCTCCAACAAGTACACGGTCATGACATCGCAAGGCCCTGCCCAGCAATGCGGCAAGATCTGCATGGACATGTCGATGATTGACCTCACCGACAAACCCGGCGTAGATGTCGGCAGTGAGGTAGAGATCTGGGGCATGCAAAACCCCATAGACGATGTCGCCCAAGCCGCAGGCACCATCCCCTACGAGCTCACCTGTGCCGTGAGCAAGCGCGTGCCGCGCTACTACCTACAAGGCGGCAAGGTCGTGGAAAAAGAGCTGCTGCTGCGCTTCTAATCGCTGCAGTCGCCCGCGTCGCGGCCGTCGCCGTCGCTGTAAGCATGCGCCGCACTTGGGTCAAAGTCCCACACGGTGTAGCGCTCGGGCGTGCCATGCTGCGGTATCCCATGCACGCGATGCACCCACGCACGCCGCACCATCGTCCAGCCGCGTCTGCCTTGCGGCATGTCACCGGTATGCGTATCGCTTAGGTAATAGACGCGCACCTTGCGCACGGCCTGCGCCTCGAGCTTGAGCACAAAGCGCTCAAACGCCGCCGGGTCAAAGGGCCGCCACATGTTGAAATGCGTGAAACGCGCAAAGTCGAGCTCGAACACATCGCCACAGATGACCTCTACATTGGGGTAACGCTCAGCCCATGCTGCAGCGCGGCGGGCAACGGGCGGATTTATCTCCACACCTACGATAGTGCCGGGAAACCCACTGTCCACTAGGTACGCCAAGGGGCGTCCAAGACCGCAACCCACATCCAAGATCACATCGTCTGCCGTAAAGTGCTCCTTGCCCAAGACAACCTGCAGCGTCCCATACGGCGTATGAATGGTATCGATGGCGCCATGGCTTTCTGCAAAGGGCGACACGATGTTCTCCTCTAGCGAAACGCCAGCAATGCGCTTGTCACGCGCGATGTCCAGCGTCGTACGCAAGCTATGAAGCTGCCGATCAGCCCACATCTGCACTCTGCGCCTGAGCGTACGCCCAGACGCGCTGCCAGCGCGGGTGCGCTCCATCTCCTCTTTTGCATGGTTTGTCATGAGTCTAAGTCTACCGCGCCGACGCCAATGCAGACGCTCTGTCGGCAGTCGGTGTGCACGCTGTCCCCAAAAGCACAAGCACCCTGCCCGCAAACGCAAAGACGCCGCCCTGCCTTAGCAGGACGGCGTCTCAAAGGGGCTGCAAAACCCTCTAGGATCAAGACTTCCTAGTGCTTGCAGTGCTTATGGCCATGATGGCCGTGAGAGCTGCAGCACTTATGGCCATGGTGGCCGTGACCGCAGTGCTTGGAAGCGTGCTTCTTGTGGCTGTGCTTGAACGCGCGGCTCTTCTTGCCGTGCACGCCCATACCCTTGACGTTGGTGATGATCTTGTCGCAGATGGCGTTGAACTCTTGGATCTCTTCGTCGGTAAGGCCGTCGAGTACCTTGGCGGCAACAGCCTTATCGGCCTCGATGCGCTTTTGGGCAACGGCCTTACCCTCGTCGGTAAGAGAGACGGTGTAGGTCTTCTTCTCCTCGTGATCACCAATAACCACGAGCTCCTTGCGCGCAGCCTTCTTGACGATGGTCTTTACGCCCTTGCGGCCCATACCCAAAACGTCCACCAGCTCGCGCTGGGTAAGCGTGCCATCTGCCTTGTGCAGGGCGATTACCAGCGCGCCAACGCCGTTCTTGAAGCTCTTGGGGCCAAACTTGTGGAAGGCCAGGTTGGTAAGGTCGCTCGTTTTCTTGAGCTTGGCCACGGTCTTTTGCATCTTAGGCATGATTCCTCATCTCATCGATTTTTGTAATTATCACAATTACAGATTAATCACTTTTTGTGATAATGCAAGGAGATGAAGCTGTCTATTTTGAGAATAGAACGCCAAAGGCACCGACGACGTCGGTGCCTTCATTACTCGCAAGTAAATGCAATCTGTGCGAAGCGGTCGCATTGGACGCCGCGCACAAAAGACAGCGCCGCTAAAGCTACTTGCCCTGGGCCTTGAGCATTTTGACGGCCTCCACAGTTTCTTTGAGGGCGATGTCAATCTGTCCTTCGAGCTCACGCAAGTTGCGCAAATCGTCTGCAACTGCCATATCAACGGTGCCCATGCTGCGCCCAAGATGGCGACGCAGCTGCGTTTCTACATCAACCAGACGCTTCTTGAGGCCCACCATCTCGAGCCCGCAGCGAGCCAGAGACTCGCTAGTACCCGCCGTCATAGAGGCCTTGTAAAGATCCAGCAGATAGCTGCTTATGGATTTACCTTGCTCGGTTGCGCTGGCTGCAATCTGGTCTTTGAGCGCCGGATTACAGCTTATGTTGAGGCGTCCGGTATGGTACTCGCCTTCTTTTTTCCTGCGTATAGCCATGAATCTCCTACCTAGTTGCGGCTAGTTGTGGCCTTCGCCAGCCATCATATGCGCCGCGTGCTCGAATTGCTCGTAGATTCCCTCAAAGTTCTCCTCTGCTGCCTTCTTGGAACCGGGGAGGTTTACCACCAGGGTGCGCCCGCGCTGCGCGGCAATGGCGCGGCTAAGCATGGCGCGTCCGGTCTTAGTCATGCTGTAGGCGCGCATGGCCTCGGCAATGCCGGGGACCTCGCGCTGGCACACGCTGCGCGTTGCCTCGGGCGTCACGTCGCGCAAGCTCAGCCCGCTACCGCCGCAGGTGAGGACGATATCCACGTCCAGCTCGTCGGCCGCGTGCACAATCTGCGCTGCGATTTGCTCCACCTCGTCTTTGACAATCACATGGCTGGCAACCGTCCAGCCGTTTTGGATGATGAGCTCCTCTAAGCGCATGCCCGCGGTGTCCTCCTCTATGGAGCGCGTGTCGCTGCAGGTGATGATGGCGAAGTTGATGTTCATGCTGTGCTCTCCCTATCGTCTAGCGGTGCGGCGCCCAGGCCCACCACATTTGCCGTCGTGTAGCCTCAAAGCCTAGTCGCGCGTCCAAAGCCCGGTCTTGCCGCCCTCTTTGCGCAGCAGGCGCACATCGCAAATCTCCATGCCGCGATCTACCGCCTTGCACATGTCATACACGGTGAGCAAGGCGATGGACACACCCGTCAAAGCCTCCATCTCGATGCCGGTCTTACCAGTGACGCCCGTGGTCATCGTGGCGTGAATGCCCACGCGTCCGTCTTCACGCTGACCTGCCAGAATAGGCTCAAGCTCGCATTTAGACTTGGTGATGTTGAGCGGATGGCACATGGGAATCAGGCTACTCGTCTGCTTGCAGCCCATAATGCCAGCCACGCGCGCGCAGGCGAGCACGTCACCTTTGGCCGCCGTGCCGTCCACGATCATATCCAACGTGTCTTGGTGCATGAAGATGTAGCCCTCTGCCGTGGCAATGCGCTTGGTGTCGTCTTTATCGCTCACATCCACCATGCGCACGGCGCCCTTCTCATCCACATGGGTAAGGGTGCCGCTATCAGCGCCCGTTACCTGCGCATTGCCGGCGCTCAAACCACCGGGGGTCTTGTCTGTCATCGTCTAAGCTCCTTTTCTCCAAAGCGCATA
>CAYQLX010000112.1:0-4736 GCA_964418305.1 uncultured Coriobacteriaceae bacterium | reverse complement strand
GTCACCTCTATAGGGGGCACGTTCAAGTGCGCTGGCTATGAGTTCGTGGGTATCTATGGCGTCTACAAGTACTCCAATGCCGTCATTTTCGAGGAGTGGGAGGTCGAGCGCGACCCCGCGCCCTTTGACAGCGCAGCTTTGTAGTAGTGCAAATGCTCCTTGTGGTGCCTGCCTGCAGGCATCACTCCCGCTAACGGACTCATACCAGCATGCTGATGCAGTGTTTAGGGCAGATAGCGGGATGTTTAGCAGTTGTACGTAACTGAAAATCCAATACCAGGTTCTATATCGAATCCTAGTGCCTGGCAACGTGACAACCAAAGCGCAAGTGTCATTGCGCGTTGCCTCGAACCTCAAGGGAGGATGGTTCGCATGAAAGATCAGAAGAACGAAGACATCGCCTTGGCAACCAAAGCGCCTGCTCGGGCCTGGGCAGTGTTGGCGGTGACGTATCTAGCAAGCGTCTGCGCGCCTTTGTGTCAGTTCAAGGTGCCGCCGCTTGCATCGTGGCTTTTCCCGGCGTTTCACGGAACGCTGGATGCAGTGACTTTTGGCGCGCTGATGAGCGCTATCGGCATTATTGGCGTTGTCTTGGCCTTTCCCGCTGCCTTTATCGCTCGCAAGGTGGGGCTCAAGAACGTGATCTTGATTTCTGTTGCCTGCTTGGGTGTAGGCTCGGCAATCGGCGGGATTTCTGCAAATCTTACATTGCTCTTGTTCAGCCGCTTGTTGGAAGGCGTCGGCATCGGTCTCATTGGCGTTGCCGCCCCGTCGTGTGTGACGATCTGGTTCCCGCGCAAGATGCGCGGCATCGCGCTCGGTATCTGGGCGACGTGGGTTCCCGTCGGCAGTGTCTTGGCATTTAACGTGGTCCCACAGCTTGCTGCCGCAGGTGGCTGGCAGCTGCCCTTCTTTGTCATCGCGGGTGTGTGTGCTATAGCGTTTATCCTTTTTGCGCTTGTCTTTACCATGCCTCAGGGTGCTAGCGCGGACATGGGCGTCGAGGGTACCTTCAAGGACAGCTTCAAGTATCTTAAGAACCGTCGCATCTGGATTTTGGGCGCCGTGTTCTTCTTGTTCAGCTTTGCCACGATTGGCATCATGAATACTTACTACAACACCTTCCTCGAAACACAGCTCGGGATAGATGCGCAGCGCGCCGCCTTCTTATCCTCGCTCATCATGGCGATATCAATTGTGGCGGCCCCTGTGACTGGCCGTATCTCGGACAAAATCTCTATCGGGCGCAAGTATATCGTGGGCATCGTGATGATGATTATCTTGCTGCCTACGTCGCTGTTTATGTTCAACAGCGGGACAAGCGCCATGACGTTTATGTGGGCTGTCATTATCCTGCAGGGCATCGGCGGCGGTATGTGCGGTGGCTCGCTACGCCCTATGGCCCCAATCGTTATGCCGCAGACGGCGATGGGTGCCACGATGGGCATGGCCGTCATGCAGTTCTGCCAGAACATGGGCTCTGCCGTCGGATCCCCGCTTTTTGGCGCAGTCATGAGCAGCACGGGCTGGGAGATGTCGAGCCTTATCCTGCAGCTTCCCTGCTACGTTTTGGGTCTTATCCTCATCTTCTTCATCATGCCACGTGGTAAGAACGTGACCATTGACGACGTGCAAAGCGAAGTCGAGCACTAGGGGTGCCATTTAGCGTGGCAAGTATGCAACGCATTGAGTTTCTTGCGTTTGACACGGTTGTGAGTATCGCCGCCTCGACGGCTGACGCGGCGATACTCGGCAACTGCCGTGATATCTGCGTTGACTTGGAGCATATGCTGTCGCGCTTCGAGCACTCAGGGCCACTTTGCAAGCTCAATCATGCCTGTGGTGCTGTTACCGAGCTGCCTGATGAGCTTGCTGCGTTCTTGCAAACCGCTTTGCGCTACTGTGCCGATAGCAAAGGCTGCTTTGACATAACGATGGGCGCTGTCTGCAGGTTGTGGGATTTTCATCAGGGCATCGTGCCAGATAAGGCTACGGTAGAAGACGCGCTGCGTCATGTCGATTATCGGGGTCTGCACATTGAAGGTAGCAACGCATGGCTCGACGATGAACAGGCGTGCGTCGACTTGGGTGGTATCGCCAAAGGCTATATCGCCGATTGTTTGGCGCAGTATTTGCGCTCATGTGGCGTGGCAAGCGCCTTGATCAACCTCGGTGGCAATATCCTTACTGTTGGCGCTAAGCCGGATGGGTGCCCCTGGAGGATTGGCATCCGTGCGCCTCACTCAAGCTGTTATGGCGACGAAAAACCCTTTGCCGTTATCGAGGTTTGCGATAAATCCGTTGTGACAAGCGGTACCTACGAGAGGGCGTTTGAGAAAGACGGCGTTTCCTATCACCATATCTTGGACCGAGCAACGGGGTTTCCAGTGCAGACAGACCTGCTGAGCGCAACGGTTGTCAGCGATCGCTCTGTTGATGGCGACGGTTACAGCACGACGCTTTTGGCCCTTGGCAGCAAGGAGGCGCTGCGTTTTGCGCAAGCTCATCCTCAAATCGAGGCAGCATTGCTCACACACGACGGTAAGCTGCTGGTCACAGACGGGTTTCCTAGGGTAAGCCTGTTGGCGTTCTAGCGCTTTTCGAGTATCGTGACGGTCTCCACGTGGTAGGTCTGGGGGAACAAGTCAACCGGCTGCACGCTCTTTATGATGTAGCGCCCGTCGGCCACTACGGCTTTGAGGTCGCGTGCGAGGGTCTGCGGGTCACAGCTCACATAGGCGATGCGGCGCGCGCCGCAGTCTAGTAGGGCATCAAGTGCCTGTGGGGCAAGGCCTGCGCGCGGCGGATCTACCACGGCGATGTCCGCGTATCCCAGATCCGGTAGCTCGCGGCCCACGTCGCCGCCAATCACATCGGCAAAAAGATTGTTGCGCTCAAGATTGCGACGCAGGTCACGTATCGAGCTGCCAGCGCTCTCCACAGCTACGACATCGCCTGCCGCAGCTGCCAAGGGCAAGGTGAAGGTTCCTGCTCCTGAGTAGAGATCGAGCGCTACGTCGTCTGCCTCTGGCTGTAGGCCCTCTATCACGAGCTTGACCAGCGTTTCTGCCCCAGGGGTGTTTACTTGGAAGAAGCTCGGCGCCGATAGAATCATCGTGCGGCCGTCTATCTCCTCGGTCCAATGCCCCTTGCCGGCCAGGTTCTCGGTGCCGCTGACTTTACGTGCCTTGGTCTTGGTGTCGTCTTTGAGCAGCACGCGCGTGATGGCAGGGCGCTTGGTGGGCACGGCGTCTGACAGGATCTTTGCGGCCTGTGCGCGCGGGAAGCGCCCGGTGCGTGTCCAGATGGCAAGCTCTACGTCGCCGGTGCGCGTCGACACGCGTGCGCCTACGCGCTCTATGCCCAGGTCTTCGCCGCGCTGCAAAAAGCGCAAAGCGCCGGTCATGGCCTTGGGAAGCTTGGCGTATTGCTTGGTGCCCAGAAGGCAGGATGACAACGGATCAAAGGCACCGCCTGCGGCGTGCATGCCCAACGTAAAGCGGCCGCCCACGTCTTGTCCGGTCACGAACTCGAGCTTGTTGCGGTAGTGCCATTGCTTGGCCGATGCGATGCACGGTGCCACTAGCTCTGCCGCGCCGTCTATCTTGGCACTGCGGCTCAAGGCATCCACAACAGCTTGGCGCTTATAGAAGAGCTGCTGCTCGTAGGCCACATGCGCCCAAGGGCAGCCGCCGCATCTGCCGGTGCAAGCCTCTTCACACGGGGCGTTCACACGGTGGACGCTGGGCTCGAGAAGCTCCTCGATGACGCCTTTGGCAAAGCGCTCTTTTGACTGCTTGATGTTAACGAGCACGACATCGCCGGGTGCGGCGCCTGTCACGAACACGGCGCGTCCGTCGGCCAGGTGTGCCACTGCGTCGCCGCCGTATGCCAAAGACTCGATGGTCACTTGCTCGCTTGCCATGCATGCTCCTTGCTGTTGATTGCGTGACCTCGCATTTTACCCCTTGACCTTGCATCGCCCAAATAAAAGAAGGGACCCCGCAGGGTCCCCAGTCTTGATGCTTGCCGCATCTTTAATGTGCGGCTTTGCCTCCTACAGGCTGATGGCCTCTACGGGGCAGGCGCTCACGCAGGCGCCGCACTCGCAGCAGACGTCCTCGTCAACGCTGGCGACGTCGTCCACAGAAATAGCGTCGAGCGGGCATGTGGACTCGCAGGCAGCGCAGCCGATGCAAGTCTCTTTGTCGATGGTGATAGCCATGTCAATCCTCCAGTTACGTGTTCTCTCCATTGCGGCTCGCAGGCCGTCTATGCAGTTCAACATACCCTGTGGTAAGGCGGATTTGGCGGCGGTTTTTCTACGATACGGTAAGCGGTCTTGCATGCGTTGCTTGCCTTGCGCGCCAAGGGGCACTAGCAGGCAGGCTGGCGTCTACTTTGCCAGCGGCAGCGTCACGGTGAAGGTGGTGGCGTGCTCGTCGCTTGTCACGCTTATGGTGCCGCGATGCAGCTCTGCGGTGGATTTGGCGATGGCCAGTCCCAAACCAAAGCTCGCGCTGTCCGAGCTGTTGGCACGCGATTTGTCCGACCGGTAAAAGCGGTCAAATACATGCGGGATATCCTCTGGCGGGATGGGGTTGCCGCCGTTTTGAACGCTCAGGCGAGCACTGCTGCGGTCGCGCTCGAGGCGTATGCGCACGGGCTCACTGCTTGCAGATCCATACTTGCAGGCGTTTTCTAGCAGGGTCTTAAGCAGGCCATCGAGCTTGTCG
>CAYQLX010000111.1:0-4754 GCA_964418305.1 uncultured Coriobacteriaceae bacterium | reverse complement strand
CACGGTTCATGGGGCCCATGAACACGGTGTTGCGGCCGTAGTGAGTCAAGACGATGGAGTCATGCTCGCACCAGGTTGCCATGGGCAGGAAGTAGTCGCCTACTGCCATGGAGGTCGGGGTCTGAGTGATGTCCTGAATGACGCAGAACTCGATGGATTCGCAAAGTGCGTCATGCCAACGACGAGGCTGTGCGGAGCACGTTGCAACCAAGAAGTTGGAGGAGTTGAACCATGCCATACGCAGACGGTAAGGCTGGCCGGACTCCATAACGTTCAGGGTCTCGTCAGGAGACGTGGTGGACATACCGGTGGACAGACCAGGCCACTCGGCAGCACCAATACGAAGGTTCCAGACCTCGTCGGTCATAGCGCCACGCTGCTCCATACGCCACTTACCAAGAAGTGCGGACGGGGGACCCAGAGTCAGGCCACCGGGGCGGTCGATAGAGCCGGCCATAGCGGCCAGGATAATGAAGGCCTGGGACAGCTGAACGCCGTTCTTGTTCTGGTCAAATGCCAGACCCCATGCCCAACCGATAGGACGCTCGGTACCGATGATGTGTGCAGCACGCTTGATGTCCTCTGCGTCAACGGTAGTGATCTCTGCGACCTTGTCGACGTCGTACTCGGCGGCACGCTCTTTGAGCTCGTCGACACCGTAAATCCAGTTCTCAACGAACTCATGATCGTACTCATCGTTGTCGAACATCAGCTTCATGAGGGCCATTGCCAAGGCGGTATCAGTCTGCGGGCGAACCTGCAGGTTGATGTTGCCGTTGTGGGCACCGACCCAGGTGATACGGGGGTCAACGGAGATGATGTGAGTGCCAAGCTTCATCATATCGACGAGGCAGTGACCGAAGAAACCGTCACCGTTGGAGGGCAGAGGCTCCTTGCCCCAAACAACAACCCACTTGGAGAGGGTGTAGCGGGGGTCAAAGTAAGAGCCGGGCAGGTGACCTGCGTAGTCCAGCTCGGGGTAGCCAGCACCCAAGACGTAGTCAGCGATGGAGCAACGAGGTCCATAGCAAGACCAGCCAGACTGGGTGTAGCAGCAGTTAGGAGACTGCAGAACCGAGAAGGTCAAAGCGTAGTAGTAGATGCAAGCCTCGCGGCCGGTACCACCGAAGCAGACGATGGACTCGGGGCCGTAAGTCTCCTGATAGTAGCGAACCTTGTCGCAGATCTCATCCAAAGCCTGCGTCCAAGAGATGCGCTCCCACTTGTTCTTGCCACGATCCTCATAGGCACGCTTCATCGGGTAGATGACGCGGTCCTTTGCGTAAGTGTACTCACGCATAGCGAGGTTCATAGCATTAACGCGACCAGTGGTAATGGGGTTGTCATCGTCACCCTCGATGCGGATAAGCTCACCGTTCTTGGTGACAACCTTGACACCGTATCCGACGGGATGTGATCCCGGGGGAGACCAGGTGTTACTGCGAGTGACGACGGTACCGTCTTCAAGCTCGGTACGCCACTGCTTTCCATAAGCCATGTTGTACTTCCTTTCCTCTTCAATTCTTTGGAGAAAGGAGAACGCAAGCTTCAGATTGAGAAACAGGCTACAAGCGAATATCTGTCATAAGGCGAACCCTGTGGCAAAACCCTCTTTTTGCCCTTGCAACCGCTTACAGACCTTGCAGTGTCTTTGACGGCTGCTTATATCTCCCTCTGATGGGTGCTTCCTTTCACCCTCTAAAATTGACGCATCGGATCTTGGGCGCTAGCGAAGGTGTCTGGGGCAACGCCGGCACATAAAATCCAACACAATCATCTTAGACCTCCCCAACCCTCTTTTGCAGTGGTAATTTGATGCTCAAGTTATCTAGTTGGAGAATAACTTTAAGCTCCGATAAACGGTTCATCCTCGCTCATGTTATTCCGTCGATTTTGAGCGGTTGTTTTTCAAAATCTAAATAATATTTACCTTTGAAAAAAGAAGCGTTGCATCTTGGTAGCACATGTCTCGAATCATCATAAAAAGGTATAATTGGACTCACTGTATTAGCTGCATGAAAGAGGAAGCACATGTCTCAATACAAGTTCACGCTCACTTCCTATGAGCCTGTCTACGCTATCGCCAAAGAAGTGAAAATTCCAGAGTCAGAGGTGCGCACCCAGGCGCTCAAATGGATGGAGGCCAACTGGTGCAAAGAGGGTGAGACCGCAAAGCTCACCGATCAGTTCGTAGCATCGCACGCGCGCGAGGACGAGAAAGACGCTCTAAAGACCGTCGACGATTTGCTCGTCTTTATCCGCTACAACATGTACAAGGACAACCGCGAGGCCCAGCAACTCTCCGACCAAGACGCCATCTGTGCCGTCCTCGCAGAGCGCCTGGTAGAAGAGGTCCCCGAGCAGCTGGTGGACGAATGCATCTATGCCGCGCGCATGCGCATTGACGACGCGTTCCGCCGCGGCGGAATCACCGTAGAGGATTACTGCAAGAACAACAACATCACCCAGGAGCAATTCCTCAAAGACGTCGACACGCGCGCCATCCAGTCGCTACGTGAGGATTCTGCCCTGCAAGCCGTCGTAGACCACGAAAACTTCACCTTGGAGGCAGAGGACTTCTACGCCATCATTCCCGGCAACTCCATCGAGGAGAAAGCCTACAAGCGCCGCCAGATAGAGGCTGACGGCCGTCTTGCAGGCATGGAGCAATACGCGCTCAAGACCAAGGCGCTCAAGTTTGTCATGGACAACGCCATGGTCAAGCGCACAGACGATCCCAGCGTGGCCTACGTGCGCTACGGGGATGTCTCGCAAGAAGTTCAAAACGCCGCGACGCAGTACCCCGAGGCCTTTGGGATGTAAGCTGCGTCCAGCAACGCTGCAGCGGCAAGGCTACAGACAAAGCAAAAGCCGCGTCCCACCTGGGGCGCGGCTTTTTTCGTGCGTGGTTTTTGGGTGCGTGGCGCGGGCGTGCGGCCTACATTCCACCTTGCAGCATTCCTGCTAAGCGCTCACGCTCGGCGCGCTTTTGGGCCTCTGGGACAAAGTTCTCCTCAGGCGGCTCGATGGCCAAGATTTCTACCTCGAAGTTGAGGTCATGGCCAGCCAGAGGATGGTTCATATCCACGGTGACGGTGTTGTTAGAGATATCGATGACGGTGACGGGCATCTTGCCGCCGTCGTCGTCCCACAGCCAGATACGTTTGCCCACGGCAGTATCAACGGCCAAAGCCTCGATGGGCATGGTATCTGTCCAGTCGTCGCGATATTCGCCATAGGCTTCGTACATACCAACGGTGAAGGTTGCCTTGTCGCCGACGTTTTCAAGCTCCAAGATCTTCTTCTCAAGGCCTTCGATGGCCTGCTCTGTGCCAGTTTGGAAGATCATGGGGTTCTTCTCATCGGCGTACCCAAAGACGGTGCCATCATCAAGCGTGCCCTTATAAGTCAAAGTAACAGTAGAGCCGATCTGCATAGCTTTGTTCCCCCTCGTCTAAAGCGGATTAACTCACATGCAAACACGGTACAGCAAACAGATGAATAATCAATCGAATATTGCGATATGTCGCCACGCTGAAACCCAAGAGAAAGCCAAATGCCCAGCTAGAGGCCTTTATCTAGGATATAATCAAAACATCTTTTAGCCGCATGAGGAGGCTTACCCTATGGCATTACCAAAAAAGGTCTACATACCTGTAGACGGCATAGCCCGTCACGAGGATTTTGAATGCTGGTACGAAGACGGCGACAAATTTGCCACCGTAACTGGAAGCTTTGAGAAAGAGACAGACAAAGTCCATATCCTGGGCCGCACGGGCGGAGAGATAGCCCGCATCAAGCCCGATCATAAGGCTCTTACCATGGACGTGCGCGTCGACAGGTGGACCTACACGCTCAAAACGCATGTAATCTTCAAGCATTACTTCTTCCAAGGGATGCTCTGGCAGATGTTTGGCTCCCCCAGCAATGGCAGGGCTAACTTCCGCAACGAGGACACAGGCAAAAACGATGTGCATATCGTGCGTCTCAAGGATTTTATGGGCCACGGCCCCTGCTACGAGGTGCGCGTCAAGGACATCCACAAGTTGCGTCCGGCTGCTGCAGCATGCGTGGCTATCATGATTAAGGAACACTACCGCGGCTTGTCCGAGGGAGAACACGACGAGAAAATGAACCCCATCAAAAAGCTCTGGCGCTTGATCAACGACACTGGCTACACCTACGACGAGCTCGTAGCGCGTGGTGACATCATCCCGCGAGAAAAGCTCAAAGACGGCGATATGAGCGCTTAGCAGCTCGCAGCACACACACAAGCAAAGCTTCAGGCCCGGACATCCCCTATCGGGAAGCCGGGCCATCTTATTGGCTGCGCATGATGCACCAATATGCACGCGCACAAAGACGCCCTTTAAGGTCAGAGCAAAAAAAGAAACCCCCGGATAACCGGGGGTTTCTGCTTTAGGCGATATATCACCTGCAAGCTTGGCTAGGCTAGTGCCCTTGCCTTTGACTGCATCAAGTAAGCGACTAGTTCTTCTTGACGGCGATGGGGCCGGCGAAGATGAAGAAGTGCACGAACGGGAGCAGCAAGGCGATGAGGTCGAGAGGCATAGCCATGGGGTTCTTGCTCCAACCAGAAACGATAAGGGGGCAAGCGATGCACAGGACAGCCAAGAAGATGGCGATGAGCATCATGACGATGAACGGCACCATACCGGTGTCGGTATCGTCGCCCGCGGTCTCTGCTGCGAGCTGATCCATGGTCTTACCACCGGTCTCACGCACGAACAGCA
>CAYQLX010000110.1:0-4776 GCA_964418305.1 uncultured Coriobacteriaceae bacterium | reverse complement strand
AGCGCGAAGCGCGAGTTCCGCAGCTGCGAGCCTTGGAGGCAAGCTCGGGTGCGAAGTCTGAGCGCAAGGCGCAACCCCAAGCTGTGGAGCACGACACAGGGCAACGATTTAATCGGCAAGAAAATCGGTAACGCGCTTGCAATGTGAGCCTGCGATACTCTGTAATTTATGAGATAAACAACTCGAAGGTTTACGGCCCTAGACAGGAGGATCCCTATGGACATGGGCGCCGCTAACAAAGATTACGTTTTCCAGACTATCAAAGAGCGCAACATCCACTTTATCCGCCTGTGGTTTACCGATGCCTTGGGCCAGATGAAGTCCTTTGCCATCACTCCTAGTGAGCTTGCAACAGCTTTTGAGGAGGGCATGGGCTTTGACGGCGGCTGCATCGAGGGCTTTGGTCGCAACGGCGAGTCTGACATGCTCGTCTTCCCGGATGCGAGCACCTTCCAGACGCTGCCGTGGCGCCCCAAGGATAACGGCGTCGCGCGCATGTTCTGCAACATCGTCACCCCAGAGGGCAAGCCCTTTGAGGGCGACCCGCGCCATATCTTGCGTCGCTGCCTCATGAAGGCGGCCGATATGGGTTACAGCATGAACGTGGGCCCAGAGCTTGAGTACTACTACTTCACGGATACTAAGACAGCCACGCCCATCGACAACGGCTCTTACTTTGATCTTACGACGCTGGACAACGCAAGCGACCTGCGTCGCGACACCATCCTCACCTTGGAGCAAATGGGCATTCCCGTCGAGTACTCGCACCATGAGGTTGGCCCTGGCCAACAGGAGATTCACCTGCGCTATGACGATGCGATGTCTATGGCAGACGCCGTGATGACTTATCGCATCATCGTCAAGGAGATTGCTATCAAGCATGGCTACCATGCGAGCTTCATGCCCAAGCCCATCGCCGGCCAGCCCGGCAGCGGCATGCATGTACACCAGTCGCTGTCCAATCATGACGGCGACAACATCTTCTACGACGCTAAAGATCCGCTGGGTTACGGCTTGAGTGATATGGCCAAGCATTACATCGCCGGCCTGCTCAAGTACGCGCCCGAGTTCTCGCTGATCACTAACCAGTACGTCAACTCGTACAAGCGCCTGCAATCGGGACACGAGGCTCCGATGTGCTGCACCTGGGCCAACCGCAACCGCAACGCGCTCGTACGTGTGCCCATGTATAAGCCCGGCAAGGCAGAGTCCGCGCGCTTTGAGCTGCGCAGCCCCGACCCGGCCTGCAACCCCTACCTTGCATTTGCGTGCATGCTGGCAGATGGCCTTACCGGTATCGAGGATAAGCTCGAGTTGCCCGCCGAGGTAGACGACAAGATACAGTCCATGAGCCGCGATCAAATCCGCGCCAACGGTATCGAGCTTTTGCCGCGCGATTTGGGAGAGGCCATCGATCGTTTTAAGGACTCCAAGCTCATGAAGGACGTCTTGGGCGAGCATGCCCACAGCTACATCCTTAAGGCCAAAGAGGCCGAATGGAGCGAATACTGCCAGATAGTCTCCAAGTGGGAGCTCGACCGTTATCTAGAGATCTTGTAGCGACCAGGCTCAAGAGAGGATAAAGCGATGCATAGGAAGAAAGTTCTCTGCGTGCACGACGGCCTGCATACCGCAGATGCCGTGGCAGACGCCGTTGCCAGCCTCGATGCAGATTGCGTGTATTGCTCGTCGAGGGAGTTCCCGGGTGCGGCCCAAGACGTGGACCTTGTGGTCTATAAGATTATGAGCTCCAAGGCCGATCAAGTGGACGACTTTGAGAAGAATATGGGGCTCGCAGGCCAGAACAACGTACTGCTCTTGGTCGAGGAGGAGGCGCTCAAGCTTTTGCGCATGCCCTCCAAGCTCAACGCCGATTTTGCCCTTACCACGGCAAGTGCCGACGAGCTTCAGGTGCGCATGCGCCACCTGCTGTGGCCGGGTGAAGAGACAGCGTCGTCGGATTTCATCACCGTGGACTCTATGGTGATCAACCTGTCTACCTACCAGGTGCAGATAGACGGCGAGCCTTTGGACTTCACGTACTTGGAGTACGCGCTGCTGGCGTTTCTGGTCACGCATCCGGGGCATGCTTACAGTCGCGATACGCTGCTGCGCCGCGTATGGGGCTTTGAGTACTATGGTGGCAGCCGCACGGTCGACGTCCATGTACGCCGCGTGCGCGCCAAGCTCGGCACAGAGCTCGCTTCGCGCCTCGAGACAGTGCGCGGCGTGGGCTATATGTGGAGCATGTAGGGCAGCGCTAGCGCTGCAAGCACATGCCTGTGGCAAAGGGCAACCGCGGGTTGCTATCTAGAAGAGGATATCGTCGTCGCGTGCGCGGCCTTTAGGGGGAGACAAGCGCGTATGAATATCGAGCATCTGAGGGAGTTCTCGTATCTGGCAGAGACGCTGAGCTTTAGCATCACGGCCAAGCACTTCTTCATCTCTACGAGCGTGCTCTCAAAGCACATTGCGGCGATGGAGGCAGAGCTTGGAGTGCAGCTGTTTGAGCGCGACCGACACGGCGTCGACCTCACTGCCGCCGGCAGCGTCTTTTACGAGGGCATCTCCAAAGTGCTTGCAGAATACGACTTTGCGCTTCAGAGCATCTCTCCAGAGCATATGGGCAAGCATAAGGTCCTGCGCGTGGGCTACTTGCGCAACGCGGCGAGTCCCTTCTTGGGCAGGTTTGTCGCTTCCTTCTCATCTGGCTTCCCGGATATCGACCTGGATATCACCTGCATGGAATACCGCGAGCTGCTTTACGCACATCGCTCGCATAAAGTGGACGTTTTGCTCGACATGGACGTAGACCCAGAGGTCGAGCTCGCATGCGACAGCGCCTATATCTACTCGGACCGCATCTGCGCTGTTGTCGCGCATGACCATCCGCTTGCCGCGCGCACTCAGGGCATCGATGCGAGTGAGCTGGCACACAATAGCTTCATCCTGCCCGATCACAGCGCGTACCCGGGCTATGCCCAGCGCTGCGAGCAAATTATCGACGGGCTTGACGGCATCGAGGTCTGTTACAGGTACAAGGACATCGATACCTTTGTCTTTAAGGTCCAAGACAGCAGCTGTGTGGGCTTTTCCTCTGGACACAACGCCTCTGTGTTTGGCGACAAGCTGACTTTTATCCCCATTCATGACAAGTTGACGCACTACGACATCACTGCTCGTTGGCTGCGCGTTACAGACCCCGACCTTATCGAGGCAACCAAGGCTGCGGCAGCGGATTGCGCGGCCTTCATGAAATCTTGGAGCGACGGCCTGCCCCGTTAGCTGGTTTTACTGCGGGCAATACCACGCTTGCGCGCGAGCTGCCCCCAAGCGGTGTTTCCAAAACGGAAACCAGCGCCCTTCATACGACAAAAGAGCGCGTGTGCTGCGCCCGTAGACTCTTCCTTGAGAGCAAAGGCAATGCTTGAAGGAGGAGAGGGGCATGGCCGAATTCGAGGAAAAGTACCCCGAGCTGCTTGACGGCAGCGCATTTGAGAAGCCCGACAAATACGAGTACGTAGAGCACGAGAAGCCCTGGCGCTATCAGGAAGGCGACCTGACCGTGACGCGCACGAGCGCATGGTCCGGTCCCGGCTGCCACCTGGGCTGCGGCATTTTGCTGTACACGGATAAGGACGGAAAGCTCGTCAAGGTCGAAGGAGACCCGGAAAACCCCTTCAACAAAGGGCGCTTGTGCCCCAGGTGCTTGGATATGGTGGAATCCGTCTACAACAAGGACCGCCTGCTTTATCCCATGAAGCGTGCACGCGAAGACCGCGGCAAGGACAAATGGGAGCGCATTACCTGGGATGAGGCCTACGAGCTTATCGCCGATAAATTCCTGTATTACAAAGAGCACTTTGGCGCAGAAAGCGTGAGCTTTTGGAAGGGCACCGGTCGCGACATTGCGCCGTGGATCAGCCACTTGGCGTGGTCCTTTGGTAGCCCGAACGTCATCTTTGGTCTGTCCGGCTGCGCATGCTTCGTGCCGCGTATCGCCGCTTCTTCCTGCACGAGTGGCTCCTTCTGGGTGGGCGATTACTCTCAGCAGTTCCGTGATCGCTATGATGACCCGCGCTGGAAGTGCCCTGAGCTCATCGTCTTGTGGGGCAACAATCCCGTAGTCTCCAACTCCGATGGTCTGTACGGGCATTGGGTTACCGACTGCATGAAGCGTGGCTCCAAGATCATATCGGTCGACCCTAAGATGACTTGGCTCGGCACTAAGGCCGAGCTCCATTTGCCGCTGCGCCCGGGCACGGATGCGGCGCTTGCCATGGGCATGCTGCGCGTCATGATTAAAGAAGATATCTACGACCATGAATTCGTCGAGAAGTGGTGCTATGGGTTCGAGCAGCTGGCTGCCGCGGTAGAGCCCTACACGCTTGAGAAAACGGCGCAGATCACCTGGGTGGAAGCAGACAAGATTGAGAAGGCTGCGCGCATGATGGCTGCCGCCGACGGTTGGATTATGCAATGGGGCGTGGCAACCGATATGTGCAAGGAAGCCATCCCGTCGTGCCAAGCGCTCTCTGCGCTGTTCCAGATTACCGGCGATGTGGACGTGCCCGGCGGCATGATTAGCCCGCCGTCCATCCTTGCCTACTACAACGGTTGGGGCGGGGAGAACATGCCTCAAGAGCAATGGGACAAGCGCTTAGGCATCAGCAAGTACCCGCTGTACAAGTACGGCTTCAAGAACGCCTCTACGGATGTGTCCATCGAGGCTCTGGAAAACGGTGTTGACGAAAACGGCAACCCTTATCCCATGAA
>CAYQLX010000109.1:0-4782 GCA_964418305.1 uncultured Coriobacteriaceae bacterium | reverse complement strand
GCACATGCGGCGCGACCCGCTGGCGCGCTACGTTGCATCCTCGACGTCGTCTGCGAGCAATGCCCAGAGGTCTTGCGCGACCTGCAGCGGGATGCCCTCAACAGCGGCGATCGCATCGTAGCCGGCCTCACGCATGCGCTTAACGCTGCCAAAGCGCTTAAGCAGCAGCTTCTTGCGCTTGGGTCCCAGGCCGGGCACCTCGTCAAGGATACTTGCCACCATGCCCTTGTCGCGCAGTTCGCGGTGGAAGGTGATTGCAAAGCGGTGGCTTTCGTCACGCACGTGCTTAATCAGATAGAGGCTAGGGCTGCCGCTGGGCAGAACCACCGGGCCCGTATCACTCCACGGAACGAATATCTCCTCGTCGCGCTTGGCCAGACCGCACACGGGAATGTCGTCAATGCCTAAGCTAGCCAGCTGCTCTATGGCAGCCGTAAGCTGCGGTTTGCCACCGTCTACCACCAAAAGGTCGGGCTTTGAGCCAAAGCGTTCATCGGCCATACGTTCCTTGCAGTAGCGGCGCCCCAGGACCTCCTTCATGCTCTCAAAGTCGTTTGCCTCACCAAAGTCCTGGCGGATCTTGAAGCGGCGGTACTGGCCCTTGTCCGGGCGCCCAGCCGTAAAGACCACCATGCTCGCCACGCTGTAGTTACCATGCAGCGTGGATATATCAAAGCACTCAATGCGCATGGGCGGGCCGGGCAGGGCAAGTGCGCTTTCTAGCTGCAACAGGGCCGTGTCGATACGCTCCTCGTCGTAGCGCGTGCGCACCTTGTGGCGCATAAGCGCATGCTTGGCATTGAGCTGCGCCATCTTTAAGAGGTCGTGCTTCTCACCGCGCAAGGGCACGGTAACAGCCACCTTGGCGCCGTGCTTGCTCGCCAGACGGCGCGTGAGCCATGACTCGATGCTCGCAACATCCTCGTCGTCAAGCTCCTCGGCTATGACAAGCTCGTGCGGAATACCGTCGGTGCTGTGGTAGTAGCGGTTGATGAACTGCGCGCACAGCTCGTCGTCAGAGACGTTGAGTCCCTTGTCCAAGATGAAGTCGCAGCTGTTGATGATGCGGCCCTCTCGCACCACAAAGACATGCGCGGCCGATATCGTCTCTTCGCGATAAAAGCCCACGACATCCATGGACAGCGCGCGTGACAGGACGGCCTTCTGCTTTTCTTGCAGAGCATTTATCGCCGCAAGGCGATCGCGCAGGCGAGCGGCGCGCTCAAAGTCCAGCTGAGCGGCGGCGTCATTCATCTCCCCTTCGAGCTGCGCGACAAACTCCTCGCGATGGCCCGACAAAAAGCGCTCCACACGCTTAACGTGCACGGCGTAATCTTGCGGCGTAATGGCGCCACAACACGGGCCCGCGCCCTTGCCGATGTGGTACTCGAAGCAGGCCTTGTCGTCTGCACTGGGTTCATGGCCGGCTTTGAGGCGGCGCACCATGCGCTTGTACTCGGCACAATTGGCTTGGCAAATGGGCACCACGCGGCGCAGAGTGTCGATGGTCTCACGCGCGGCACGGCTATCGGTGTAGGGCCCAAAGTAGCGCGTATCCGCGCGATGCTTCTCACGCGTGTACTTGATGGCCGGGAAGAGCTCGCCCTTAGTGAGTGCGATAAAGGGGTAGCTCTTATCATCGCGAAAGTCCACGTTAAAGGGCGGGTGGTAGTTCTGGATGAGGTTCTTTTCCAGCACGAGGCTTTCTGTCTCATTGCTCACCACGATGTAGTCAAAGCTTGCCACCTGCTCCATCATCATGGGGATTTTGGCGCGCTCATCGGTGCCTGCAACGTATTGGCTCATCCTCGAGCGCAGATTGATGGCTTTGCCCACGTAGAGAACGGCGCCTTGGGCGTCCTTCCACAGATAGCAGCCAGGTTGCTCGGGCACGCTTTTGAGCTGCTCGCGCAAAGACGGCGCATTGGCGCTAGCAGGCATCGTCGCCGCTATCTTCGTCCTGGCTATCAGCATGGCCACCGGCGAAAGGGCGCGTGGTGGCGCTAGGCGCAGGCAAGCTGTCTGCGTCTATGCGCGGCATGGGGCCCGTGTTGCCGGGCGAAGGTCTGCGAAACGCATTGGGGAAGTAGTGATGCTCGAGCACCGGGCCCAAGAGCTTGAGCTTGAAGACGACAAAGGCCGACGCTATGAGCAAGATGACGAGCACGGTGTACTTAACCAAGCCGCCCAAGTTCCACACGAGGCAGCCACCCACGGTGAGCAGCGCTGTCCACGCGTAGATGACGAGCACGGCCTTGCGCTGCGAGAAGCCTTGGTCAAGCAAGCGGTGGTGCACATGGCCGCGGTCTGCCTGCTGGATGGGCTGGTGGTTGAGCGTGCGGCGGATGATGGCGCTGGCTGTGTCTATGACGGGCACGCCAGCAATCATGATGGGCACGGCCAGAGCCGTCACGCTGGAGAAGCGCGTGGCGCCCATGAGGCTAATCACGCCCAGCGTCGTGCCCAGCAACAGCGATCCAGAGTCTCCCATGAAGATGCTCGCCGGATGGAAGTTGTAGATCAAGAAGGCGATGCACACGGCGATGAGCACGATGGCCACAAGCGATGCGTCGTTGCGCACGAGGCTCACCGTGAGCACAAACATGCCGATAGCGCCTATGCCCGTGATACCCGCAGCCAGGCCGTCAAGCCCGTCTATGAGGTTGATGATGTTGGCAAAGGCCACCAGATAAATGACGGTGACCGGGTACGACAGCATGCCCAAAACGACGCGGCCGTCACCTAGAGGGACCTTGAAGCCGTTCATAAGCACGCCAGAGCTAGCGATGATAATGGCGGCCACTATCTGGCCCGCAAACTTGACGCCTGGGCGCAAGGATTGCACGTCGTCGATAACACCCACCACCACGATAAAGGTGATGCCGATCATGACGCCCACCATGCTCACGCCGCTGCCCTGCGCCAAAGAGAAGGGCCCGGGTAGCACGTGGGCGAGCTCTAGG
Source organism: uncultured Coriobacteriaceae bacterium (assembly GCA_964418305.1). GTDB lineage: Bacteria > Actinomycetota > Coriobacteriia > Coriobacteriales > QAMH01 > W2P13-069. Next base: position 1,819 of record CAYQLX010000109.1, on the reverse strand, counting down.
ATGTACTCAACGGCAAAGGCAGCCAGAAGCCCAGCGTACATGGCCACGCCGCCCAGGCGCGGAATGGGCTGTTTGTTGACGCGGCGCGCGCCGGGGTGATCGACAATGTCGTGCTTGATGGCAAAGGAGCGTACCAAAGGCACGGCGGCGACGGTCACCATAAAGGCCACGATAAAGAGTATGAAGTAGTGCCACCAGATAAGCATAATTTTGGAATTATAGACGATAGAGGTGAAGCCCGTCTGCAAGGAGGGCACCGGCGGGCCGCAGCGCAGGCCGCAGGCTTAAGCTCGCGGATGCAGGCTAGGCGCGCGGGTAGGAGCCGATGACCTTGACCTGACGCAGCTTGAGACGCAGGCAGTCGAGCGCCAAGCGCACGTTGGCATCGTCTGCGTAGCCCTCAATCTCCACGAAGAACATGTAATCGCCCAGCTCGCGCTTTGTTGGGCGGCTCTGAATCATCGTCATGTTGACCTGCGCATACGCGAACTCGGACAAAATCATGTTGAGCTCGCCGGAGCGGTCGGCACGCAGGAAGAGTGCAAGCGTCGTCTTGCCCGGGCCGTTATGTTCAGCTGGGCCGTTGCCGATGAGCACAAAGCGTGTCTGGCTCGTGAGGTGATCCTCAATGGCCTCTTGATAGACCACGGCGCCTGCCAGCTGAGCGGCAAGCGGATTGGCGATGGCGGCGATGCTTTTATCGGCCGCGGCAAGCTGCGCCGCTGCCGCCGTGCTCGTGGCCATGCGCGTCGTGCGACCGGGCAGGTTCTGATGCAGCCAGCGACGGCACTGCCCCACGCCCTGCGGATGGCTGGCGATGCAGGTCACGTCATCAAGCGTGGCGCCGGGTGCCAGGATGAGCGCCTGATGGATGTCAAGCACACACTCGCCCAAAATCTCTGCGCGTGAGGTAAAGGCAAAGGCGTCGAGCGTCGTAGTCACGGGGCCCTCGAGCGAGTTCTCGATAGGCACCACGCCATAATCGGCCTGGCCGCGATCCACAGCCTCAAATACCTCGCCCATGTTCTCGCACATAAGATCGCTAAAATCCGCGTCAAGCTGTCCGCGGCTGGCAAAAGTGCGCACCGCCTGGTGCGTCCAAGTGCCGGCAGGTCCCAAGAAGGCGACGATTGGTTTGCGAGTCATGTGCGCGTGCTCCTAGCAGATGATATGGATGGGTTTGCGAGTACAAGGCGCTATTGTAGTCGATTAAGCGCTCATGGTGCGGCCGCGGGGGCGGCGACGCAACGGGAATCGCGCTATGCGCGAATATGGAGCAGAATGCGCCCGTGCCCTCTGCGGGAGCGAGGACTGCCGAGCGCCGAAGGCGCGAGTTCCGCAGCTGCAGAGGGCTAAGGGCGCATTCGGGTGCGGAGTCTGAGCGCGAGGCGCGATTCCCGTTACGTCGCCCCACAGGCTGCTTCCTACGCTCTAATCCGCAACCCGCCAGGTGCCGTCTAGTGTTTGGCGGATCATCTGCTCGCGCTCAAGCTCAGACAGGATGCCGACTAGTTCATCGGGGCCTGCGGCTGGTCTGCCACAAGACAACTCGAAGGCGTCAAGCTCTGCAGCGATAGCGTCTGCAGTTTTGGGAGCATCCAGCAGACAACGCAAAACGAAGGCGCGTTTCTGGCGATGGCTGCCCTCAAATTTGCCCTGACGCGTGTGCTGTTTGCTCTTGCGCGAGGGGTTGGGGCACGTCTTCTTGAGGTAGGCGCCGTAGTCGAGCAGCGCATAATACCAGCCGCGCACATCACCGCCCGCTGCAGGGCATGCCGCCTCTACCAGCGGGACGATCTGTTTATCATCAACAGCATCT
>CAYQLX010000108.1:2949-4808 GCA_964418305.1 uncultured Coriobacteriaceae bacterium | reverse complement strand
TTAGCTTGGGTTAGTTTTGCACGCCAAGCTGGTAATGCAGCTCAACGCAGGCACGCAAAAAGAGAGGCTCCTCGATGAGGAGCCTCTCTTGGCGATTGCGCTATCACACAGAGCAACAAAGCCCTGGATGGCAAGCGGATTGCTTAGGCGATGGCCTTCTTGGCGATCTCACACAGAGCAGCAAAGCCCTGGGCGTCCTCGATGGCCATGTTGGACAGAACCTTGCGGTCCAGCTCGATGCCGGCAACCTTGAGGCCGTGCATGAACTTGCTGTAGGACAGGCCATTGATGCGAGCGCCAGCATTGATGCGGGTGATCCACAGGCGGCGGATCATGCGCTTCTTGTTGCGGCGATCACGGTATGCATACTGCAAAGAGTGCTGAACCTGCTCTTTGGCAGCGCGGTAGCTGCGGGACTTGGCACCGTAGTAGCCCTTTGCACGCTTGAATACGGTCTTACGCTTCTTCCTGGCGTTAAGTGCACGCTTGACACGAGCCATTTATATCAACTCCTAGTAGTTCTTGGATGTTCCGTAACGGGCTTTGAGCTAGATGCCCAGGTTCTTGCGGACGACGTTCTTGTCTGCAGTATTGAGCTCAGTCTCCTTGCGGAAGTTGCGCTTGCGCTTTTGAGACTTCTTGGTGAGGATGTGGCTCTTGAAAGCCTTGCCGCGCATGATCTTGCCGGAACCGGTGACGCGGAAGCGCTTGGCGGTGCCCTTGTGGGTCTTCATCTTAGGCATTGTTGCTGTCTCCTTCTTTGTTGCTTGCTTTAGTGCTCTTCTTCTTCGCGTCTTTGGGGAGCGGCGCGATGAGCATGTGCATGTTGCGGCCTTCCATCTTGGGCTGTTGCTCGATAACCGCAAGATCCTTGAGATCGTCTGCGAGCTTCTCGAGGATGGCCAGACCTTGCTCCGGATGGGCCATTTCACGGCCGCGGAACATGATGGTGATCTTGACCTTGTTGCCCTTGCCGAGGAAGCGCAGCACGTGGCCCTTTTTGGTCTCGTAGTCGCCGACGTCGATCTTGGGACGGAACTTCATCTCCTTGATCTCTATCTTGGTCTGCTTCTTGCGAGCCTGCTTTGCCTTGACCTCCTGCTCGTACTTGTACTTGCCGTAATCCATGATGCGGCACACAGGGGGCTCGGCGTTTGGTGCAATCTCGACCAAGTCGAGACCTTGCTCGGAAGCAACGCGCTGAGCATCGGCATTAGCAAAGATGCCGAGCTGTGCGCCATCGACTCCGATGAGGCGTACGGTGGCGGCGCGGACTGCGTCGTTGATCCTAGACTCTTGAGCGGCTATGCTGCTCACCTCCAAAATAAAAAGCCTGCGAGCACATGGCTGGCAGGCTAACGGTGACCCTTTGGGGTTGATACCGTGTTACCAGACAACCAAGCAGTGCTCGTCGTAAGGTGGGAGCGCTGGCATGCGCCCCTCTTCTAAACACAGCCGCATATGATACAGCGCGCAGCTTGGTTTGGCAAGGAGTTATTTTGAGGCCCTAGCAGTTTTTGAGACTCTAGTAGGCCCTAGCTGGCCCTAGTAAAGCAGCACGGTCACGGTGCGCGTCGTGGCTTTATCGCCAGACGAGTACTCGTAGGACTCGTCCAACTGCCAACTCATGTAGCTTGTCTGGACCTTCTTGACGATCTTCTTTTTGACCTTCTTGTGCTTCTTCTTGCTGTAGACCTTCTTGGTCTTGGTGACCTTCTTGAGCTTTGCGCCCGTCTGGCCCTTATAAACGCAGGAGCGCTTGTTTGCTTGCTCGTCGATGCCCGACTGCGTGCCCTGGGTCTCTATAGCGTCTTGCGCGATGCTCTTGCTCACGCCAATGCCATCAAGGAGCGACACAG
>CAYQLX010000108.1:0-2849 GCA_964418305.1 uncultured Coriobacteriaceae bacterium | reverse complement strand
AAGGTCGTATCGTTGACCCCGGCAGAGTCTTGGTTTAGAGCCTCTGTGTCTGCCTGATAAGCGGTTGAAAGCGTGCTGTTGCGCCAGACGCTTACGCCGATGACCACAGCAGCAACGACGACAGCGGCCAAAACGACGCCCAAGATTACCTTGAGGCGGCCCTTGCCGGCATCATCCTTGGGTGACTCTTCTGGTTGAGGATAGTTCTCGTAACTTGCCATTGCGCCCCCTAGTACACGCCGGCGATCTTGAGAGCGGCGGCGATGACGATAACGACAGCAATGACGATGAGGGCGACATGTCCGCTCGAGTGCTTCTCTAGGTTATCGAGCCCGTGGAAATCGAGCTCCTGCTGAGCAGTGCTCTTTGCCGCTTGCGGCGCTGCGCTGTACTCTGCAGCCTGCTGGGCACCTTGATCCGCACCGACCTGCTGGGCGATATCTTCCGCAGACTCCTCAGGCTCTGAATCCTCGCCATGAGCGGCGCCAGAAGCCGAGCCGCCAAACGCCTCTTGGGCTGCGCGCATCTCTTCTTCGTCCGCGGCGGCCTTTTGCCGCTCGATGTCGTCGATAGTGGTGAGTCTTCCCACAAAAGCCCCCTTGGCTGCTTGGCTTATGAATCAAACGCTATGAGTATAACGCCGGCCGTCTGGCATCCGTGAATGGAGCTTGTGTGCATGAAAAAGACAGTCGCGCGAGCTATGGAGTAGAATGCTGTGGTTTAGCGCAGCGATTGCCGGTCTTACTGCGGCAAAAAAGGAGCATTCCATCGCCATGACGGGTTTTGTCAACGCATTCAACATGTTCTTGTTCTTTGTGTTCAGCCTCTGCTACATGTACCAGATCGTCTATGCGGTCTATGTCTTGATCGTGGACCACAAGCGCAAGCCAAACGACGTTGATGTTGAGCTTTTGCGCTACGCCGTGCTCATAAGCGGGCGCAACGAGGAGCTGGTCATCGGCGAACTGGTCAAAAGCCTTAAGGCGCAGGATTACCCACAAGAACTCATCGACGTGTACGTGATTGCCGACAACTGCACCGATGCCACCGCACAGGTTGCGCGCGACGCCGGTGCCATCGTCTTCGAGCGTTTTGACCAGGTGCGCAAGGGCAAAAGCTACGCGCTCAACTATGCGCTGGACAAGATTCGCCGCGCCGAGGGTAACGAGGACGGCTACACCGATTACGCAGGCTACTTTGTCTTTGACGCAGACAACGTCGTCGACCCGGGCTTTGTGCGCGCTGTCAATCGCGAGATGGTTCTCTCGCCGGACTACGACGCCTTTACCAGCTATCGCAACTCCAAGAACTACGACGACAACTGGGTCAGCGCGGGTAGCGCCATGTGGTTCTTGCGCGAGGCAAAGTTTTTGAGCAACGCGCGCTATCGCCTGGGAAGCAGCTGCGCCATCGGCGGCACGGGCTTTATCATCCGCGCGCACATCTTGGAGGATAACGAGGGCTGGATTCACCACCTACTCACCGAGGACATCGAGTTTTCAACCGACTGCATAGCTAACGGCTACCGCATTGGCTACGTTGCCGACGCGATCATCTACGACGAGCAACCCACCACCTTCAAGGACTCTTGGCGTCAAAGGCTGCGCTGGGCAAGGGGCTTTTACCAGGTGCTCCTGCGTTACGGCGGCAACCTGTTCAAGGGTATCGCCTGCAAAAAGGGCGGGCGCTGGGCGTGCTTTGACATGTTCATGACCATCGCACCTGCCATGCTGCTCACGCTCGTGGGCGTCTTCATGAACTTGGCCTTCTGCCTCACGGGCTTGGTGCAGCTCATCAGCATTGCGTCGTCGGTCCAAGACGTCGTCGCGCAAAGCGCGCCCGTGGCCGTGGCAAACGCCAACCCCATCATCACCGTCGTAGGGCTGCTCACCGGATCGGTGTTCCAGGGCGACGCTTTGAGCGGCATCACATCGGACAACCTGGCCGTGTACCTGAGCTACGGCGAGGCACGCTCCACCATCGTCGCGTCGTTTACGAGTTTCTTGGGATGCTTCGTATCCTTTGCGGGCATCATGCTGCTCTTTGGCGCGCTCACCACGGCAACCGAGTGGAAACAGATTCACGCCAAGCCCGCGGCCAAGATCAAGGCGATATTCACCTTCCCGTTCTTCATGCTCACCTATGTGCCCATCGCACTGGTGGCCGTCTTTAGCAAGGTTGAGTGGAAGCCCATCAAGCACAACGTCGTCGTCAACGCGACAGAGATTACGAGCAGGGGCTAAGGGCGCGCACTTGCGGGCGGGACGCGTCTGTCTTGTAGTGCAGCCGATGCGTATAAAAACTAGCAGAGAGCTTTGAGCTGCCTAGCAATCGCCCTGCAGCTTGAGGAGCTCGCGACCCAAGTCTAGGTACTGCTCTACGTCCAAAGCCTCGCCGCGGGTCTTTGGGTCTATGGCGCAAGCGGCGAGCAATGCATCGATTGTTTGGGTGTCGAAGGCGCTCTTCATCGAGTTGCGGATGTTCTTGCGGCGCTGCGCAAAGGCTGCGTCTGCGACCTTACAGGCAGCACGCAGCAGCTGGCGGTCCTGACAAAGCTCGTGACGCTCCAGCCGCACGACAGCGCTCTCTACGCGCGGGGCGGGATAGAAGCAGCTGGGGCTTACTTGGAAGCGCCCCGTCGTCTTGGCGTACATGCGCAGCTTAATGGTGTAGGCCCCGTAATCCTTGCAGCCCTTTTGCGCAGCGATGCGGTCTGCCACCTCGCTTTGGACCATGACCGTCATGCTCTGCAGGAAGTCGAACTTCTCGAACCATCCCAAAATGACCGTGGCCGCCACCGCGTAGGGCAGGTTGGAGACGAGCATGCTGGGCATACGGCCACCTATGCG
>CAYQLX010000107.1:0-4864 GCA_964418305.1 uncultured Coriobacteriaceae bacterium | reverse complement strand
GTGAGGATTTCATCGACAGCGGCGTCGACATCGGCTGCAGCCTTCTCGACGTCGATGGTCTTCCAATCGCCGTCCTTGTAGAGCACTTTGCCGTCGCACATCGTCAGGACGACATCTGCGCCGTTGGCGCTGTAGACGATGTTGGTCGCCATGTCGTGCACGGGGCGCATCCAGGGCTTGTCCACATCAAAGACGACGAGGTCGGCACGCTTACCTTGCGCCAGCACACCGCAGTCCTTGCGGCCCTGGGACTTGGCGCCGTTGACGGTCATCATCTGCAGGATCTGCTTGGGGGTGATCACCGTCGGGTCGAGGTCGTAGCCCTTTTGGCTCACGGCCAGCAGGTAGGCACTCTGCAGGATGTTGTGGGTGTTGTTGGACGCCATGCCGTCGGTGCCGATGGTGCAGTTCACACCGCCGGCGATGAGCTTTGCCGCCGGGGCAAAGCCGCTGGCAAGCTTGCCATTGGACGCCGGGTTGAGGCTTGCGGTAACGCCCTTGGCGGCCATGAGCGCGATGTCGTCGTCGCTCACCCAGACGCAGTGTGCAGCCGTGGTGGGATGGTCAAAGACGCCCAGACTGTCAAACCAAGCGGCGGGGGTCATGTTGTGGCGACCGATGCACTCTTCGTGCTCGGACTTGGTCTCGCTCATGTGCAGGTGGATGTTGGCGTCGCGCTTTGCCGCCTCTTCCACGACGCCGCGAATCATGCCCTCGGGGGTGGTGTATTCAGCATGAATGCACATGTCGATCTTGATGCGGCCGTCGGCTGCGCCGGCGTAGTTGGCAAAAAGCTCGTTGTTGGTGGCATACGACGGGCACTTGGTGTAATCGTCCATAAACATCGTGCCGCCATCGGAATGATTGAGCTTCATGCCAGACGCGATGGCTGCCTCGCAGTTTTCCACGCCGCCGAAGTACATGTCGGTGTAGCCCACCACGCCGTAGCGCAGCATCTCGGCCATGGACAGCCTTGCGCCTACCGAGTAATGGCCGGCGTGCATCTTGCCCTCAAAGGGCCAAACCGTCTGGTTAAGCCACTGCTGCAGGGGTTGGTTTTCTGCGTAGCCGCGCAGCAGGGTCATGGGCGTGTGTGCGTGCGTGTTGTAAAACGCGCTCATCAGCAGCTTGCCCTTGCCGTCGTAGCGCTCGCCGTACTTGGCTGCGTCTTGCGGCTCCTCTTTGCCCACGTAGGTGATGGTCGCACCCTCTACGCCGACAAACATCCCCTTTTGGTGGTCTAGGTTTTCATCCATGATGTCGATGTTGCAAAAGAGCATGGGGTCTCCTCTGTTTGGGATTTGCGTACGTAGTAGATTAGCACCAATAGCTGTGTACTGTGTTGCCGCTCCGGTAAGACATGCGGGCATATTTCAGGTGCTTTTCAGCCTTGACAGGCTATAAAGTTGTAGACTATCGACCATGTGATTTTGTACCTATAACTCAAAGGGAGGCTTCATGACCATCGTCAAGAAGATTTCCGCTGTCGCCATGTCGGCGGCTTTGGCAGCGTTTATGGCCGTCGCGCTTTCTGGTTGCGGCGATCCGGTTGCGGCAACCTGGGACCACGGCAAGGTCCTCGAGAGCGAGATAACCGATACAGCAACCAAACAGCTGAGCTACTACACCACATCCGATGGCTCGACCGACGCGGATTCATGGAGCAGCTACATTGCCAATCGCGAGTACGACACGAGCGACGACAGCAGCTCGAGCGATGACAGCTCGACCGACACTTCGAGCGACGACTCCAGCGACGATAGCTCCAGCGACGGCACGGTGCAGGAGTACCGCGAGTACCTGATCAATCAGGCCATCCGCCAGCAGGTCATCGATTATGAGATTGAGCAGCGCGGCATCACCGTCTCTGACGACGAGGTCGACAGCGCCGTGGACTCCCAGGCCACCATGTACGAGTCCTACTACGGCGGCGGCCATGCGGGCACCTTCGAGAGCATCCTGAACCTCTACTTTGGCATGACGCTCGACGAGTTCAAAGAGGACACGGCAGAAGGCCTCAAGGAGGACAAGCTCAAGGAGGCCATCGTGGCCGAGCAAAACGGCTCCGATGAGAGCACCGATGAGTCTGCCGATGAGAGCGCTGACGATAGCAGCACTGACGAGAGTGCCGACGACAACAGTGATAACTCTAAGAGCAAAAAGTCGAAGAGCAGCAAGAAGTCGAAGAGCGATAGCTCCGACGACAGCAGCAGCGATGACACGAGCGACAGCGACGACGATCAGATTTACGACGACTACATCGACAACCTCGTTGCCAATGCCAACGTTAAGATTAACGACGCTCCGTCTGACTTGAGCTACGACCCGGCCACCGTTGCCGCCGAGGCTGAAAGCGCCGATGACAGCAGCGATGAGAGCGCCGATACTACCGACGCGGATTCCACCGAAACCGATGACAGCGCCACTACCGACGACAGCACCGACAGCACCGATGCTACGGATGACAGCAGCACCGATGATGCGAGCACGGAGGCAAGCGACGCTTCAGATGACAGCTCGGCAGATGACGCGAGCAGCGATTCGAGCTCAAGCGGCGAGTAATCGCACATCACAAGCTCATAGCAATACAAAAGGAGCCGGCCACGCGCCGGCTCCTTTTGTGTTGCGACAACGGCCTGGCAACTCATCAGCAGCAACAGCGCCGGCAACTCGCTGGTAACGACAGCAGCGACGCCCGCCTCCCGAGTCGCACAGCACGTTGCGGGTTTCTGTGCGCAGGCGGCCGACATTTGCGTATCGAGTACGCGCAAGCCTTAGCACAACGAGTATTCTAATCGTGTATGTGAATTAACGGCTTTGTTTAGCGCAAGGAGAAAGTGCCAGCATGAAGAACAAGATGACCGTTGCCGATATCGATGTCGCGCACAAGCGCGTTTTGCTTCGCGTCGACTTTAACGTTCCGCTGTACGAGGGCATTGTCATGGACGACACGCGAATCCGCGAGGCCCTTCCCACTATCAAGTATCTGATCGAGCACGAGGCGCGCGTTATCATCGCCAGCCATTTGGGCCGCCCCACCGGCGGCGAGTTCGAGCATCAGTTCTCCATGATGCCCGTGGCTATGCGCCTTATCCAGCTTTTGGGCCAGCCTGTGAGCGTCGTTGGCGGGCCCATCGCGGGTGAGCAAGCACTCTCTGCGTCTTTGGCCCTCAAGGACGGGCAGGTCATGATGCTCGAGAACCTGCGCTTTAACAAGGGCGAGAAGCGCAACGACCTCACCTTCGTCAAGCAGCTCGCCGCACTTTGCGACGTCTATGTGGACGACGCCTTTGGCGCATCGCACCGCGCGCATGCCTCCATCGCGGGTGTGCCGCAGTTTGTCCCCGCAGTGGGCGGCTTCCTTCTGGCCAAAGAGATAAGCACGCTCACTGGTATGCTCGACAACCCGGAGCACCCGTTTGTCGCCATCTTGGGCGGCTCCAAGGTCTCTGACAAGATTGGCATCATCGACAACCTGATTGATATCGCCGACACGATCATCATCGGCGGCGCCATGTGCTTTACCTTCCTGGCGGCGCAGGGCAAGAGCGTGGGCACTTCCAAGATGGAGGCCGATATGCTCGACACCGCAAAGGGCATGATGGAGCGCGCGGCCGCCAAGGGCGTGAATCTCATGATTCCCACCGATGTCGTTTGCGCCGATATGTTTGCCGAGGGTGCAGCCACCAAGACCGTGTCTGTCGATGAGATTCCCAACGACATGATGGGACTGGACATCGGGCCTGAGACCGTGGCTGCTTATTCGGCCGCCATCGCGCAGGGCAAGATGGTCTTCTGGAACGGCCCCATGGGCGTGTTCGAGTTCCCGTCCTTTGAGGCGGGCACCAAGGGCGTGGCCCAGGCTGTGGCCGATTGCGCTGGCCAGACCATCATCGGCGGCGGCGACTCTGTGGCAGCTATCAAGAAATTTGGCCTGGCAGATCAGGTCTCCTTTATCTCTACCGGCGGCGGCGCGTCCATGCAGCTTTTGGAGGGCAAGGAGCTTCCCGGCGTGACTGCCCTTATGAGCAAGGAGGATGCAAATGGGACTCTTTAAGCGCGAGCAGCAGGGGCCTCGCACCCACGCGGGTCAGCGTCTGCCCATGATTGCGGGCAACTGGAAGATGAACAAGACGATGGACGAGGCTATAGAGCTCGTCCAGCAGATCTCCTACGATATCGAGCCTAAGTACGACCAGTGCGAGGTCGTCATCTGCCCGCCGTACACAGATATTCGCAGCGCGCGCGTCGTACTCATGACCGATAACTCTCCTGTGCGCCTTGCCGCCCAGGACGTACACCCGGCTCCCAGCGGCGCCTACACTGGCTGCGTGAGTGCGGCGATGATCGCCAGCTTGGGCTGCAAGTATTGCATTGTGGGTCATAGCGAGCGTCGCGAGTACTTTGCAGAGACAGATGCTGATGTGGCCGCAAAAATTGCCGCGCTGCGCGACAACGGCCTGTACCCGATTATGTGCTGTGGTGAGAGCCTCGAGGTGCGCGATGCGGGCAACGCCATCGACTTCGTGACGCAGCAAGTGCGCGCTGGCATGGGCGGCATGGAGGCGGCAGATGTCGAGCAAAGCGTCATAGCCTACGAGCCCATCTGGGCCATCGGCACCGGCCGCACGGCCACGCCCGAGCAAGCCCAGGAGGTCTGCGCTGCCATCCGCGCGACCGTGCGCGACATGTTTGGGGATGCGGCGGCCGATAGCGTGCGCATCCTGTACGGCGGCTCGATGAACCCCGGCAACGTGGACAGCTTCATGCCGATGCCAGATATCGACGGCGGCTTGATCGGCGGCGCTGCCCTCAAGCACGACAGCTTCCTGGCGTTGGTGCATGCCGCAGAGGTTAAATAAGG
>CAYQLX010000106.1:0-4940 GCA_964418305.1 uncultured Coriobacteriaceae bacterium | reverse complement strand
ATGCCGTTTGCCCGCAAAATCAGATAAAGGGGTTGCCATGAGGCGCATGGGGCGTATAATCCGTAGCACTTTAGCACGCTAGAGTGCTAAATCACCAAAGGACGCAAAAGGGAGAGAACTCATGAAGAAGAAGCTTGCTGCGATTATCGTTGCTGGCCTTGCTGTTTGCCTGAGCGCGTTTGTGCTCTCTGGCTGTGGCTCCAGCAGCTCCGACAGCTCTGACAACAGCACCGCATCCAGCGATTCTGGCGAGCAGAAGACCTTGGTCGTCGGCTTTGACCAGGAATACCCGCCCTACGGCTACGTCGATGACGACGGCAGCTACACGGGCTTTGACCTGGAGCTTGCCCAGAAGGTCTGCGAGCTCGAAGGCTGGGAGTTTAAAGCCGAGCCCATCGATTGGGACGCCAAGGACGCTTTGCTCAACAGCGGCACCATCAGCTGCATCTGGAACGGCTTTACTATTGAAGGCCGTGAGAACGGCTACGCCTTTACCGATCCGTACATGACCAACGGTCAGGTTGTGGTTGTGAAGGCTGACAGCGATATCAACTCGCTGGAAGACCTCAAGGGCAAGGTCGTTTTGACCCAGAAGGGTTCTGCGGCGCTCGAGGTGCTCAACGGCGACCAGGCAGAGCTTGCCGATACCTTCAAGGAGCTGCAGACCATCGGCGATTACAACAACGCCTTCATGCAGCTCGAGTCTGGACAAGTCGACGCCGTTGCCTGCGACTTGTCCATCGCTGCTTATCAGATGAGTGCTAAGCCTGACGCCTTCAAGCAGCTTGACGAGGCATTGTCCTCTGAGAACTATGGCGTTGGCTTTGCTAAGGACGACACCGAGACCGCAGCTATCGTGACAGCCGACCTCAAGACGCTCAACGACAACGGCACCGTCAAGGAGCTGTGCGATAAGTATGCTGACCAAGGCATCTCCTACGACAACTGGTTGATTAAGTAGTTCTAGCCAGGTTGCAGCAGATAGCGGGCGGGTGCGCGTGAGGCGTGCCCGCCCGATGCTGCGCCAAGCGGCCGGATGCGCGGTATCTGCGGATATCGCGCATCTGTTCGCTTGCATGCGCTTGTGGCATATGCGCTGGCGCGTTTAGCAAGCAAGAAAGCGAAAGGTGGGGCTTCATGGAGCTCGCAACAATGATGGAGCTGCTTATAAGCGGCTTTGGGATGACATTGGAGATATTCGTCATCACGCTGGTAGGGGCTGTCCCCTTGGGTGTTGTGGTGGCGCTGTGCCGCATGAGCAGCTTTAAGCCGCTGTCTCTTCTGGCGCGCTTTTATATCAGCGTACTGCGCGGCACACCGCTCATGCTCCAGCTCATGGCTTGGATGTTTGGCCCGTACTACCTCTTTGGCTTAAGCTCGGGCTCCAATTGGAAGTTCATCGCCTGCGCCATAGGCTTCATCCTCAACTACGCCGCTTACTTTGCAGAGATCTATCGCTCTGGTATCCAGAGTATCCCGCGTGGTCAGTGGGAGGCGGCACAGGTGCTCGGTTATAGCTCATCGCAGACCTTCATGCACATCATCTTGCCGCAAGTCTTCAAGCGCATCATGCCTGCCATGGGCAACGAGGTTATCGCCTTGGTCAAAGACACGTCGCTGGCCTTTGTCTTGGGCATCATGGAGATGTTCACGCAGGCCAAGGCTATATCGGCAAGCCAGGTGAGTATGCTTCCGTACTTGATTGCCGCCGCTATTTACTGGTGCTTCACGATGGTCGTGGAGTTTGTCTTGAGCCGCATCGAGAAGAAGATGGATTACTACCATGACTAACGCGAACAACCTGCTTGCGCTTGAGCATGCAAAGAAGAGCTTTGGCAGCACTCAGGTCCTCAAGGATATATCGCTCAACGTGGCCCAAGGCCAGGTTGTGGCTGTCATCGGGCCTTCTGGTGGCGGCAAGTCAACGCTGCTGCGCTGTTGCACCATGTTGGAGACGCTCGACGGCGGCAGCCTGAGCTACGGCAGCACCTGTGTGGCTACCTGCGACGCGGCGGGCAAATCTGTCTACGCGGACAAGAAGACCCTGCAGGAAGCCAAGATGAAGTTTGGGCTCGTGTTCCAAAACTTCAACCTCTTTCCGCATTACAGCGTGCTCAAAAACATCATGGACGCCCCTTTGCGCGTGCAAAAGCGCGACCATGCGGCCGTAGAGAAGCAAGCGCGTGAGCTCATCGCCAAGATGGGGCTCGAGGGCAAGGAGGATATGGTGCCCTGCGAGCTGTCCGGCGGGCAGCAACAGCGCGTGGCCATCGCCCGCGCCCTGTGCATGAACCCGGAGATTCTTTTCTTTGACGAGCCTACCAGCGCCCTTGACCCCGAGCTTACCCAAGAGGTGCTCAAGGTCATCCGCAGCTTGGCGGCCGAGCACATGACGATGGTTATCGTCACACACGAGATGGGTTTTGCGCGCGACGTGGCCGATCACATCATCTTCATGTCGGAAGGCGTCATAGCTGAGGAAGGCCCGGCAGAAGAGCTGATTGGCAACCCCAAAAGCGACAGGCTCAAGGCGTTTTTGTCTAAGATCAGCGATTAGCAAGGCAAAGCGGCAACGGCTAAATGGGCGCTGCGGCTCTTCATGGCCGCGGCGCTGTTGTTGTCTATGCTCGGATTGATTGCGGCAGCACTGCGGATACAATGCGCACAGCAGCCCTAATCATACTTGTTTCCTAGGCTGATTTTTGGCGCAAAGCTATGAAAACAAGCTAAACACAAAAGCGTTTGAGAAAGTTTGTGTCCAAAGTTTGCAAGCTCCAAAACGCGGGCCTGAGCGCGGTTGTTGTGGCGTATATTGACCTCATAGAGTATTGGTCCCCTTTGAGAGGAGTCCTTATGGGAGTCAAAGCAGACGAGGTACTTGATATCACCTTTGAGGAGCTGACCGATTACTTGAGCCGCGAGCACGCGGTTTATATCGAGGTCGGAGACGGGACGCTCTACTACATCACAGACTGCAACGAGCATTACTGGCGCGTGCAGCACACTAACCAACTCAACGACAAGGGCCATTACACGGACGCAAGCGAGCTCGTGCCCACAGTGGGCGAGTTCATCGACTTGAAGTTCGGGTCGCGCGATCTTACCTTGCGCGAGGTCTTTGACGAGTCGAAGTTCTACGCATCGGTCAAAGCCGCATAGCATCACAAAGAAACGCTTGGGTTACCCCAAGCGTTTCTTGTATATACACAGCGCTTGCAACAGACGCCTTTTGGCAGCCTGTCGCGGGCGCTTTGCTATCCCTGGTAGCCTTCGTCTTCTTGCCAGCGGGATTTATCGTCTGCGGCGGCGGTTGCGAGCTCGTCGCAGCGCTCGTTTTGCGCGTGCCCCGCATGGCCCTTCACCCAGTTCCAAGTCACCTGCTCGTGGTTGCCCACGGCGGCGATGAGGCGCTTCCAGAGATCGGGATTGGCAACGGGTTTCTTCTGGCTGTTGACCCAGCCCTTCTTTTGCCAGCCGGCAATCCAGTTCTTGTTGAAGGCGTTGACCACGTACTGGCTGTCGGTCCACATCTCGACGACGCACGGGCGCTTGAGCGCCTCCAAGCCGCTGATGGCGCCCATGAGCTCCATGCGGTTGTTGGTGGTGAGCCGGTATGCGCCCGAGAGTTCCTTGGTGTGCGTGCGGCCGTTGCCGTCGGTATAGAGCATGACGCATCCGTAGCCGCCGGGACCTGGGTTGCCGCGGCTGCTGCCGTCGCTATAGATGGTGACCTTCATCGTCATGGATGCGGTTTTCCCTTCTTGGTGTTGCGTGTATGTTTGCCGCAGGCTGTGTGCGGCGCTGCTTGAGTCCCTATTGTGCCATGCCCTTGAGCCAGTACCACCACCAGGCAGGAATCTCGCGCCAAATGCTCGCCAATGTGCCGTTGCCGATGACGTCGCCCACGGTGGGGACTGTGTAAACGTCAAAGTTCTCTAGGTTGTAGAGCATTTTGATGCGCGGCATATGGTAGAAGCTGCTGGTGGCTATGACCTTTTTGAGCTGGTACCTTTTGGCGAGCGATATGGTGTTTTTGACGCTTTTGACCGTGTTGTCGCCATAGCGGTCGATGAGTAGCGCGCTGGCGGGCACGCCGTTTTGCAGCGCGTAGTTGTACATGGCCTGCGCCTCGTCTACGTTACCGTCCTCTATGCCGCCGGTCACGATGATTATCGTCACGAGTTTTTGATTGTAGAGCTCAATAGCGGTGTCCATGCGCTCGCGCAAAGCCACCGATAGGTTGCCGTCTTCGTAGACGCGCGCGCCAAAAACCACGGCGGCGTCTGCCTGACGGCGGTAATCCGTGGTGCCAAAGAAGGTGATTTGCAGCAGGGGAAAGAGCAGCGCGGCAATCACGGCTACGGCTATGACGCGCGTGCCTTGAATGATGCCGGTGTGCTTTTTTGGATGGCTTTTTGCTACAGAGATGGTGATGAGCACGAAGATGATGGCGATGATACAGCTCAAAGGTATGGGCAGCGCGTGATAGAGCGTGCCTGCGGCAAGCGTCTTGAAGTACGTGACAGCGTTGAGCGCAGCAAAGACGGCCAAGCAGAAGGTGAGTACGCAGGTCACGGCGCGTCGTATGGCGCAACAGCGTGGCTTGAGGCACCAGGCAATCATCGCCACAGCCGCCGCCGTCTCTATGGCAAAACCAAAGTGAAGGTTCGAGCCCTCGTAACTCACGGCTAGGCTGCTCAAATCTATCCACCACATATTCATGTTCTGCGCGGTGGTGCCGCCTTTGACGCAAACAATAGCGTTGACCAGGGCAAATGCGCCAAAGAACAGGCACAAGCCGCGTGTGATGGCATGCGTCTTATCCTTTGCGGGTGCTGTGTTATCTGATGAAAATGACATGCGAAAGAGTCTAGCGTATGCGTCTTGCGGGGTTGTGACGCATCGATGTAGATGCCAAGGAGAAGTCTTAAGGATTCTTG
>CAYQLX010000105.1:0-5040 GCA_964418305.1 uncultured Coriobacteriaceae bacterium | reverse complement strand
AATAAATTCCGCCCCTACGCACGTGGATCTGCGAGTATCAGTGACTCGCGATGTACTGTGACCGGACGTAGGTGGAATCGAACAAGTTCGACCCCACGTTGCGGCGACAGAATTGTATGCTCGCTTGCATGATTGGCGCGTCATGGCGGTGCCTTACGTGCTATCCTCCCTAAGACCTTTTAATTTGGTCCCGTGAGGCCAACAAGGGAACGAAACTAGGTGAGAGCTTTGTCTACATCCATATCTGCGACTCTATACGCAGCGCAAGCTTTCCCTCTTTGCTTTCCTGTCACCCCATTACAACCAAACAGTTTGTTCAGCCCATGCCGCCGTATTGGCGGTTTCGTTTATGGAGGGGCGTTTGACGTGCCCTCTTTGGCAAGGGAAAGGTGATGTTCTAGATGCTCAACAAAGGTAAACCGGCAGTCCTTCTGTTGGAAGACGGCACTTTGTTCCGTGGCTACTGCTGTGGAGCGCAAGGGGAGTCTTTTGGCGAGATCTGCTTCAACACGTCTTTGACTGGCTATCAGGAGGTCCTAAGCGATCCCTCATATGCCGGACAGATCATCACCATGACCTATCCGCAGATAGGCAACTATGGTGTCAACGCAGAGGATATGCAGTCGCGCGGGCTGTTCTGCCGCGGCTTTGTTGTCCGCGACATGTGCGAGCGCCCGAGCAACTTCCGCTCAACCAAAGCGCTGCCTGACTTCCTCGCAGAAAACGGTATTGTCGCCATTGAGGGTGTCGACACGCGCAAACTCGTACGCCACGTGCGTGACAACGGCGCTATGAAATCGGTCATATCTACTAACGTCGACGACTTGGACGGCCTAGCACAGCGCCTTACGGATTCCGCGAGCATTGTGGGTGTGAACCTTGCCAAAGAGGTGAGCTGCTCCAAACCCTATGTGTTGCCGCCTTTCAACTGTGAGAAGAAGTACAAGGTTGTCGCCTACGACTGTGGCATCAAGACCGGCATACTCGGCGGCCTTTGCACAAACGGGGCAGAGGTTCATGTCGTGCCCTGGGATACATCGGCCCAAGAGGTCTTGGACATGAAGCCCGACGGTATCTTCCTCTCAAACGGCCCAGGCGACCCAGAGGCTGTCGAGGAGACCTACACTCAGGTCAAGCAACTCATCAAAAGCGGCGTGCCGATCTTTGGCATCTGCTTGGGGCACCAGATGCTCTCCATCGCTGCGGGTGCAAAGATTGAGAAGCTCAAGTACGGTCATCGCGGCGGTAACCAGCCTGTCATGAACTTGCTCACCGGCGCTGTTGAGATAACCGCTCAAAACCATGGCTTTGGTCAGGTCTTCAGCAGCTTGGGGCCGCTGCTCGACTACGAGAGTGATGGCCGCAAGCAGCACTACGACGACCTGCGCTATTGGGCCGATCGTCGCATCGCCCCTGTTGTTGTTACTAGGGAATTTGGCCGCATCCAGCTTACGCATGTCAACCTTAACGACGGCACGCCCGAGGGCATGCGCTTCTTGGATCATCCCGTGTTCTCGGTTCAGTATCACCCCGAGGCATCTCCTGGCCCGCATGACTCGTCGTACCTGTTCAAGGCCTTTGCTCGCCTCATGGACGGCCGCGACGATTATCTGGATATAGAGGTTCGCGATACGCGCGTATTTACTACAGAAGGGGAGGAGAACTAATGCCCCGTCGCAACGATATAGAGAAGATTTTGCTCATCGGCAGCGGCCCGATCGTTATTGGACAGGCTTGCGAGTTTGATTACTCCGGCACTCAGGCTTGCCGCGTGCTCATGGAGGAGGGCTACGAGGTTGTCTTGGTCAACAGTAATCCTGCGACCATCATGACTGACCCTAAGACAGCTACTCGCACCTACATCGAGCCCATCACGGCAGATGCCGTGACAGATATCATCAAGCGCGAGCACCCCGACGCCCTGCTGCCCAACATGGGTGGCCAGACGGGCCTCAACTGTGCTGTCGAGCTTGCCGAGCGCGGTGTGCTTGACAAGTATGGCGTCGAGCTCATCGGCTGCGATTTGAATGCCATCCAGAAGGGCGAGGATCGCAAGCTTTTTGCCGAGGCCATGAAGCGCATCGGGCTCGAGGTGGCACGCAGCGGATATGCCTACAGCGTCGAGGAGGCCCAAGAACTTGCCGGCAAACTGGGCTTTCCCGTCGTCTTGCGTCCGAGCTTTACCATGGGCGGCGCCGGCGGCGGCATCGCCTATGACATGGACGAGCTGGTAGAGATCGTGACCCAGGGCCTGGAGCTGTCGCCCACCAACGAGGTCTTGGTCGAGGAGTCCATCATCGGCTGGAAAGAGTACGAGATGGAGGTCATGCGTGATAAGGCCGGCAACGGCATCATTGTGTGCTCCATCGAGAACTTTGACGCCATGGGCGTGCACACCGGAGACTCCATCACTGTCGCCCCCGCGCAGACGCTTACCGATATCGAGTACCAAAAGATGCGCGATGCCTCGCTTGCTATCCTCGAAGAGATTGGCGTCGAAACCGGCGGCTCAAACGTGCAGTTTGCTGTTAATCCCAAAGATGGTCGCCTAATCGTCATCGAGATGAACCCGCGCGTTTCGCGCTCGTCTGCTCTTGCCTCTAAGGCAACGGGTTTCCCCATCGCTAAGATGGCCGCAAAGCTCGCCGTGGGCTACACGCTCGACGAGATAACCAACGACATCACCAAGGCCACGCCGGCATGCTTTGAGCCTTCCATCGACTACGTGGTCACCAAGGTTCCGCGCTTTGCCTTCGAGAAGTTCAAGGGCACCGACAATACTCTCTCCACGCGCATGAAGGCTGTGGGCGAGGTCATGGCCATCGGCCGCACCTTCGAGGAATCTCTGGGTAAGGCCATGCGCTCGCTTGAAAACGGTCGCATGGGTCTTGGACGCGACGGCAAGGACGCCTTTGACGACGAGAACTTCGAGCACAAGGTCGCCACGCCTACAGAAGAGCGCATTTACTACATGGCCGAGGCTCTGCGCCGCGGATACGAGCCTCAAAAGGTCGCAAACCTCACGGGCATCGACATCTGGTTCGTGGATCGCTTGGCAGACATGGTGGCTGTTGAAAAGATGTTTGACGGCAAGGCGCTTAAAGACATCGACGCAGACCTCATGCGCTTGGGTAAACGCTATGGCCTGTCCGACGTGCAGATTGCGCACCTTACCGCAAGCGATGAGAAATCGGTACGTGCTCGCCGCTTGGAGTTGGGCGTCAAAGCCGTCTTCAAAACCGTCGACACCTGCGCTGCAGAGTTTGCCTCTAAGACGAGCTACCACTACAAGACCTACGACGAAGAAGACGAGGTCACGCCTTGCGATAAGAAGAAGGCGATGATTATCGGCGCAGGCCCCAACCGCATCGGCCAGGGTATCGAATTCGACTACTGCTGCGTGCATGCCTCGTATGCGCTCCATGACATGGGATTTGAGACCATCATGGTCAACTGCAACCCAGAGACGGTCTCCACCGATTACGACACCTCTGATCGCCTCTACTTCGAGCCAATCACCTACGAAGACGTGATGGATATCGTCGAGGCCGAGCACCCCGACGGCGTCGTGGTGACCTTGGGCGGCCAGACGCCACTCAAGCTCGCTCAGGCTCTCCAAGATGAGGGCGTCCATATCATGGGCACCAAGCCCGAGGCCATCGATTTGGCAGAAGATCGCGAGCGCTTTAGCGAGCTTTTGGACGAGATGGGTATCTCGTATCCTTCAAGCGGCACGGCAAGCTCTGTGGAAGAAGCCATCAATGTCGCCAAAGAAATCGGCTACCCGCTGCTCGTGCGTCCTAGCTACGTTTTGGGTGGGCGCGGCATGGCCATCGCCTACGATGCCGAGTACCTCAAGAAGTACATGGCAGAGGCAGCCAAGGTGAGCCCCGATCACCCTGTTTACCTCGACGCCTTCCTCGAGAACGCGACTGAGTGCGATGTCGACGCCTTGTGCGACGGCCAAGAGGTCTACATCGGCGGCGTGCTCGAGCACATCGAGGAGGCAGGCATCCACTCCGGTGACTCGGCCTGCTGCACGCCTCCTTTCACGCTTACTCCTGTCGTCGTCGATAAGATTCGCGAGTGCACTAAGCGCCTAGCGCTTGCTGTGGGTACGCGAGGCTTGGTCAATATTCAGTTTGGCATCAAGGATTCCAAGGTCTACATCATCGAGGTCAACCCCCGTGCGAGCCGCACTGTTCCCTTTGTCTCCAAAGCATCGGGCGTGCCTTTGGCCAAATGTGCCGCACGCATCATGGCAGGCGACACCATTGCTAGCTTGGACTTGCCGGCAGATGACCGCGATCTGGGACACTTTGCCTGCAAGGAAGCCGTCATGCCCTTTGGGCGCTTCCCGGGAAGTGACATCATCCTCGGCCCCGAGATGAAATCCACCGGCGAGGTCATGGGCATCGCAAGCGATTTTCCTACGGCCTATGCAAAAACGCAGCTCGCCATCGATTATTCGCTTCCTTCTGGCGGAACGGTCTTTATCTCCGTCTGCGACCGTGAGAAGCGCGCCACTGTGCCCATCGCACGAGAGCTTGCGGCTATGGGCTTCAAGATTGTGGGCACCACTGGTACCGTACGCATGCTCAAGGCTTACGGAATTGATGCCTCCGTGGTACGCAAGTTCAAAGAGGAGCATCCCAACATCGGCGACATGATTGCCAACGGCGAGATAGACCTCGTCATCAATATCCCGTTTGGACAGACCACCCGCGGCGATGCGTTCAACCTGCGCAGCTCGGCTGTAAAGCACGGCGTGTGCTATATGACCACGGGTGCTGCAGCTGCATCTGCCACCGCGGCTATCAACGCGGCACGCGAGGGCAAGCTGCATCCTGTTGCCTTGCAGGACCGCCCGCAAAAAGAGATCTAAGTCTTAAAGGCTTTTGACCTGTACCCCAAAGCGCACTGGCCTATCTGCTGCGCTTTGGGGCCTGCCACTTGAAAAGAGGTGCAAGAAGTGGACTCGAACCCCAACGTCAAGTCGGTCTGCATGAGCGCTGCAGACGTCGAGCGCGCAAGTGTGCG
>CAYQLX010000104.1:0-5176 GCA_964418305.1 uncultured Coriobacteriaceae bacterium | reverse complement strand
AGCGCGAAGCGCGAGTTCCGCAGCTGCGAGCCTTGGAGGCAAGCTCGGGTGCGGAATCTGAGCGTAAAGCGTGACTCCAGCTGCGTTTGCCTGCGGTAGAATCTTGTGGTCTATGGCAACCAACGCAAGGAGACAAACATGCCGGGTACTGTTTTGGTGGGAACTCAGTGGGGTGACGAGGGTAAAGGCAAAGTCACCGACTTCCTCGCTCCCAACTACGATTACGTCGTCCGCTTCCAAGGCGGCAACAACGCTGGCCATACGGTTATCCACGGCAACACCAAGCTGGGCTTGCACCTCATCCCCAGCGGCATAATCCATGACGACGTGGTGTCTGTCATCGGCAATGGCGTGGTGGTGGACCCGCGCGTGCTCATCCAGGAGATGAGCGAGCTCGAGGCCCAAGGCATCGATTGCAGCACGCTCAAGATCAGTGGCAATGCGCACGTTATCATGCCCTACCA
The DNA here is from genome assembly GCA_964418305.1 of uncultured Coriobacteriaceae bacterium. GTDB lineage: Bacteria > Actinomycetota > Coriobacteriia > Coriobacteriales > QAMH01 > W2P13-069. Next base: position 4,712 of record CAYQLX010000104.1, on the reverse strand, counting down.
TCTGCTGCTTGACGGCGCTAGTGAGCGCAGGTTGGGTGAGAACAAGATCGGCACCACCAAGCGCGGCATAGGCCCTTGCTACCAGGACAAGTACGAGAGATGCGGCATCCGCGTCCAAGACCTAATCGACCCAAAGATTTTCCGTGAGAAGCTCGAAGCCACGCTCCCCATCAAAAACGACATCCTCACCAAGGTCTACGGCTTTGAGGAGTACGAGGTCCCCAGCGTGGAAGAGATCTTGGACGAGTATCTGGCCTTGGCAGAGGTCATCAAACCGCATGTGGTTGACACGATTCCTCTGCTCAACGACGCGCTGCGCGAAGGCAAGGACATCTTGTTTGAGGGCGCGCAGGCAACGCAGCTCGACATCGACCACGGCACCTATCCCTTCGTCACCTCCAGCAATTGCAGCGCCGGCGGTGCCTGCACGGGTTCTGGCGTGGGTCCGGCAAAGATCGACAAGGTGCTCGGCATCGCCAAGGCGTACATGACGCGCGTGGGCAGCGGACCGTTCCCCACAGAGCTCTTTGATGCAGACGGTGAGAAGCTGGGCGAGATTGGCCACGAGTTTGGCGTGACGACGGGCCGCAAGCGTCGCTGCGGTTGGTATGACGCTGTTGTCATCAAATACGCCGCCGACGTCAACGGTCTCACCGATATCGCGCTTACTAAGCTCGACGTTCTAAGCTGTATGCCCGCCATCAAGATTTGCGTCGCCTACGAGGCAGACGGCGTGCGCTACGACAACGTTCCGGGCAGCCAGACGGCGTTCCATCATGCAAAGCCTATCTACGAGGAGATGCCCGGCTGGAACTGCGACATCAGCAACTGCAGAACCTACGACGAGCTTCCGCAGGCTGCCAAAGATTACATCGCCCGCCTCGAGGAGCTCGCGGGTGTGCGCATCAGCATCATCACCGTTGGACCGGACAGAGACCAGACCATCGTGCACGGCTGGGAGATGTAGGAGGAACATCGCATGAACATCATCGTCTTGGGAAGCGGCGGTCGCGAGGCCGCGCTGGCACGCAAGCTCTCTGAGTCGCCTAAGTGCGACAAGCTTTTTTGCATCCCCGGCAACGGCGGCACCGGTGCCTTTGCGCAAAACGTGACAGGCGTGGACTTCTGCGACGGCAAGCAAGTGGCAGACTTCGCCAAGAAAAACGATGTCGAGCTCGTGGTCGTGGGCCCGGAGGCCCCGTTGGTGGCCGGTGTGGCAGACGACGTGCGAGCCGCCGGCATCGCGTGCTTTGGCCCGGGTGCGCAAGGCGCGCAGATGGAGGGCTCTAAGGAGTTTGCCAAGAACCTGATGGCCAAGTACGACATCCCCACGGCGGCCTACGCGGTCTTTAGCGAGCTTGAGCCCGCAGAGGCCTATATCCGCGAGCAAGGCGCTCCCATCGTCATCAAGGCTGATGGCCTAGCCGCTGGCAAGGGCGTGACGGTGGCGCAGACCGAGCAAGAGGCAATCGATGCCGTGCGCAACTGCTTTGACGGCGCCTTTGGCGATGCCGGCGCGTCCGTTGTCATCGAGGAGTGCATGACGGGGCCCGAGTGCTCGATCATGGGCATCACCGACGGCAAGACGGTGCTGTGCTGCGAGCCCGCGCAAGACCACAAGCGCGCCTACGACGGTGACCGCGGCCCCAACACTGGCGGCATGGGCGTCTATAGCCCCGTGCCCATAGTCACTGCGCAAGAGAAGGCCGCCATGGCCAAGATTATGGAGCAGACGGTTGCCGCTCTTGCGGCAGAGGGCATCGATTACCGCGGCTGCCTGTACGGCGGCTTCATGCTCACCCCCACCGGCCCGCGCGTGGTCGAGTACAACGCCCGCTTTGGCGATCCAGAGACCCAAGCCCTCATGCCGCGCCTTCAAAGCGACTTGGTCGACGTCTTCATGGCGGTCGATGCAAAGAAGCTTGCGGGCGTGAGCCTTGAGTGGGACGAGCGCTTCTGCGTGGGCGTCGTTTTGGCCAGCGAGGGCTATCCCGCAAGCTACGAGAAGCGCAAGCCCGTAAGCGGCATAGAGCAAGCAGAGCAAAACGGCGCGCTCGTGTACCATGCCGGCACCGTGCTCGAAGACGGCCAGCTGCTCACTAACGGCGGCCGCGTCTTTTGCGTGAGCGCCTTGGGTGCGAGCTTTGAGGAGGCGCGCGACGCCGCCTACGCGGCAGCCGATAAAGTAGAGTTCGCCAACAAGTTCTGCCGTCGCGACATCGGTGCGCGTGCCGCCCGTGGTCGCGAGCACTGGGACGAGCCTATGTAGCCTGCCCGCGCACTGCAGCGCCCGCGCCATGCACGCACGATTGCCATAAGACAGCTAGAAAGGAAGCCAACCTTGGGTTTTGTCGATACCGACGATATGTCCGCTTTGCTCGAAGAGCACATAGTGGACAGCAGGCCTGCGTTTGAGGGCGGGTTTCTCAAGGTCGATCATGTGGACGTGACCCTGCCTAACGGCAAGCCCGCCGCGCGTGAGGTCGTGCGTCATCCCGGCGCCGTTGCCGTCATCGCGCTTGACGAGCAGGGGCGCGTTTTGCTCGTGCGCCAGTACCGCACGGCACTCGAGCGCATCACGGCAGAGATTCCTGCGGGCAAGCTCGACTTGGGCGAAGATCCCGTCCTTGCCGCACGCCGCGAGCTTGAGGAAGAAACGGGCTATACAGCAGGCAGGCTTGACTACCTCACGCACATCGCCTGCGCAGCTGGCTACAGTGACGAGATAATCCACCTCTACATGGCCACCGATCTTGAGCGCGGTCTAGCGCATCCGGATGACGATGAGTTTTTGACGGCAGATTGGGTCGATCTTTCGAGCTTGATAGATGACGTGCTCGACGGCCGCATAGAGGACAGCAAGACTGTCATCGCAGCCCTTATCTGCGACGCCATGCGCCATCGCGTGTAGCGCCAGCAAGCATCACAGCGTGGGGCTGCAAGAGCCCTGCAAGAACAGAAAGGAACCTCTCATGAGCGATAAAGCCCCTTTGGTCGGCATTATTTTGGGCAGCAAATCGGACCTTCCCGCAATGGACAGCTGCAAAGAGATGCTGGATAAGTTTGGCGTGCCCTATGAGCTTGTCATCCACAGCGCGCACCGCAATCCTGACCAGGTGGCTCAATGGGCCAAGACGGCAGAGGAGCGCGGCATCAAGGTGATTATCGGTGCTGCCGGTAAGGCTGCGGCGCTGGCCGGCGTTGTCGCGGCACATACCCCGCTGCCCGTCGTGGCTATCCCCATGAAGACGAGCGACCTAGGCGGCATGGACTCTTTGCTGTCTACGGTGCAGATGCCCACGGGCGTGCCCTTGGCCACGGTGGCTATCGGCGGCACTAAGAACGCGGCGATACTGGCCACGCAGATCCTGAGCGTGGGCATGCCGGAGTACCGCGAGAAGATTCGCGCATACAAAGAAGAGCTTGCACGCGGCTAGGGGCGCGTTTGAGGCTTGACGTCGAGCATATCGCCGTTGGCAAAGACGGCATGACGCTTGAGGTGAGGTGCACTCCGGCAGACGCGCGCATAAGCCCAGCGCAGGCGCAAGAGGCGCTGCGACAGCTGCCCAACCTCGCGCGCCATGTGTGCGTTAACGAGCAAGGCGATACCTTTGGCAGCGATATTGTGGGCACGCAGCCGGCACATCTGCTCGAGCATGTGGCCATAGAGCTTATGGCCCAAGAGCACGGCAGCGGCAAAAGGCTCATGGGGCACACCTCGTACGCGCCACAGGCGGGCGTCATGCTTGTCAAGCTCACGTACAAAGACGACCTAGTCGCCTTGCGCTGCATCAAGCAGGCGGCGGCTTTTGTGAACTCGCTGCAAGAAGGAGACAGCTTATGACATACAAGATCGCAGTGCTGATGGATGCCGCCCCCGGTGACGCGCGCCAAAGCGCCTACGAGGTCTGCGATGCGCTCAAAGAGGCAGGGCACGAGGCCACGACATACGAGTGCGACATGCGCCTAGCTGCAAGCTTGCGGGCCGATAAACCTCAGCTCGCCTTCAACGGCGCGCAGGGCAAACTGGGCGTTGCCATGGGTGAGCTTTGCGAGCTGTTGGACATCCCCGTGATAGGCAGCAGCTCTGCTGCACGAATGGTGGCCGGCGACGCAAGCGAGCTCGCAGGAGCGCTCGACGGCTTCTACGACGGCTTTGATGGTTGTGCCTCTTGCGTGCAAAGCGTTGTGCTCGACCGCCTGCTGGTGGAGCATGCCGGCGCGGCTGCGGTCTTGGACGCCATAACGGGCAAGATTGCATCGGGCTACCCCTTGGTGGTGCGGCCCGCGCGCGGCTACGGTCAGATGGGCGTTGCACGCGTTGACGACGAGCAGCAGCTCAGAGATGCGCTGCCTGCGGCCTTTGCTGTTGACGAGCGCGTCATGATCTGTGAGCTGGTGGAGGGCGTGCGCATGTGCGTGGCTGTGCTGGGAGACGCGCAGGACCCGTATGCGCTGCCTGCGGTAGAGGTCGTGCCCACAGCTAGCGGCGAGGCAGATTTCTTCGCGCCTGTGCGCTTGGAGAGCCTCAGCCAGGATGAGACGATGGCGCAGGCCATACGCAGCGAGGTCGAGCGCGCAGCTGTCGAGGCAAGCGCCGTGTTGGGATGCTGCGATTACTCCTGCGTGGAGATCGTGTGGGACGGCGCTCGCGCCAAGGTCATGAGGGTGGACCCGAATCCGTCTCTTGGGGAGGGCTCGGTCTTTCTCAA
>CAYQLX010000103.1:0-5187 GCA_964418305.1 uncultured Coriobacteriaceae bacterium | reverse complement strand
GCCGGCGTACCGGCTCCGCGCTCATTGCGGCTGTAAGCTTGCAAACAGCCGTAACAAGGAGAGTCAAGGCCGGCCGAAGGCCGCCGCATCGCGGCTTGGCCTTGACGCGACTTATATTTCGCACCCGAGCTTGCCTCCAAGGCTCGCAGCTGCGGAACTCGCGCTTCGCGCTCAAACAGTCCTCGCTCCCGCGAGCCTTTCCGGCAAGCTCTGCTCCATATTCGCGCTTTGCCGGTACGCCGGCCTTCGCACAACAATCGCATATGCCGCTCATCATCGCTTCTCCTTAGGCCCCGTGCTCTTGGCGGGCTTTTGGTCTTTGAGGAACTTCTTGAACACAGGCGCGCACATGCGGCAGACCTCGCCGTCTCGCGTGAGAAACTCCTTGGTCTCTACGTCTACGCCGTAGGCGCTCGCCATGTTGGCCTCGGTGATGATGTCCACGGCGCGTCCAAACTGCATGGGCTTGCCTTTTTGGAGCAGGAGCACGTTAGAGTCCAGCATGAAGGCGTGGTCGGGGCTGTGCGTGGTCATGATTACGCCGTAGCCGCGCTGCGAGAGCTCCCTCAGCTTACCTATGACGCGCATGGCGTTGCCGTAGTCCAGCGCGGCCGTGGGCTCGTCTAAGACGAGGATCTGCGGTTGCTGCGCCACGGCGCGCGCAATCATCACCAGCTGCAGCTCGCCGCCTGAGATATCGGTGTAGAGGGCGTTGCGCAGGTGGTAGACGCCCATGTCGTAGAGCGCGTTATCAGCGATGCAGTAGTCGTCGGCCGTGGGCTGTTGGCTGCCCAGTTGCGCCACGCGCCCCAAGAGCACAACGTCGCGCACGCGGTAGGCAAAGGGCGGCGTATGCGCCTGGCTCACGTAGGCTAGCAGCTTGGAGCGCTCTTTGGGCGAGCAGCGCGCGATGTCCTTGCCGTCTATGCTCACCATGCCGCCTTGTCGCGGCAGCAGCCCCAGTATCGTCTTGAGCAGTGTGGATTTGCCGCAGCCGTTGGGGCCGAGGATGCAGCACACCTCGCCGTTTTCTACCGAGAAGCTTATGTAGCGCTGGGTGGGGTTTCCCGGCTCCCATCCGCATTGGAGGTCTTTGGCCTCGAGTCTCATACGTGCATCCCCCTAAAGCCTAAACGATTTGAAGAAGTACTTGAGGTTGCCCAGCTGGGCGCGGGCCGCCTTCCAAAAGCGCAGGTAGTAAGCGCTAAAGAGCACGGCATCGTCTTGTGTTGGCTGCTCGTCGCCGTAGACGCAGGCTACGTAGACGCTCGTCATCGCCGCGAAGGGCACGCGCGTCTCCTCGGTCATCATCTCCATGGCGCGCGCCGATGTCGCCGCGTACTCCGTGAGGCTCATGCCTTGCGGCTGCGAGAACCCTATGCGCTCCAGCTTGACGAGCATGAGCCGGTAGAGTTCCTTGATTTGCGCCGCTGGGTCTTTGGCCAGTATAAGGCGCAAGCGGCGGCGTCGCAGATAGCGGCGAATCAAGAAGTAGGCGATGAACAGCACCAGGATACCCGCCACAATGGCAATCCAAACCGCAGCCCACGGGAACTGCGTGTCGTAGGAGATGGGGTTGTAGACCTGGCTTGAGGCATCGCTCGAGAAGTCCTGCTTGGTGCCGCCTCCGGCCGAGCTACCCGTGCCAGAGCCCGCCGCGTTTGCCAAGGCCTGCTGCTGCAAGGCGCTTGCGGCGTCTACGTTCACATCGCTTGTCGCGTCTTGCTTGAGGTCGTCGGTGGTGTAGGCGTCTCCGTCCACTGTGGTCTTGGATGTCATGTCGTAGTTGAGAAGCGGGCGCTCGGTAGCCGTGCCCACGTACTCCTCTATGGGCAGCTGGCGGTATTCGGTAAAAAGCTTCACGTCCAAGGTGCCCGGGCCTAAGGGCGCGATGATCAGCACCCAGGCGGCAACGGCTATGGCGCATGCCGCCGCTGCAGGCACGATGGCGCTGGCAAAGGCCATGCCGCCCGCGCCCTTCTTGGCTGCCTGCGCGCTCCTTACGCCTAGGGTGAAGTTACGGTAGATGACCATCGCTAGCGCGCACAGCACGGCAGCGATGCTTACCACGGTGTCGTTGCCGGCCCAAAACGCTTGGGCGGCAGCGCAGGTAAAGGCCGCGACCACAAACCATGCCATGCAGCCCGTGAGCGTGCGCGTGAGCAAAAACGCCGCCAAGCACACAACCACGAGGTCCAACGCGAGGTACAGGTAGTTGCCCTCGGCATCTTGGTAGACGTCGCCTGTGCTCGACAGTGCCACGGCAACCACGACACCTACAGCGGCAATCGCCACATAACCCGCTGCTGCGGCAAACTTCCTTGCGGGATTGTGCGCCCCGATGAAGAGCACTAGGCACAGTACAAAGCATCCGCCTAAGGCGACGCTGGCCCTAAACGCATAACCGTAAGTCTGCACCAGGCTGTCCAAGAAGAAGCCGTTCATGGCTACGGTGGCAACGGCCCAGGCGCTTAGCCAGACGAGCAAAAACTCGCCTTTGCGGCTGTTTAGGTAGCTTGCAAGACTCAAAGCCCCATCACCTCCGTTCCCAGAGGGTTGGACTCCACGGTGTAGTGGTAGACACCGCTCGTGCCCAAGGCGAGCACGGGCTCCAAGAAGCGGTCACGCTCGCGCCCAGCAAGGCTGCGCGGGACAGAGACAAAGACCATGGCGTTCTTGTGGCGGGCGGCGATGTCGCGCATCGTGGTCAGGCACTCGCTATCGGCGCGCGCCGTGATAAATGCCACGTTGGAGGCACCCGAGTTTTGCAGGCCCGCAGCGCGCAGCAGCTCGTTTGCGTCGAGCGAGGCCGCGCTGCCCTCCCCTTGCACGGCTATTGCATGCAGGCGCTCTATGAGCTCGCTTGCGTCGTCGTCGCATGCCAGGTGGCAAGCCGCCTTCTCGCCGTCGGTGTCGTAGAAGCGTACCTGGGCCTCCACGCCGGCAAGGCGCGCCTGCTCACACAGGGCTACGGCGGCCTCCACGATGCCGTCAAAGAGACTCATGAGCGTGTCTTGGTCGTAGGCGGGCGCCACGCAGTCTATGACGACGGCCATGGTCGGGTTGACGTATTCCTCAAACAAGCGCGTGTACATCGTGCCGTCGGGGTTGCGGCTGGAGAGGTTCCAGTGAATCGTCTTCATCGGGTCGCCGCGGTGGTACTCGCGCACGCTGGCGTAATCCTCGTTGTCGCTGGCGATAGGTTTGAGGGCGTTGCTGCTTTCATCGGAGGTGGCGCTGTCGGCCACGTTGCCGCCCAGGTTGACCTTCGCGGGTCTTACGACGACGTTGTTCATCGTCGCATCCTTGTGCGTGCGGCTAAAAATCCCCAGAAGGTCGTGCACCGTCACGCTGCGCACGCCGGCTTCGTAGCGGCCCAGATGGGCAAAGCTCGCATCAAAGGCCACGTCTAGCGTCTGAAACGGGCCGAGCGAGCAGGTAAGCGATCGCTCGTCATCTGATTTGTGGAACAGGTTGCTGATGACAAATCCCAGCTCGACGCGTGGCACGGGCAAAAAGCCGCGGTTGACTACGCGTACACTTAACTTGGCGCTCTGTCCACGCTGGCAGCTGTACTCGGCCGCTGCCATCTCGACGCTTATGCCCTTATCCGCTGCTTGCAAATACAGCCATGAGAGCACAACGACCACGATGACCATCACAAGCGGCACGTAGCTCGTTATATCGGCATTGAGCAGCACCGGCAGCACCAAAAGCGCAATGCCGATGATTATGAGTAGTGCGCGGGCGATGCGTGCCATACGGCGGCGCGCTCTGTGCTCGCGTTTAGGCTTGGCCTTCTTGTAGAGCTTCTTGCTACGGCGGCTCTCTGCGGCGTCGCGCGCCTTTTGGGCAATGCTCGGCATTTAGACCCACCTCCCCTTTGATAGGGCGATGGCCCAGACAAAGAAGGGCACGACGAGCACGCTTACGATCGTACCCACAGGAGGTGTGGTGACGCCGATGACGATGAAGTGCTGGAACACCATGCAGATGAGCAGCATGGTGGAGCCCACGAGACAGTTGCCCAAGAATTGCGTTTTGAAATCGGCCGCCATGAGGTAGCGCACGAGGAAGGGTACCGCCATGGACAGCATGGCCACCTGGCCTATGGAGGCTAGCGCCGCAAGCTGCATTGCGCTGCCCAGCACAAGCGCCGCGCCGCGCAGGACGCCTGTGCGCACGCCCATCATCTCGCCATCGTCATTGTCAAAGGACACGAGATTGAGTTTGAAGCGCAGGATGAAGGTTATGCAGAAGGTAATGAGGAAAACGACCACGACGACAAGCTGCAGCAGAGGCTCGGTGAGGGCGTTGGATGCTTGCTGCACATCGTAGAAGTTGGCCCAGGTGGCGTCGTCCATGACAAAGTTTTGGATGAACTGATTGGCGCCGCCTAAAAGCTGACAGACCACCGTGCCCAAAAGCAGCATGTCCATGATGCTGTAGCGCTTGCCGCCGGATAGCGCGCGACTCGCCAAGAGGACAAAGGCTACGACCACCGCGCCCATGCCATAGACGAGCAGTGCATAGAGCGCGGGTTTATCGGTTATGTTGATGTAGCCCAGCAGGCAGTAGATGATGCCACCCAAGGTCACACCGTCTGATACGCCCAGCATTGTGGGCGCTGCCAGCGGGTTTCTAAACGACGTCTGGAACAGCATGCCAGACAGCGCCAGCATTACGCCGCACAGCACCACGAGGAAGGTGACGGCGGTGCGGTTGATGACGAGCGTGTAGGTGCCGATGCCGTAGACGGATGAGAAGTCGGTGAGCATACGTGTGCACTGGTTGTAGAGCGTGTCGTCAAAGAGCGGCATCACCGTCATCTTGAACCACAGCTGCCAGCTGGCAATGACGACGTCGGGCGTGTAGACGCCGCCGCTTTGCCCCTGGCTTCCCACGCCGTAGTAGGGCAGGCACAGCGATATGGCCGCGATAATCACGAGCGCGATGGCAAAGGCTATGGTGATGCGGCGCGAGTTGCGCGCGTGCATGGCCGTGGTGCGTTTGGCCTGGGCGGCGCTGATGCGGCGGCCCACCTGGCTAGGCAGAGCCTCGAAGGCGTCGCGTGCATCGAGCTCGCGTGCAGCGGCGATGATGCGGTCTATGTAGCCGCGGTCATGCGCGGGCTGCTGCGAAGCGCCCTTGCCGCGGTCATGTGCGGGCTGCTGCGAAGCGCTCTGC
>CAYQLX010000102.1:0-5228 GCA_964418305.1 uncultured Coriobacteriaceae bacterium | reverse complement strand
TGAGATCCGGGCGGAAGCAGACGATGTGCCCGTCTTCTGTCGTATAGGCCTTGAGACCCTCGAAAACCTCCTGGCAATAATGGAAGATGCCAGCGCACTCGCTCATGGTGATGGTGTGGTCATCCGTGAGGAAGCCCTCGCCCCATGCGCCGTCCTTATAGTTGCAGACGTAGGAGTAATCCGTCTTCATATAGCTGAAGGGAAGGTTGCCCCAGTCGATATCCTTCTTTGCCACGCTAAATCATCTCCTTGTTAAGCGCGCACATGCTGCGCATGCGTTCAGATTCGAAACATGGTACTCCTATCGATTGTTACGCTGGGGTTAATTGTCGTGCAAAACCGCAGGCGAGCTTCACATCTATGTGCATGCATCGCTAGTAAGCTGCCCTGACAGGAAGACAGACAGCCCGACGCTGCCCAGCAGTGATTAGCCGCGCTGCTTGGCACGCGGATGCGCCGCCATGTACTCCTCGCGAATGTGGCTCAAATCCACGTGGGTATAAATCTGCGTCGTGGATATATCGCTGTGACCAAGCATCTCCTGCAACATGCGCAAATCGGCGCCGCCTTGCAGCATATGCGTAGCAAAGCTATGCCTGAGCGTATGCGGGTGCAGGCCGCTTATGCCCGCCTTTCTGCCATATGACTCAACGAGCGTCATCACGCTGCGGCGCGTCAAACGCCCGCCGCGCCTGTTGAGAAACACGGCGTCCTTGTCTTGCGCGCGCCCCACGGTAGAGCACCTAAGAAGCGGGCGCCCGTCGCGTATGTAGACGGCCAAAGTGCTTGCGGCAGCGCCCATGACAGGCAAGACGCGCTCTTTATCGCCCTTTCCATGCACCCTCACCAGGCCCTCCTCAAGCATAAGGTTGGCAAAATCCAGGCCCACAAGCTCGCTTACGCGCAGACCGCAACCGTACAAAAGCTCCAGCACAGCACGGTCACGCAGGCCGGCGGGTGTGTCGGGGAATTCTTGATCGAGCAAATCTGCCATCTGCTCGATAGAAACAACATCGGGCAAAGTCGAGGGCACCTTGGGCAAGGCGACACTGCTTATGGGATCAACTGATGTGATGCCCTCTACCACGCAGAAGCGATGAAGCCCTTTTGCCGCAGCAATGTGGCGCTCGACGCTCGAAGGCGCATAATCGCGACAGCGCAAATCCTCGAGGTAATCGGTGACGAATTCGCGGCGAATATCGTCAAAGGAGTCTATTTCGCGCGCATGCAGGTACGACAGGTAATCTTCCAAGTCGAGCCGGTAAGAATCGACGGTAGCATGCGAAAGCCCGCGCTCTGCAGACAAACAGACAAGGTAGTCGCCCAAGACAGCAGCATAAGGTCCAACATCCACGACACTATGTCGTTTTATCTGACGCGCCACGCCGCGACTCCCCTACTTTGCCGCGACAACAGCCAACGCACAGGCCATGCGCGCGCTGTCCTCGAGGTCTTTGACCTTGAGGCTTTCTGACACAGAGTGAAACCCAGTCATACCCGTGGCCACGACGCAAGGCGCCACCCCCAAGCTGGTAAAGATATTGGCGTCACTTCCGCCGGCAGAGACCTCGGTCCAAAACGGCAGATTGCACATCTGCGCCGCCTGTTTGGCCAAAAGCACCGTGCTGTCGTCATCGGCAAGCAGAAAGCCGTCATATTCCAGCTCCCAGCTCTGCTCCACCTTGGCGCCCTCGGATGCAGCGCCATCCTCAAGGCAGCGCATCATAAGCTCCTTGTTGGCCTCGCACAAATCACGATCGACCGCGCGGCACTCACCAGTGACGCGGCAGGAGTCAGCAATAACGTTGTTGGCACCGCCGCCGGTCACGCTACCCACGTTAGCAGCGGCGTTGGGCCCCACAGCCCCTATGCAGCCGCGCTCGCGCATGAGGGCAACGGCCTTGCAGGCGGCCACCACGGCATGAATGCCCTGCTCGGGCGCGCAGCCGGCATGACTCGCCTTGCCTATGAAGCGCGCCTCGAAAGTGTAATGGTAGGGCGCTCCCACAGTGACGCCACCGGGATTGCCGTCCATGTCAAAAACGAAGCAGGGCTCGCCAGGCTCAAAGCTGCCCGCGTCAAGCGTCTTAGCGCCGCAGCAGCCGACCTCTTCTTGCACAGTAAAGATAACCTTAACGGTGGCATGTGGCTCACTTTGCGCGTGTAGGCAACGCAGCGCCTCTATGATGGCGGCAACGCCCACCTTGTCGTCTCCGCCCAAGACCGTGGTGCCGTCAGTATGGATAATCCCGTCGGTGATAACAGGCTCAACACCCTCGCACGGCTGTACACAGTCCATATGCGCAGTAAATATCACCGATCCGCCAGCCGTGCCGGGCAGCACGGCGTACAGGTTGCCAGTGTCGCTTCCAGCTTTAAGGCCGCCATTGTCAAAAGTCACCTCGCATCCGGCCTCGCTAAGCGCTTTGGCGCAGTACTGAGCAACGGCCGCCTCGTGCTTTGAGGGGCTGTCGATGCGTACAAGGTCCATGAAGGTTGAAAGCAGACGCTGAGGGTCCATTACCGCTCCTAACGTGAGTGTCTTTGTTCGCTGCAAATGGTAACGCACATATCGCGAGTAAAAGCTTCTTTTGCGCGAGCATCCCAAAGCAAGGGCATCTGCAGCTGCTATCATGCACGGATACGACATTTCAACCGATGAGGAGGCCTTACCCATGCGCGTTGGCTTTGACAACGACAAGTACATCCACCTTCAGGCAGAGCGCATCAAGGAGCGTATCGCGCAGTTTGGCGGCAAACTCTACTTGGAGTTTGGGGGTAAGCTCTTTGACGATTATCACGCAAGCCGTGTGCTCCCCGGCTTCAAGCCAGACTCCAAAATCTCCATGCTCAAAAGCCTGTCCGATCAAGTTGAGATTGTGATAGTCGTCAATGCCAACCACATCGAGAAAAGCAAGATACGCGGGGATCTGGGCATCACCTATGACGACGAGGTCTTGCGTCTGACCGATATCTTCGAGAGTTTGGGCTTCTACGTGGGAAGCGTCGTCATCACCCAGTACGCTAACCAACCCGGCGCCGATGCCTTCTGCCAAAGGCTCGACCAGCTCAACGTGCGCTGGTATTTGCACTACCCCATCGCCGGCTACCCGCATGACATCGCCCACATCGTCTCCGACGAAGGCTACGGCAAAAACCAGTACATAGAGACAACGCGCCCGCTCGTTGTTGTGACCGCGCCCGGCCCCGGCTCGGGCAAGATGGCGACTTGCCTGTCGCAGCTCTACCAAGAGCATCAGCGCGGCGTCAAGGCCGGCTACAGCAAGTACGAGACCTTCCCCATCTGGAACCTGCCGCTCGACCATCCCGTCAACATCGCCTACGAGGCTGCAACAGCAGACCTAGACGATGCCAACATCATCGACCCATGGCATCTGGCCGCCTATGGGCAGTCCACCGTCAACTACAACCGCGACGTAGAGATCTTCCCCGTGCTCAAGGCCATGATGGACAAGATCATGGGAGAGAGCCCCTACCAGTCACCCACCGACATGGGCGTCAACATGGCGGGCTTTGGAATCGTGGACGACGACGCTTGCCGCGATGCTTCCAAGGCAGAGATAGCGCGCCGCTACTTTGCCAGCGCCGTCAAGGTCAAACGTACGGGTCTGGGCCAAGATGAGGTTGATCGCCTGGAGCTCATCATGCAGAAGGTAGGTATAAACGCCGATTACCTGCCCGCACGTGCCGCAGCCCTTGCCAAGGCAGAAGAGACCGGCCTGCCCGCAGGTGCGCTGGTAATGCCCGACGGCACCGTGGTCACGGGCAAGACGTCTGCCCTCCTCGGCGCGGCGAGCAGCTTGCTCATCAATGCGGGCAAGCTCGCAGCGGGCGTAGACCGCGAGACCTGGATCATCGCCGACGAGGCACTCGAGCCCATCTGCGCGCTCAAGACAGACGTACTGCACGGGCGCAATCCGCGCCTGCACCCCACCGAGATGCTCATCGCGCTATCCATATCCAGCGCAAACAACGAGCTTGCCGGCAAGGTCATCAAGGCGCTTGAGACCCTTAAAGGCTGCGATGCGTTCTTTAGCAGCATCATCTCTGAAAACGACGAGCGCCTCTACAAGACGCTGGGCATCAACGTGAGCTGCGAGCCCTGCTACGAGAGCGGCAGGCGCTTCCATCGTTAAGACACATCGCTGCATACAGAGTGCTGCGCAAACACGCGCAAGACGCTGCCATACAAGACAAAAAGCCGGCTGCTAGAAGGCGGCCGGCTTGCTATTTACCCCAAAAGCACCTCAGAGTGCCGAAAATAGCCGCTATTGTACTTTTCTAACGGCGAAGATACTCATAAAATAGGCTACTAGTGAATGACGCTTAGTCGTTTGTTGTCTATAGAGGGGGAAAGATGACCACCGCGCTTCCTAAGTATTTCGTGAACTACGTGAAGGAGACCTTGGGGCTAAAGGATCTCCAGGTAATCGAGCTTGAGGACGAGGGCCTCACGCATGCGCAAAAGTACGACGTGCTCTTTGACGCAGCTCAGTACGCACTTGAGCACCCAGAGTCCATGGCCGCACCCGCCGCAGCGCAGGCCACCGTGCAAGAGACAGCCTATGAAGAGCCTGTCGTCGAAGAGCAGGTAGTCGCCGAGCCCGCTGTTGAGCAGCAGGCTGTCTACGAAAAGCCCGTCGCCGAGCAGCCCGTCACTGAGGAGCAGGCTGCAGCCAACACGATGAGCTACCAGGATGACTCCATGACTCAAGGCCAGACGGCGCGTGACTTCCACGCCGAGCACATGCATACAGTTCGCCTGCAGCAGGCCGGCATCACCGAGGAAGAGCTCGCCCAGACGGTCGCGGCCCTCATGGCCGCTATGGGCAGCGAGCTTCCCGTTACCGCAGCTGACACTGCAGCCGCACAGCCTGCAGCCGAGGCCAGCGTCGCAGCAGCTACTCCTGCTGCAGCGGCTTCCGACCCGATGTCTGTCGGCCAGACGGCTCGTAACTTCTACGAGGAGCACCTGCACACGGTGCGCCTGCAGCAGGCCGGCATCACCGAGGAAGAGCTCGCCCAGACGGTCGCGGCCCTCATGGCCGCTATGGGCAGCGAGCTTCCCGTTACCGCAGCTGACACTGCAGCCGCACAGCCTGCAGCCGAGGCCAGCGTCGCAGCAGCTGCAGCTGATCCGATGTCTGTCGGCCAGACGGCTCGTGACTTCTACGAGGGACATCTGCACACGGTGCGCCTGCAGCAGG
>CAYQLX010000101.1:0-5319 GCA_964418305.1 uncultured Coriobacteriaceae bacterium | reverse complement strand
CAGCCGTAGCGTCTCTTAGAGCTCCTCACCGTTGACGAGCTTGACCGTATCGCGCGCAATCATGAGCTCCTCGTTTGTGGGAACGATGAGGACCTTTACCTTGGAGCGCTTGTCGCTGATGATGCTCTCTACACTCTCTGCCTTATTGGCCTCGTGGTCCAAAATGATGCCCAACGGCTCTAGACCGGACAAAATCATGCGACGCATACGCTCGCAGTGCTCGCCCACGCCGCCAGCAAAGGATATGGCGTCCACGCCGCCCATAACAGCGATGTAGGACCCAATCATCTTCTTGACGCTGTTGGAGTACATGTCGTAGGCCAGCGTGGCGCGCTCGTGGCCGGCAAGTGTTGCCGCCTTGACCACGCGCAAGTCGTTTGAAAGGCCCGAGATACCCGCCAAGCCGGACTCGCGATTCATGATCTGGTTGATCTCTCCGGGGGTGTAGCCCTCCTGCTCCATGAGGAAGGTGACGATTGCAGGGTCGATGTCGCCGCAGCGCGTGCCCATCATGACGCCGCCCAGAGGCGTGAAGCCCATGGACGTATCTGCGGATAGACCATGATCCACTGCCGTAAGCGAGCATCCGTTGCCCAAGTGGCAGGTGATGAGCTTGAGGTCTTGCAGCGGCTTGCCCAAAAGCTCTGCCGTGCGATTGGCGATGTAGCGGTGGCTTGTGCCGTGCGCGCCGTACTTGCGGATGCGGTAGCGCTCGTAGAACTCATACGGCAGCGCGTACATGTAATTACGCGGAGCAAGCGTCTGATGAAACGCCGTGTCAAAAACAACCGTGTTAGGAACGCCGGGCATGAGCTCCATGCAGGCGTTAATGCACTTGAGTGCAGGCGGATTATGCAGCGGGGCGAGCTCTGAGAGGGCCTCGATGTCTGCGAGGACCTGATCGTCAACCAAAGCGCTCTTGTCGAACTTCTCTCCACCGTGAACGATGCGGTGCCCCACGGCGTCAATCATGTCCAAGCTGCCCAAATCGCGCATCAGCGTGTTGACGACCACCTCCATAGCCTCGAGGTGGTTCTTCATAGGCCTGGAGATGACCTTGTCGCTGTCGCTGTACCACTGCTTGCAAAAGGCGTCGTCGCAGCCGACCTTCTCGCACAGACCCTTGGCGATAACGCTCTCGTCGTCCATGTTGATAACCTGGTATTTGAGTGACGAACTACCGGCATTGATAACGAGAACGTTCATACTCCCTCTTTCGTGGGGGTCGGGCCTTGGGGCAAGGCGCTTATCCTAAACGTGTTTGTCCATTGTCCCACAGCAGCACAGCGCAACGGCACCCCCTCTTACTGCAAGCGGGCTAAAGCCACCTGCCGACAGGCAGCGCTAGCTGAGCTTTGAGTCAATCTCATCGCCGAGGTCTTGATCGAGCTGCCCCATAAGCACGGTGACCTTCTGTTGGGCGGTATCCAAGCGTTTCTTGAGCGAGCCCAAAAGCTCCACGCCACGCTCGTAGCTCTCTATGCTCTTTTCCAGCTCGAGCTGGTTGGACTCGAGCGCGCGCACAATCTGATCGAGCTCCACCAGACCCTCTTTGAAGCTCATGTCCTCTACAGGTTTCTTCTCTTCCACGGTTGGCTCCCTTCCTTAGGCTTCTTGGCTTATGTCTATGCTCTTATCTATGCTTTCTACCTTGCAGTTCATGCTGCCATCTTGCACACGCACGCAGATCCTATCCCCTGTGGCAATGCCCTCAACGCTTTTGACGATGGTCTTTGAGCCTTGCGCGTAGCTTATGGAATACCCGCGTGACAACGTCTTGAGCGGGGATAGCGCATCCAACTGCGCTGCCGCCAGGGCAAGCTGCTTGCTGTAGGGCGCCGCTAGGTTTGCCCCCACGTGCCCAAGCGAGCTTGCAGTGGCCTCCAAACGATGCCCACAGAAATCGATTTGTGCTGCAGCGGCGCGGTTTAAGCTGCCCTGCAACTGGTCTAGCTGCACCTTTGTGCGCGCAAAGGCATCGGGGATTGCACGGTCCAAGCGCTGCCCGAGCGCATCGAGTTGCACGACACTATCTTTGACAGCTGCAGGTAGCGCACGCTGCAAGCGCTCTTGGGCATAGTCGACGCTTTGCGCGTAGTCTTGCAGCAAGGACAGCGGATCTTTGAGCACCGGACGGTCTGACAGACGCGCAAGGCGATGCCGCAGGCCCTCTATACGTTGCGCGAAGGCCGTATCCAAGGCGCGCGTGGCGTTATCCACCTTGCCCTCAAGCTCGTCGATAGAAAGCGATATCTTCTCTGCCGCGGCGGTGGGCGTAGAACAGCGCAGGTCTGCGACCATATCTGCGATGAAGTTATCCGGCTCATGCCCGATGCCCGTGACCACGGGGATGCTGCACGCCACTATGGCGCGGGCCAAGTTCTCGTCGTTGTAGGGCATCATCGTCTCGTACGCGCCGCCGCCGCGCACAAGCAAAATAACGTCTGGAGCGGGCACGGTTTCTTGCGCGGCCTGCAAGGCATCGCACATGTAACCTGCAGCGGCGTCCCCCTCAACCGTGACGCCGTAAAGCAGGACCTCACCCAAAGGATAGCGCCTGCGCAGCGTACGTATGACGTCTCTTACGGCTTTGCCGCTGGGGGATGTAATAACGGCGATGCGCTTGGGCAGGGCGGGGATGCGGCGCTTGCGTGCTTGGTCCATAAGACCCTCTGCCTCAAGCTTTTTTGCGAGCTGCGCCACACGCACGCGCATGTTGCCCTCTCCGGCGATGGCGAGCCTGCGCACAGAAAACTGCATGGAACCACGCGCGGCATAGCAGCTAAAACAGCCCGTGACCTCTACGAGCATGCCGTTTTCCAGCGCGACGCCGCTTGCCTCGTAGACGTTTTTCCAGATGATGCAGGGCATCACACTGTCCTCGTCGCGGATGGTAAAGTAGACGGCCTTGTAGCCGGCCCTCTGGCTGAGCTCGCAGATTTCTCCCACCACGGTGAGGCGTATTTGCTCTAGACCGCGCTTGGCCAAGCTCATGGCTTGCGTAACCGTGCAGGCCTGACGGCCTTCTTGCTCCTGCGTCATGCGAACACCAATCTGCCAATCCGCTTTGTTTTAAGACGCCTCAAGCTTACCAGCTGCATGCGACACAAAAATCCCGACAAAGCAACACGAGCAAAACGCCGCATCGCATCAACAACACAAGACGCCGCCTTGCGAGCAAGAGCCTCTAAATCGAGGTGAGCTTCATCTCGCCTTGCTCGATGCGCAGCGACAGCTTGCCGTCCAAGACATCCGCAAGCTCGCGGCCCACCATCTCGTAGCGCCAACCCTTCATGACCTCGCATTCGTCGCGATGACCGCGCACGAGCTTTGCCAGCTCATCGTGAGACGCCAAGACGGGCACGGCCACGCCGTTTTCATGCGCGCGCTTTTCTACCACAGCGCTAAGCATCTCGATGGCGCCCACGATATGCGGCTCTCCGCTTTGCCTCTTGGGAAGCTTAGGGTAATCCTTGGGATCGCAGTCCTTGCCGCGCTTAACGGCGTCGATCACCTCGCGCGCGGCCTTAGTGTTGAGCTTGGAGCTCAACCCGCGGACCTCCATGAGCTTGTCGATGCTGCGCGGCCCTTTGCGTGCGACCTCCACCAGCGCCTCGTCGGGGATAACCCATTTACGGGGGATATTGCGCCTGACGGCCTCGCGCTCACGCCACGCGGCAAGCTCGCGGGCAACGGCAAGCTGCGGCGCGCTCAGCGATGCGACGCGCTTCACGCGATGCCATGCTTCCCACGGGTCGTTCTCGTACTTGGCGGGGTTAGCCAGCGCCTTGAAGTCGTCCTCCAGCCACGTGCTGCGCCCTTGTTGGGCAAGCTTGTCTGTCATATCCGCATACATCTGCGGCAGATACACCACGTCTTCAAGCGCGTACTTGATCTGGTTAGCGCTCAGCGGGCGACGCGACCAATCGGTATAGCTGTCTGCCTTGGCGAGCTTCACGCCGCACAGTGCATGCACCAACGGGCCGTAACCCACCTGCAGTGGGAATCCCATCAAAGCCGCCGCCATCTGCGTGTCAAAGATTGGCGTGGGCATAACACCCAGGCTGTGATAGAGGATGTCGAGGTCTTGCGAGCCGGCATGAAAGACCTTGACGCAGGACTCGTCTTGCATGATAGGAACCAAGACCTTGAGGTCATGCACAGTCAAAGGATCGATGATGGCCTTGAGCTGCCCGTTGTTGATCTGAATCAGGCACAGCTTTGCAAAGTAGGTCTTCTCACGCAAAAACTCCGTGTCAATGGCCAGAATCTTGGAGCCCTTCAAGTCTTCTACCAGCTGCTCGAGCTGTGTCTGTGTCTCTACGTAGCGGTAATCCATCTGTCTCGTTTTCATCTTAGCCTGCTGCGCTTACGCGCAGACCCAACTTGCGCAACCAGCTGCGCTTGCAGACAGGAAGCTTGCATCTTTTCATATGGCGAGCAATGCAAGCACCTTGCCCGCATAAACACGCAACAAAAAAGGAGCCTGAAAAAGGCTCCCCTAAAAATCGATGGTGGGCGATACTGGGATCGAACCAGTGACCCCTACCGTGTCAAGGTAGTGCTCTCCCCCTGAGCTAACCGCCCATCGGCCTTCTTGCGTAGGCAAGGCGATATAATACCGCAACCAAAAAACTTGGCAAGGGGTTAATTTAAAATAGCCTTTCGGCGCACAAGCACAAAAACCGCCTAAACCAACCAAAAAAGAAATCACAACCTAGAAGCTTTTAAGCTCATCAAACAAGATAGCTCTCTTTGAAAAAGCTGCTACTGCATCGTCATGGGTAACCAAAATAACCGTCTTCCCAGCCTCGTTCATCTTCTTGAACAACAGCAAAACAGAGTCTCTCGCTGCATGATCAAGGTTTCCCGTAGGTTCGTCGGCAAGAATCAGCTCAGGGTCGTTCATTAACGCTCTGGCAATAGCCACGCGTTGCTGTTCGCCTCCCGACATCCTGCGGGGGTAACTCATTGCGCGTTCAAGAAGGCCGACCTCGTTCAGAAGATCTTCTGCCCTAGCCCTAGCGCTCTTCTTTGATTCGCCCGAAATCAAAGCAGGAGTCATAACATTCTTGAGCACATTAAAACAATCTACCAAGCGATAATCCTGAAAGACAAAGCCCAATGTCTGGTTTCTGTACCGCTCCCCCTCTCTGTCACAAAGAGAATCGACCTTCACATTCCCAACTCTCACCTTGCCACTCGCAGGTTTCACGAGACCGGCAACTGTTTTCAAAAGCGTGCTCTTACCGCATCCGGACGGACCCGTCAAAGACACGAAGTCTCCTCTGGCAACGCTAAAAGAAAGCCCGCTGAAAA
>CAYQLX010000100.1:0-5380 GCA_964418305.1 uncultured Coriobacteriaceae bacterium | reverse complement strand
TGGCACGCGGGGCCTGCAGGGTCGACTTTAACGAGCAAGCAATCGGCATCGCAGTCGTAGCGTAGGGCGCGCACATGCTGTATGTTGCCGCTCGTGGCCCCCTTGTTCCAGAGCTCTTGGCGACTACGACTCCAAAACCAGGTGGTCTTGGTCTTGACGGTGAGCGCCAGGCTCTCCTCGTTCATCCAGGCTACCATGAGCACGTCGCCAGTGGCAGCCTCTTGCACTACGCAGGGGATGAGCCCGCGCTCGTCAAATTTGAGCTCTACATCGCCAAGCTGTGCCATCTCTATCGCATCTGCCATCGTGAGTCCTCCGTTGTCGTTGTGTCGCACTGCCAGCTACAGGCGCACGGCGATGCCCTGTGCCGCCATATACTCCTTGACCTGGCGCACGCTCAGCTCGCCAAAGTGGAACACGCTCGCCGCCAAAACAGCGTCGGCCTCGCCCTCGATGATGCCTTGCGCAAAGTGCTCGAGCTTGCCCACGCCGCCGCTAGCGATGACGGGGATATCGACGGCGCGCGCCACCGTGCGCGTGAGCGCTAGGTCAAAGCCGTCTTTGCTGCCATCGCAATCCATGCTGGTGAGCAGAATCTCACCCGCGCCACGACGTGCGGCCTCGACCGCCCACTCCACAGCATCCAAGCCTGTATCCTCGCGCCCGCCACGCACGTACGCCGTCCACTTATTGGGATTGCCGGCAACGCGCTTGGCATCTATGGCCACGAGCACGGCCTGGCTGCCAAAGGCCAAGCTGCCGGCCGTAATCAGGCTTGGGTCTTTGATGGCGGCCGAGTTAAGCGACACCTTATCCGCGCCGGCGGCAATCATCGTGCGCATATCGGCGATGGTCTTAAACCCACCACCCACGGCGTACGGGATGTGAACCTCTTCGCTTGCACGGCTGGCCATGTCGATGGTGGTCTTGCGGCCCTCGTGCGTGGCCGTAATGTCCAAGAAGATGACCTCGTCGGCACCTTGGCGGTCGTACTCGGCCGCAAGCTCAACCGGGTCTCCCGCATCGCGCAGGTTAACGAAGTTGACCCCCTTGACCACGCGGCCGTCTTTGACGTCCAGGCAAGGTATCACGCGTTTGGTTAGCATGCGGCACCTCCCCTATCCAGCGCCTCTTGCGCTTGGCGTATGCACTCGATGCCCTCTTGCACACTAAAGACGCCCTCGTAGATCGCACGCCCGGTGATGGCGCCGTCGATGGGCGCGCCGGTGGCAACGAGGTTGCGCAAATCGTCCAAGCTGGCAAGGCCGCCACTCGCTGTGACCTTAACGTTGGGAAAGCTGTTGGCCATGGCCGCATAAGCCGCAGCGTCGATGCCCGTTTGCATGCCGTCGCGCGCGATATCGGTGTAGACCAAGTTGGTGATGCCCATGCCCTCGAGGTCTGCCACAAGCTGACTTGCCGGCACGCCCGCGGCCGTGTCCAGCCAGCCCTCCGTGGCCACGATGCCGTCTTTGGCGTCGATGCCCGCCACAATCACGCTGCCGTACTCTGCCGCAGCCTGCACGGCAAAGGCGCGGTCCTTGACGAGCGCGCTTCCCAGCACCACGCGTCGCACGCCGGCGTCCACGTAGCGCTCGATAGCCTCCATCGTGCGTATGCCACCGCCGACCTCGACCTCGCAGGTAAGCTCTGCCACCATGCGCGCGATGAGCTCCATATTGGTAGCGCGGCCGTCGCGTGCACCGTCCAAATCCACGATGTGCACGCGCTTAGCGCCCGCCTGCTCAAAGGCGCGCGCCTGAGCCACAGCGTCGTCGTTATAGACGGTCACCTGGTTGTAGTCGCCCTTCTTGAGGCGCACGGCGCGCCCGCCCAGGATGTCTATTGCAGGAACGAGAATCATCGATAAAACCTTTCGTGTGAGCGGCCCGTACTTGCGGCTTGAGTCTTGCGCGGCCTTGCGGCTTGAGCTTTGCGGCTTGAGCCCTGCGCGCCTTGCGCGCTGCGGCGGCAGGTCCTAGCGCAGGCTATCTACAATCGCGCCAAAGTTGGCGAGCATGCGCATGCCTTTGGCCGAGGACTTCTCTGGATGAAACTGCGTGAGGTAGACGTTGCCCTTGCGGATGGAGCTTGTAAACACCTGCGCGTGCTGCGTGGTGCCCGCCACGTCTGCCGCATCATCGCACACGCACACATAGGAGTGCGTGAAGTAGAAGTAGCTGTCCTGCGCGATGCCGCTATAAAGCGGGTTGGCGTCTTGGCAAGCGCGCACGCTGTTCCAGCCCACGTGCGGCACCTTGAGCCTCTGCCCGTTTGGAGTTGTCGATGCAATGCGCTCAACATGACCCGCAACAAGCCCCAGCCCCTCCATGCGGCTGCCTTCCTCGCAGCCCTCATCGCCCCAGTCCATGCACAGCTGCATGCCCAGGCAGATGCCGAGCATGGGCGCGCCGGTTGCCACTTTGTCGCGTATGGCCTGCGTTTGCCCCAGCTCGTTCATGGTCGTCATAGCATCGGCAAAAGAACCCACACCCGGCAGCACAATGCCGTCGGCCGCGAGGATCTTGGCGGGCTCACTGCTGATAAAGGCGTCATAGCCGGCATCGGCCAAGCCGCGCTGGACACTGGCGAGGTTGCCCTTCTTGTAATCAATAACGCAGATGCTCGCCGTCATGCTACAGCGCACCCTTGGTGGAGGGAATCACGCCGGCAACGCGGCTGTCGATGGACACACACTCCTTGAGGGCGCGCGCCACAGCCTTGAAGGCGGCCTCGATGATGTGGTGCGAGTTTTTGCCGCAAATCTGACGTATGTGCAGCGTAATGCCGGCGTTTGCCGCGAAGGCGATAAAGAACTCCTCGGCAAGCTCGGTGTCAAAGCTGCCCACGCTCGGCGCGGGGATATCCAGCTGCGCGTGGCACTGCCCGCGGCCGGACACATCTATAGCGGCTAGGACGAGCGTCTCATCCATGGGCAAAAGCGACTGCCCATAGCGCGTGATGCCCTTGCAATCGCCCAGCGCCTGGCGCACAGCCTGCCCCAAGACAATGCCGCAATCCTCAACAGTGTGGTGCGCGTCCACCTCAACATCGCCTTGCGCCTGCACGCTCAGATCCAACAAGCCGTGGCGGCCCAGCGCGTCGAGCATGTGATCAAAGAAGGGCACGCCGGTGTTTATGTCGGTCTGACCGGTGCCGTCGAGGTCCAGCGTTACGGTGATGCTCGTCTCTTTGGTTGCACGTGAGACTGTGGCGCTGCGTGGCATAGTGGGTCCTTCCCGCTTGCGCACCAATGCCCGCACTGTCATGAGGCGGGCACGGGCGTTGGCACCGCGCAGGCGGCGCCGCTTTTATCGTGCCGATATTCTCGCACACTTTAGCACGCTAAAGTGTTTCGATGCTATGAAAGGACCCAAACGGCGATGCGGTCGTGCATGCTGCCGGACCGGACGTTCCCCTGCCCCGCGCTGTGGGGCCGGCCGCGCCCTTGCCCCGTGCTGTGGGGGTCGGCCGCGACAGCGCGCGAGCCGCCACCTCCCCTACATGCTGCGCAGTGAGGCGCTGCTTTGCTCCAAGGCGTCGGCCGCTTGCTTGATGGCAGTAACGTCGTTTTCTGCGCCCTTCTTGGGACGGGCGGCAAGCGCCTTTTGCAGAGCGGCGATGTCACGCTGCACGGTGCGCTTTTCGTCCTTGTCGATCTCTTTCTTATGGGCGTCCAGCGCCGTCTGCGCCGTGTTGAGTAGGCTTTGAGCCTCGTTGCGCACGCGGCTTGCCTCGCGGCGCTCGTTGTCTTGGGCGGCGTATTGCTCTGCGTCGCGGATGGCGGCCTGAATCTCGTCCTCGCTCATGCGCTGGTCGTTATCGATAGTGATGGACTGCTCTTTGCCCGTACCCAGATCCTTGGCGCTCACGCGCAAAATGCCGTTGGTGTCGATGTCAAAGGTAACCTCGATCTGCGGATTGCTCATACGCTTGATGCCCTTGAGGCGAAACCTGCCGATCGATTTATTGTCGCTTGCGCGCGGGCGCTCGCCCTGCAAGACGTTGATCTCTACCTGCGTCTGCATGGGCGATGTAGTGGTAAAGATTTGGCTGTAATGCGCCGGCAGCGTCGTGTTGCGGTGCACCAAGGGCGATGCATTGTCGCCCACCGTCTCTATGGAAAGCGTAAGCGGGGTCACGTCCAAAAGCAGAATCTCGCTGCCCGGGGCAGCGTCTCCCGCCTGTCCGCCGGCAAGCGCATTGGCCAGCGTGGAGGCCTGGATGGCAGCGCCGCAGGCAACGCATTCGTCGGGGTTGATGGAGCTCGAGGGCTGCTTGCCCGTAAGGCGGCGCACATGCTCCTGCACAGCGGGGATGCGCGTCGAGCCGCCCACCAAGAGCACCTGGTCAAGCTGCGCCGCCGTGACACCGGCGTCTTGCAAGGCTTGGTTGACCGGGCCGCTCGTGCGCTCTACGAGGTCTGCCGTCATATGCTCAAACTGCGCGCGCGTAAGCTGCGCCTCAAAGTGCACCGGCTGGCCGCCTTCCTGCGCCAAGAACGGCAGGTTGACGCTCGTGGACGTCGTGGCAGAAAGCTCCTTCTTTGCCTGCACGGCCGCCTCACGCACGCGCTGCTGCGCCTGCGCGTCAAGAGATGCGCCGGGATGCTCCTTCTTAAACTCGCCCAGCAGGTGATCGGTAAGGCGCTGATCAAAGTCGTCGCCGCCCAAGTGGTTGTCGCCGCAGGTAGCAAGAACCTCTATAACGTCGTCGCCAATGCCGATGACGCTCACGTCAAAGGTGCCGCCGCCCAGGTCATAGACCATAACCTTTTGCGCATGGCCGTTGTCCAAGCCGTAGGCCAATGCTGCCGATGTAGGCTCGTTGATGATGCGCAGCACGTTAAGCCCGGCGATGCGACCGGCGTCCTTGGTGGCTTGGCGGGCCACGTCGTCAAAGTAAGCGGGAACGGTAATCACCGCATCGCGCACGTCTTGGCCCAAGTAAGCTTGTGCGTCGGCCCTGAGCTTGGAGAGAATCATGGCCGATATCTCCTGCGCGCTAAATGCTTTGCCGTCCACCTTGATAGACCAATCGGTGCCCATGTGGCGCTTGACGCTGGCCACGGTGCGATCGGGGTTCATGGCTTGCTGGCGCGCAGCCACGGTGCCCACCATGCGCTCGCCGTCTTTGCCAAAGGCGACAATGCTAGGAGTGGTACGCGAGCCCTCTGCGTTGGCGATGACAGTGGCGCGGCCTCCCTCGATGGTCGCCACGCAGCTGTTGGTGGTTCCTAGGTCGATGCCGATCACTGCCATGAGATTCTCCTTACGCGGTTACTCTGAGAGATGTTGATGGACTCTACTCTACTTGCAGCGCGTAACGCCCAGTTGACGGCAGATGCGCAACACTCTGACGATATCGTGTGCGTTTTCAG
>CAYQLX010000099.1:0-5527 GCA_964418305.1 uncultured Coriobacteriaceae bacterium | reverse complement strand
GCCCCCATGGAGGGCCCGCGCACCTCGTGCACGAGCGGCGTGGTGAGCGTGAAACGAATGGTGCCAATGCCCAGCAGCAAACACACGACGGCAGGCCACATAGCCGCGGCACCAAAGCCCCAAAAGACTAGGTGGAGCACGCAGGCTATCCACAAGACGATGAACACGCGGTATGCCGTCCTAAAACGCTCGCGCCCCATGACCACGGCGGCGGTTTTGCGCCCTATGGGCTTATCGCGCTCTATATCGCAGCAGTTTTGCGTTGCCATGACCAGCGCGATGCCCACGATGAAGGGCACGGTGCCCACCAGCGCATTGGCCCAACCCACAGGCGTCATGATGCCCAGGTCAAAAACGCCCGCGCCACTGCCGTGCGCGGCAAAGATTACGATATCGGCAAGCGGGATCAGGCAGCCCATGACAACGCCGCTTACTACCTCTCCCAAGGGGAAGTAGCTCACCGGCAGCTTGCCCGAGCTATAGCAGACGATAAACACAGCCCCAACGACGCCGATCAGCAACGGTAGAGCACTGCCGCTCCAAGCGGTGGCCGCCAGGCCCGCCACAAGCGCCACGAACATGTAGGCCACACCCAGCGCGAGCACGTGCTTAGGGTTGGGGTTGTCGTAGACGAGCACGGCGTCTGTCGGGTCGTCGGAGTTTTCCACGGTGTCTGTGCCGGCGCGGTAATCGGCCCAGTCGTTGAGGGTGTTGACCGCCGACTGCGCAGCCACGGCACAAAGCAGCAGCACGCACCAGATGCGCGCGTCAAAGCCATAGCCCTGCGACGCGGCAAAGACGCCGCCAAAAACGGTCGTGAGTACGCTGGGACCGGGCCAAGTGTGCGGTGCGGCCAAGCGCGCACACATGAGCGGCGTGAGGCGGTTGTATTCTGCGGTCGGCATTAGTCTAAAAACCACTCTATGTGGCCGCAGTTAGTGCAGATGAGAGTGTGGGCGCTGCGGTTGAGCCAGTCGTAGCCAAAGTACGTGGCACCCGCCGTGTTGAGCTGCGCGGAGTCGTCTTTGAATTCCGTCCCGCCGCAATGCGAGCAGACCACGATTCTGTCGGCCACCTGGAAGCGCCCGGACTCGCCATGTACGATTTTGCCGAGGTTCTCAAAAAGCGCCATGGCTACTCCTTTGCCCCGTATTGCTCGTAATAGGCGGCGATAGCGGCCTGCATGCTGGCATCCAGCACACCCTTGTCAGACAGATAGCTCGTGACCTCGTCCATGGTGACGATGGCGGCCGTTGGAAAGCCGTATCTATCGCTTATCTCGTCGCACGCGCACTTGACGCCGCCACGGCCTACCTCCTGGCGATTGAGGCTCACAATCAGGCCCTTGATGCTGATATCGGCCGCACCAGTAATGATGGGGTGCGTCTCGTCGATGGACTTGCCGCTGGTAGTCACGTCCTCAACCATGACCACGCGGTCGCCGTCTTGCAGCACGTGGCCCAAGAGGTTGCCGCCCTCTCCGTGGTCTTTGGCCTCCTTGCGGTTAGAACAGTACTTGACCTCGATGCCGTAGAGCTCGTTAAGCCCCATGGCAGTGACGACGCTTAGCGGGATACCCTTGTACGCCGGCCCAAAAACGACGTCAAAGTCCAGCCCAAAGTTGTCGTTGATAGCCTTGGCGTAGTACAGGCCCAGGCGATGCAGCTGGTCTCCCGTAACATAGGCGCCTGCGTTCATAAAGAACGGGCTTTGGCGGCCGCTCTTGAGCGTAAACTGCCCAAACTTAAGCACCTGGCTTTCCAGCATGAACTCGATGAACTCCTGCTTATATTGCTCCATGAGGTTGCGACCTCCAGTCGTTTGCTGCCTATCCAATCCATTGTAGCGTGCGCCTGCGACGCATCCGCGCGACACCCGTGCGCCGCCTGCTAGCACGACGCCCGCGCGCTCAGGTCCCTGATGGACGTGTCGTAGACCAGCTTACCCATCTCCACTACGCCAATGTCGCCGGGATCTGCCAGCCAGCGCGAGATCATAAACAGCGTGCCGGCCAAGGTGTATTCGAGCATGAGGTCGAGCTCTTGCTCGGTATGCTGCCCTGCGTCTTGAATCACGTAGCGGCGCCATAGCGGTTTGAGCGCGTCTTTGAGCCTCACCGTGAAGGCCGGGTCGCCCTTGGGGCCCAGCAAGACGACGATGTAGCGCCGGTTGCGCTCGTAGTAGGCGATCACATCCTTGAGCGCGGCCATTAGTGCGAGCTTGCTGGTGTCGGCCGCCAAGCGCTGCATGCACGTCTCCACACACGCCGTCATGCCGTTTGCAATACGGCTCTCTATGGACTCAAGCAGGTCGTAGATGTCCTTGAAGTGCAGATAGAACGTCGCGCGGTTATAGCCGGCGCGCTCACACACAGCGCTCACAGACACCTTCTCCACCGGGCTGGTTTCGTACAGGCGCCAGAAAGCCTCCTCAAGGTCGGCCTTGGTCTGCTCGGTTTTCTCGGGGCGCTTTCTCATGCGGGCGATGATAACACGACAGTGTGTCGAGCTTTAGCGCGCAAAGCGCAGGCGGCCGATGATAGCTGCAAACCCGTGAGGCGTGCTAGCTCTGTTGGCGCCAGCGGGTGAGGCCGCGTTCCGCTACATCAAATACCTCATAGACCACGACGCCCATAACGGCCAGCGCGATGATGCCGGCAAACATGCGCGGATAGTTGACCATGGCCCAGCTCTCCATGATGAAGTAACCCACGCCCGTGGAGCCAGCGATAGCCTCGGCAAAGAAGAGCACAGCGATAGCCACGGCCGAGCTCACGCGCAAAGTCGTAAACAGCTCGGGCAAGGTTGCGGGGATGACCACGTGACGCCACACGCTGGCGCGGCTGCCGCCCAGCGAGCGCACGGAAAGCACCGTTGCCGCCGGAATGGCGCAGGCGGCGTCGCGCATGACGACAACCACCTGGAAAAACACCGTGAGCGATATGAGCGCAATCTTAGGAGCGTCGGCCAGGCCCAAAAGCACGAGCAGGATGGGTAAAAGCACGATCTTGGGCAGCGGGTAGAGGATGTAGAGCACCGGGGCAAAGAGTGCGTCGAGCTTGGGGCTGCGGCCCAAGGCTAGGCCGATTGGCGCGCCCAAAACGACGCCTATAACCAGCGAGACAAGCAATCGGTAGGCGCTTATGGCAAAGCTGGGGGCGATGTCGGGCGCAAAACGGATGAGAATGGGCACCGTCTGCGCGGGCGTAGGCAACGCGGGCGTGTTAAGCAGCATGGCAGTAATCTGCCAGCCCGCAAGCACAAAGACCACGGCAAAGAGCACGCACAGAATGCGAGACAAGAAACTACTGCGCATTGCGCACCCCCTCATCCAGCGCGCGTCGCACTTGGCGGCAGCGCTCAAAAAACTCGTCGCTATCGCGATAAGAGCACTGCCCCATCTGCGGGTTATCTATCTGCGCGATAACGCGCCCGGGCCGCGGAGCCATGACCACGATGCGCTGACCCAAAAAGACGGCCTCCTCGATGGAGTGGGTGACGAGCACCTGCGTATAGCCCTGACGCACCCACAACTCTAAAAGCGCACTTTGAAGCTCCTCA
The DNA here is from genome assembly GCA_964418305.1 of uncultured Coriobacteriaceae bacterium. Taxonomy (GTDB): domain Bacteria; phylum Actinomycetota; class Coriobacteriia; order Coriobacteriales; family QAMH01; genus W2P13-069. The sequence goes on along the minus strand of CAYQLX010000099.1, from coordinate 1,967 downwards.
CGCAGCAAAGCATCCAAGGCAGACAACGGCTCGTCCATGAGCAGAGTGTCGATGTCCATGGCGATGGCGCGCGCCAAGGCAAGGCGCTGCTGCATGCCGCCCGACAGCTGGTTGGGATAGCTTCTCTCAAAGCCAGAAAGCCCCACGCGCGCAAGCGCGGCAGCCGTCTTTGCCTTGCGGGTAGCGGCGTTGACCCCGCGAATCTTAAGGCCCAGCTCGGCATTGGCGTAGACGCTCTTCCACGGCAGCAGGCCGTAGTCCTGCAGGATGAGGGCCGTATCTTGGCGCGGGCGTTCGAGACAGGCGCCGTTTTGGGTGACGCTGCCAGACGTAGGCTGCGCCAGCCCGGCGGCCAGGCGCAGCATCGTCGACTTACCACAGCCCGAAGGGCCGATGATAGACACAGCTTCCCCGGCGGCAACAGTAAACGTCAGGTTGTCCAGAGCGCGCAGCGTGCTTTTCCCGCGGCCTTGTACCGGCCCTTGCGCGGGGTAATCCACAACGACGCTGTCGAACATGAGGGTCATGAGGCTCCGATCATAGATGCGATGCAGCCGGAACACGATGCCGATACGGCACCCACAGGCCGCTAGTCCTTGGAGAACTTGCCGGTAGCGGCGTCGTAGCTTATATCGACGGTGAGGTAGCCCTTCTCCTCCATCCAATCCAAAACGTCATCGACCTGCTCTTGGGTGGGAAGCTGACAGGTGGGGTACTCGCTCACCTTGTAGCTTTGGGCTAGCTCGTCGGAGAGGTTGGCGTTTGTTGCGAGAAGCTCGCGATAGGAGTCACCGTCGGCGTTAATCTTGCCTGCCGCGTCGTCCCATGCGGCCTTGAGGGCTTCAAGCGTCGCCTGCCCACCGTCGGCATCGACGGCGTCGGTGCGAGCGATCATAACGGACTGCGAGATATTGTCGCCGGTTGTATCGTCTGCAACGACGGTGTAGCCGCTTGCCTCGCCGAGCGCCAGCAGGGATGCAGGCAACGCAGCTGCCGCAACCTGGCCGGAGGCCATAGCTTGGTAGCGCACGGGGAGCTTTTGCAGCTCGGAGGTCTTGATATCGGCCTCATCGACGCCAGCTTCCTCCATGAGAGTGTCCATCACGTACTCAAGGATGGTGTTGCTGCCCACGCCGATCTCTTTTCCGGCCAGGTCCTGCAGCGATTTGATGGAGCTGTCGGCCGTCATGATGCCAAAGCGGCCCTGAGACGCCGTGGTGCCCAAGGTAACCCACTCAATTTGCACGTCTGTGCCGCTAGCGTAGATGGAGGCGGTGACCATCGGATCGGTCATGGCGTAGTCCACATCGCCTGCCGTCACCGCAGCGATGAGCTCGGTTGCGGATTGGAAGGTAGTGACGGTAGCGTCCACGCCGTGATCGGCAAAGAGACCCTCGTCTTGTGCCACCCACATGGGGAGGATGTCCTCTGTTGCCAATGTGCCGATGACGACAGAGTTCGTGGTCTGGGCCGTATCGCTGCCGGTAGCGCTGTCGTCACTGCTATCTGAGCTGGCGGTGCTGCCGCAGCCTGCCAAGGCAAATGCCATCGCAGCAACGGCTGCAGTCGCCATAGCTGCCGTCGCGAGCTTCTTGAGGGTCTTCTTCATCCGCTCCTCCTTGCTTGTCCTTGTGCTTGTGCCGCGAGCGTCACTGTCAATACGCACACAACATGCAAATAGCGCGCAGGCAGCGGTATGCCTTGCGCAGCAAAGCGTCCTGAAGACATGCTATGGGCTGGCAGTGCGCGGCATCAATAGACAATCACCGCCCGACTGTCGAGTTTTAAGAAGCTGCTGTCGCACAGAATTCGTTACGTTTCTGTTGCTGCAGCGTGGGGTCGAATAAATTCGACCCCTACGCAGGGCAGGTCGCAGCACATCGCGAGCGGCATAGACCCGCAGGTCAAAATACGTAGGGGCGGAATTTATTCCGCCCCACCGCGCAGGATTCGTTACGTTTCTGCTG
>CAYQLX010000098.1:0-5539 GCA_964418305.1 uncultured Coriobacteriaceae bacterium | reverse complement strand
CGCTGCCTTATAGCTCGTCGATGAGCGCGAAGAGCTCGTCGGTGATGTTTGCTGCATCTATACGCTTGAGCTTTTGGCCGTGGGAGAAGAGTATGGCGCTGTCTTTGCCGCAGGCAACGCCGCAGTCTGCGTCTTTTGCTTCTCCCGGGCCGTTTACCACGCAGCCCATCACGGCAACCTTGAGGGGCTTTTTTACCTTAGACAGGCGCTCTTGGACCTCTTGGGCTATGGGAATCATGTCCACTTGGCAGCGGCTGCAGGTGGGGCAGCTGATGAGCTCGGGGCGTACGCGGCGCACATCGACAGCGGCAAGAATCGCATAGGCTACGGCAATCTCTGCCACCGGGTCTGCTGTGAGGCTCACGCGCAGCGTGTCGCCGATGCCCTCTGCGAGCAGGATGCCCAAGCCCGCGGCTGATTTAACCGTGCCCTGCTGCAGGGTGCCGGCCTCGGTCACGCCTATGTGCAGCGGGACATGCGGTAGCTCTTGCGAGAGCTGGCGATAGGCGGCTACGGTCGTCATAACATCGTGCGATTTGGCGCTGATCACGATGTCTTTAAAGCCGCGCTGCTCAAAGTGCTCTACGAAGCCTGCGGCGCTTGCGGCGAGCTTTTGCGGTTGAGTGAGGTCGTCACGTGCGGCAAGTGAGTCCTCGAGTGATCCGGCGTTGACACCGATGCGAATGGGGATTCCCGCTTGTCCGGCGGCATCAATCACGGCATCCACACGTTCCATACTGCCGATGTTTCCCGGGTTGATGCGCAGCGCGGCAGCGCCGTTTTGCGCCGCGCCTATGGCTATCTCGTGGTCAAAGTGCACATCGGCCACAACAGGCAGACAGCTTTGCTCGCATAAGCACCCAAAGCGGCTGATGCTCGCGCGGTTGGGGACGGCCACGCGCGCAATCTCGCAGCCTGCTTGGGCCAGTTGGCGGATCTGCTCCAAGTTGCCCTCTATGTCGAGCACGGGGCCATTGCCTTTATCGACCATGGGCAGATTGGTCATGGACTGGACGACAACGGGCGCGCCACCTCCTATGATCACGCCGCCTACGTTGACGGGTCGCGTGGCAAGGCGCGCTGCTGTTGCTTGTGTCATGGGCTTTGCTCCTGGTGCTTTGGTTTTGTTTCGCTTCATTCTAAGGCGAATTCCATCGCACGGCAGAAGTTGTCGGCTATCTGCTCGCGCATGTCGCAGCCCCTGATGCTGTTGAGAAGCTCTAGTGCGTCTTCCAAAGAGCGCTCTTGGTCTTGAGGGCTAAAAGGTTCGTGGCCGTCGGCGTCGGTCTCGAGCAGCAGGCGCGTGGCAGGCAGCTGCCTTGCGTACTCGCGCCCACGTTTTGTTTTAAGCTCGCGCAAGCCAAGTGAGACAAGGCAGCCTGACTTGAGTGCGCGCGTAAGGCCGGCACTGCTGCCGTTGTAAGCATGCAGGATGCAGATGCAGCTGCGCGTTAGACCGTTGGCTTCTAGGATGTCGAGCAACTCGCGCTCTGCCTTGCGCGAATGCAATGACAGCAGGTAGCCGCTGTCTTCAAGCTGCGCGCAAATGGAGGTGAAGGCATTGAGTTGCACACTAGATGATTGCGCGAAGTCCCCGTAGAAGTCCAAGCCAATCTCCCCGACAAGGCGCGTTTTGGGCAGCTGGTGGGCAAAGGCCTCTACGAGCTCGCATGCGTTTTGGGCGTTGAGCTGCCAAGGATGAAGCCCTAGCGCCAAGTGCTCGCAGCGCTCGTCTACAAGTGTCGTCTCGAACTCTGCGGGCGTGCAGGTGACGGCAAGCAAAGGGCGCGTCCATGAACCGCTGCTCATGGCCGAGTAGTGGATATGTGCGTCTGGGATGGTGCGGTTGATGGTGACCAGCTCCTAAGGTCTCATGCACGATGCGCGGCGTCAGCGGACTCTATGCTTGGCTGCCATCATCATCGCTGTTGTGGTTGCCATAGAGCTTGGTCACCAGGTGGCGCGGCGGCTCGCCGTAGTTGCGCCAGTCTAAGACGAGCACAATCAGCACCAAGATAAGGCCGGTGCCGGTGGAGGCAAAGGGGGCAAAGTTATGTGTTGCCACAAAGTCGGCGGGCAAGATACCGATGCTGCCCAACATGCTTGAGGTCGTTGCCACAAAGACCTGCGAGGCAGCCAAACAAGCGAGGCACACGACTGCGCGCGCTGCAATCCAGCGCTTACCGGGTTTGCGCCCTTTGCGGTTAAAGGGCAGGTAGAAGAAGAAACTCAGCAAGAAGACGGCAAGGCTCAAAGAGAAGTAGAGGCTGCCGTCCATAATCCACAGGCTCTTACCCTCTGCCATAAGCTCGAAGGCTGCGGTGTAGTTTGCCGCGACAAAGGTCTGCCAAGTGGTGATGGCCATGAAACCCAACCCGCTTCCGAGTTTGGTCACGTCTAAGGCACGATCGAGCTCAATCACATAAATCAGGAACATAACCAAGATGATGAGCACGTGCAGCAGGCCCGATACGATGTGGTTTTGCGCGCCGGTGTAGGTGCCGGCAGCGATGAGTGTTTCTCCAAAGGTCATGACCACCAAAAGCGACCCGCGTTCTGCTAGGTGGCTGTAGCGGTCGATGTTCATGTGACGTCCATCGCGTCCGCTCCAAGAAAAGAAACCCAGCGCCAAGGCGATAAAGCACATCACTTGCCCTGGTACGCTTGAGAAAAAGTTGGAGATGAAGATGACGATAATCTGTGCGCCCATAATCGCCACGGTGCGCTTTACGATGTGTGCACGCTGCGGGTCTGTTGTGCGCGCGAGTTTATAGCGCACCACCCAATGCACGCAGCCGTTGAGCAAGATGAGCATCCAGCAGGTGTTGTAGACCAGGTAAAGCTCCCAGGTCACGCTTGCTGCCTGCGACATGATGATGAGCAAGAAGACATTTGTTATGAGGTAAAGGACGTCAAGCGGCCCGCCGGTGCCAAAGCAGTTCATGAACTGCGTTACGGTGAACCAAATCTGTAGGAGCAAGACGATGGTGAAGCAGAAGGTGTAGAAGGTGTACCAGCTCACTACGATGTCTTGCGAGTCTGCGATGAGGGGGATGAGCTGGCGCAGGCAGAAGATAAAGACTAAATCGAAGAACAGCTCGATGAGGCTTGCCCTGTTGAGGTTCTTGCGGATTGTCTCATCGCCTTGGTGATTGCTTGTTGCCACCTGGTCGTTGCCCACGCATTGCTCCTTGGATCGTGATTTTCAAGATCAAGTGTAGCGGCTCGGGTGCCTTAGCGCGTGACTTTTGGGTCTACGGCAGCGGTGGACGGATATGCGTAAGCGATTACCCACCGTTGTAGCTCGTGCGCCTAGGGGTGGCTGTCAGGGGCTAAGATGGTTGCAAGAAATATGACAGACGGCACGCGGGCACCAAGTGGTATTCGCAATGTTGCCAAGGTCTTTTTGCAGGAAGGAAAGCCGAGCATGAGCCAGATCAAATGCCCCAATTGCGGCGAGGTCTTTCAGGTGGACGAGAGCAGCTTTGCTGATATCTTGCGCCAAGTGCGCACGGAGGAGTTCGACCGTGAGCTTGCCCAGCGCGAGCAAATGCTCAAAGAGAGAAACGTCCAAGAGGTAAAGCTGGCGGTTTCTGCGGCGCAGCAAGAGGCGCAAAAGGAGGCTGCGGCCAGTCAGGCGCAGATTGCTAAGTTGCAGCAAGAGCTTGCAGAGGCCGTGGCAAAGCTGAAATCGGATAGTAAGGTCGCCGCCGCCAAGCACCAAGAAGAGCTTGCTAACGCTACTGCTCAACGCGATGCCCAGATTGCTGCGCTCAAGCAGCAGGTTGTCTCTCAAGAGGACAGCTTCAAGCAAAAGCTCGCAGCCCAGCAGGCGCAGGCCAGCACGCAGCAGGAGCTTGCCGTGTCTCAAGCGCGCAGTGCTGCCGAGCATGAGCGTGACGAGCTTGCCGCGCAGATAAAGCTCAACGAGGCCAAAGCCGCGCAGCAGCAAGCCGCTTTGCGCGAGCAGATGACAAGCGCGCTTGCGCAAAAGGACGAGCTTATCAAGTACAAAGAAGAAGAGATCGCCCGCGTCAAGGACATGAAGGCGCGCCTTTCCACCAAGATGGTGGGGGAGTCCTTGGAGCGCCACTGTGAGACGGAGTTCAACAAGATCAGGGCGACGGCGTTTCCTAATGCGTACTTTGAGAAGGACAATGACGTCGTGGACGGCACTAAGGGCGACTTCGTGTTCCGTGAGTGCGACCCGGTAAGCGGCGCTGAGGTTGTGTCGATCATGTTCGAGATGAAAAACGAGAACGATGAGACGCGTACCAAGCACAAGAACGAGGACTTTTTGGCCAAGCTCGACGCAGATCGCAAGAAAAAGGGCTGCGAGTATGCCGTGCTTTGTACCATGCTCGAGCCAGACAACGAGCTCTACAACAGCGGCATCGTGGACATGAGCTACCGCTATCCCAAGATGTATGTCATCCGCCCGCAGTTCTTTATCGCGCTCATATCCATACTGCGCAACGCTGCACTGGGCGCGCTCCAATACAAAAACGAGCTGGCCGAGGTACGCAACCAGAACATCGACATCACGAACTTTGAGGACTCCATGGAGGAGTTCAAGGACAAGTTTGGCCGCAACTATCGCATCGCTAGCGAGAAGTTCCAGACGGCCATCGCAGAGATAGACAAGACCATCGATCACTTGGAGAAGACCAAAAAAGCGCTCTTAGGCAGCGAAAACCAGCTGCGTCTTGCCAACGACAAAGCGCAGGATCTTACAATCAAGAAGCTCACGCGCAACAATCCCACCATGAAGGCCAAGTTCGACGCGCTCAAAGAGCAAGAGGGGTAGTGAGTAGGGGATGGGAGTGATGATGGGCTTGTTCTGTTCGTGGAGCACCAAGGTGAGCAAATAGTATTTTGACTCGGTTCCAACTTCGCCCGACTCGTCAGCAAAGACACTTATTTCTACCATAGGGCACCTCTGAAGATAAAAAATGCCGGGGGACAACCCCCGGCTCTTGGAAGCCCTCCTGTCGGAAGACCGCCTTTATTATGGCATCGAGGTTGCTTTAACTCAAGGAGAAGATTGCGGCGGGAGATATTCCAGCCTCGCCAATCCCTATGCTCTGTCTCTATGCCGTTGAACCCGGCGTCGACTCTGAACATGGCATCAATCAGCCTACGACCCTCCAACGCGATGTTGGCCGCGCTTTTGTTCTGTATTCCGTGCTAAAATTGCAACGCGGGGCAAGCCCTCCGTGGTTATCAAATCAAAAGTGTTAGACGACAACCGCCGTGCGAGGGCGGTTGTCGTCGTCTAAGAAGCGTTTATCTGCTCAGCAGCACCAGAAAGGCGACCACGAGAAGGAGCAAAATAGCATCTTCCATGTGCGCCTCCTCTCCCGGAGGGCACTAGACAACAGGACAACAAAGCCCCGCGCCACGCTCGACAGTCTATCAAACAGGTGTGACGCGAATTTCAAAGGTGCGATTTGCACACGGTTCCCACCAAAAGCTGTTTTCTAGCTTGCTTGAAGAAAGCAAACAGGCCACGAGAAACAACTCGTGACCTGCGAGAATA
>CAYQLX010000097.1:0-5585 GCA_964418305.1 uncultured Coriobacteriaceae bacterium | reverse complement strand
TTTTGCGGGCAAACGGCATATAGCGCTACGGCCCTCGCCTAGCTCACACCGCAGGCTATAGGGCAAAAGAAAAGCCCGGTTGCCCGGGCGATTAAAAACTATGGTGGAGGTAAGGGGGCTCGAACCCCTGACATCCAGCTTGCAAAGCTGGCGCTCTCCCAGCTGAGCTATACCCCCAGGAAAGCTGCATGAACCATCAAAAAAATGGTGGGCCTTACAAGATTCGAACTTGTGACCTCACGATTATCAGTCGTGCGCTCTAGCCAACTGAGCTAAAGGCCCTTAACACGCAAGACGGTATAATGACAGAGAATCCGGCTTTAGGCAAGCAATTTTTTTGATACCCACCAATTAACCGGCATATACCGCTCTTTGCCGTCACCTTGGCGGCAGCGCTGCGTCGCGAAACGCAGGCTGCCGCCATGCCACAGCACTACTGTTGCCGTACCCTCAAGCGCTACGACGCGCTATTACCCAGGTACTCAAGCGAATAATAGCGCTGGTAGGTGTTGTAGCTCTCGCCCTTATAGGGGCTGCCGGTCTTGGCATACTTGATGCCACAATCCACGACCTTGAACTGCGCGTCATTAGCCAAAAGCAGCTCGAATTCGTCGGGATACTCGGAGAACTTGTACAGATAGCCGCCCAGAGTCTTGTTCTTGGGAGCGTAGATGTGGATGACGGTGCCGTACGTTCCGCTAGTAAAGCCATCTGCCACAGAGCCAAAGATAGACGTAGAGATAAGCACGGGGTGTGTGAGCGTCTTACCTAAGGAGTTTTCCATGTCCTCGAGCGTACTTGCAGCTCCGGTGTAGGCATACACACTACTGATACCGCTGTAGAGCTCGGTGTTTACCGGGAGGGTAAAGCGCGACAGCTCGTGTTTGAGCAGAGCCGACACCTCGTAGTACTCGTCAATATCATCGCCGTAGGTCTCATGCGAGCGCTCGGCATAGGCGGCATCACCCTGCGCGCATTTGATGGCCACATAGTCGCTGCTGGTATAGCAGTTGATGGCCGGGTTGTCCTTCTTGGTAAAAGACATGCCCTTGTTGGCTGCGTAGTACTTCTTCTGCCAGGTTTTGAGTGCTGCCTTGCCGTTGAGCTTGGTGTATTTGCTGTACGGATCTACGCTTGCCGCGGCTTTCTTACCCCCTACCTTCACGTTCACATGCAGGTAGTAGGTGCCCATAGCGGCGACGATGTTGGTCTTGCCGGCACCAACAGCCGTCACTCGGCCGTTCTTATTCACCTTAACCACGCTTTTGTTGCTCGAGTAGTACTTGACCTGGCTGTTGCTCATGCCAGTGACGCTCACCTTAGTTTTTGCGCCCTTCTTGGCAAGGGACGCTTTAGTGATCTTCATCTTGGGCGTGGTAGTGGCAAAGGCAAAGTCATTTGCCAAGGCGTACTGCTCGGCAGCAGAACCGCGCTTACCCACGATGAGCACGCTATTCAAACGGTCGCTATCGCTGTGGCCACTTGTGTAGCCAAGCGCGTAGTCCTCTATCGTGGTCACGCTCGCCGGGATCTTAAAGCCCTTTTTGTTGTAGAGGTTCTCGGCGCCTTTGAAGGCGTCGGTCTTGATCGTGGTAACCGTAGAGGGCAGGCTCACCGTAAACGCACTGACGGAGTCAAACGCATTGGCGCCTATAACCTCGCATCCATCGGCGACGGTCACAGAGGGTTTGTCCTGCTTGGAGTTGTAATAGGTAGGAACGCTCACCAAGGTCTTGCCATCGGCGCTGTACAAGAGCCCCTTCTTGGCTTTGAAGCTCTTGCTGCCCGAGGCAACCTTGTACTTGGTCGCCGCAGAACCTGCAGCAAAGTTGCCCGCCACGCTTGTGGCGCTTGCCGGGATAGTGATCTCTTTGATGTTATATGCACTGCTCAGCGCACTGTCGCCTATCGTCTCCACGCTGCCTAGGTCAATAGTCTTTGCCGAGATGCCGCTAAAAGAGTTGCTCCCTATCTCTTTAATGTTGCTGGGTAGCACCAGATTCTTGATATTCGTCGAGCTAAAGGCGCTATCTGGTATCGAGGTGAGGTTCTTTGAGAAGGTGACGTTTCTGAGTGTCGTTGAGCTAGCAAAGGCGTCTTTGCCAAGCTCACTCACGCTGCCCAAGTCCACCGTCTTGAGATTATCGACAGCATAGAAGGCGTAGTCGCCGATCTTTGTGACACCCGACGGAACCGTAAAGCTCTTAGCTTTGCTCGTATCAGGGTAGTTGACCAAGGTCGTACCGTCTTTGGAGTATAAGACTCCGTCTTTAGACGAGTAATTTTCGTTATCTTGCTCGACCTTGTACTCCGGCGCCATGCTGTTGCCGATGGCAAGCGGGTCTATATACGTCACCGTCTTAGGGATGACCAAGGCATCCTCGAGCGAGGCGTCGAGGGCAAACTTGTCGATCTTCTGCACACCCTCTTGCAAGTCGAACTGGGTGATTGCAGTGCAGTTGCCAAAGGCGAATGTAGGAATCTCTGCCACAGACAAGGACACCTTCTCAAGACCTTGGCAGTCGTTGAAGGCATACTTCCCCATTGTTTTGAGCGATTTGGGTAGATATGCCGTCCTCAGCGCTTGGCACTCCTCGAAGGCGCGGTCTTCTATGGACTCAAGCCCCTCCTCAAACGCAAAGCTTTCCATAGCGCGGCAGCGCTTGAAGGCGCGCGCCCCTATAGAAGTAACGCCCTTCATGCCGGTCACCTGGGTGAGCTTGCCGCATTCTGCAAAGGCGTACTTGCCGATGGTGGTGATATTTTGCGGAATGTCGAGTGTTTTCAAGCTCGCGCAGCCATAGAAGGTACCGTCGCTAATCTCTTTAAGAGACGAGGGCAACTTAATATTGGCAAGACGTGTGCAGTAGAAGAACGCTTTGTCCCCAATCGTGAGGATACTGCTGGGAAGCTCAACGCTAGTAAGCTTCACGCATTCCTCAAAGGCCTGCGTGCCGATGCTCGTCACACCATCTGCCACCTTGACCGAGGTGAGTTTTTGCATACCCCAAAACGCCTTGTCGGCAACCTGGGTAACGGCATACTCCTGGCCATCTGCCAAGGTGATAGCGGCGGGAACTTGGGCGGTCTTGCCGCTTGCTTGCGATGCGACAAACTCCGCCGTCTTCGCGTCTTTATCAATCACGCGATACGTTCCCAGCGTCTCCCCTGCTCCGGCTGTCTGCTCTTGCTGGTCTTGAGACTGTTGCTCTTGGGCCTGCGGTGTATCTTGATCAGCAGCCAAAGCGGCGGTGGCCGGCGTAAACGCCATCACCATCGCAGCCGACATCGCTATGCTCAAAGGCTTCTTAAAGCGCATCGATGCACTACCTCCTCTTGTTATCTAAACCATCGAGGACAGATTACCGCCAGCTCGCCTTAAGTATTCCTTATCTTTAAGGTCTTTTTGATTAGCTAGCCCACTGCCCAGAGCACACAATACCCGCTGCCCAAAGCGCAAAAAAGAGGACGCCTTAAAAGGCGCCCTCTCAACTCATAACTTATAGAACCCGTTGTTGCCTGCAGTTGGCAAGACTACTCCTCCTCGAGCTCCTCCTCGTCGTCTTGCATCTGCGTCGAGGTGTCAAACGTGCCGCTGAGCTCCTCGCCGTCGACGGTTTGCGTCTGACCAGCAACATTAGCGGTAGCCTTCTTGCCGCCTTCCACATCCACAACGCGGGCTATGGCCGTGACGCGATCGTCGTCGGTGACGTTCATGATCTTGACGCCTTGTGTAGCGCGTCCAAGCTCGGAGATATCACTCGCCTTACAGCGCAGCGTCATGCCGCTCTCGCTCATGATAATAAGGTCGTGCTCGTCAGGGACGACCATCATGGCCACAAGGTTGCCGTTACGCGGCGTCATCTTGATGGTGGTCACGCCTTGCCCGCCGCGACCCTGCAGGTTGTACTCGGACAACTTGGTGCGCTTACCAAAACCGTGCTCGGTTATGACGAGCAAATCATCGTCTTTACCCTCGGGCACAACCTCCATACCCAACACGCGCACGCCAGCATCTAGGTCGACCTTCATGCCGCGCACACCGCTTGTATCGCGGCCCATCGCACGGATGTTAGAGTCATCGAACTTGATAGCCTTACCGGCAGTGGACGCCATAACGATATGGCTGCCCGAACGGTACTTGTGCACGGACACAAGTTCATCGCCCTCTTTGAGGTTGATGGCAATGAGGCCCGAGCTGCGAACGTTCCTATAAGCAGAGAACGCTGTCTTTTTGACCATGCCTTGGCTTGTGCCAAAGAGCAGGTATAGATCGTCAGGGAACTCGCGTGTGTTGATGATGGCGGCGCAGGACTCGCCGGCCTCTATAGGGATGAGGTTCACGAGCGCAGTACCGCGTGCTTGGCGGCTACCCAGCGGCGCTTGGTGAGTCTTAATGCGGTACACCTTGCCAAAGTTGGTAAAGATAAGCAGGTAGTCGTGCGTGCTTGCCACGATCACATGCTCGACCTCATCGTCCTCCTTAAGGTTGACGCCTGTCTTACCCTTACCGCCGCGCTTTTGCTGATGGTAAGTATCTGCAGGCACGCGTTTGATATAGCCGCTCTCTGTGATGGTAACGACCATATCCTCCTCGGCGATGAGGTCCTCTAGGTCCACATCGCTTGCGCAGTCGCTGATCTCTGTGCGGCGTTTATCGGCAAAACGCTTCTTGGTCTCCTCGAGCTCCTCTTTGATAACGCGCTCGACCTCGTGGATATCGGACAGAATCTTCTTATACTCGGCAATCCTCTCCATAAGGTCTGCCAGCTCGGTCTCAATCTTGTCGCGCTCCAAGCCGGTGAGGCGACGCAGACGCATCTCTAAGATGGCGTTGGTCTGCGGCTCGGAAAGACCAAAGCGCTCCATGAGTTTGGCGCGAGCCTCATTATCCTCGCGGCTGTTGCGGATAATCTTGATGACCTCGTCGATGTTATCCAGCGCGATGATATAGCCCTGCAAGATATGGGCGCGCTCCTCTGCCTTACGCAGGTCGTAGCGCGTACGACGTGTGACGACATCTTTTTGGTGTTCGATGTAATGGTTGATTATCTCTTTGAGCGACAAGACATGCGGCACACCATCGACAAGCGCCAAGTTGATTACGCCAAAGCCCGTCTGCAACTGCGTGTGCTTGTAGAGCTTTTGCAGAACAACCTCAGGCTCCTCGCCGCGCTTGATGTCGATGACGATGCGCATACCCTTGCGGTCAGACTCATCGTTGAGGCCGGAGATCTCTGTGACCTTCTTCTCTTTGACCAGGTCTGCAATCTTCTCGATAAGACGCAGCTTGTTGACCTGGTAGGGAATCTCAGTCACAACGATGCGTGCGCGGCCGCTATCAGTGTTCTCGATATGGCACTTGGAGCGAATGGTCAAGCTGCCGCGGCCGGTCTCGTAAGCGTCGCGGATCCCCTTGCGGCCCATGATGATGCCGCCAGTGGGAAAGTCAGGCCCAGGGATGTACTCCATGAGCTGATCAAGTTCAATATCCGGGTTGTCGATAACAGCGATGACCGCGTCGATGGCTTCACCCATATTATGAGGTGGCATATTGGTTGCCATACCAACAGCGATACCGGCCG
>CAYQLX010000096.1:3063-5857 GCA_964418305.1 uncultured Coriobacteriaceae bacterium | reverse complement strand
GCGATGTAAAAGAGGAGCTGTCGCGCATAGAACTTGACTGCGACGGCTGCGTGCGTGCGCAACTCGCCGCTCTGGTGCGTATCATGGGCTCTTTGGGCATATCGCAGGGCCATCCGCACCTCAAGATAACGACCGAGACCTCAACCGTTGCACGCGCCATCATCAACCTGCTACACAGCAGCTGCGTGAACCTCAAAACAGAGCTCACCATACGCCGCAGTGTGCTGCATAAGTCGCATAACTTCCTCATCACGGTGCCCTATCAGGCGGGGCTTGACGCCGCGCTTAAGGACCTAGGCATCTTAGGCGATGGTGGCTTTGAGAGCGGGATTCGCTACGGCCTGGTGGCCAAGGATTGCTGCGCGGCCAGCTACTTACGCGGTGCGTTTCTGGCTGGCGGCTATGTGGCAGACCCGCGCGGCGACTTTCACTTTGAGCTGTCCTGCGCAAGCTTTGCCATGGCGCAGGGGCTCGTCAAGATCATGGTGAGATTTGGGATTAACGCCCGCTGCGTGCAGCGCCACAACACTTACGTCGTCTACCTTAAAGGTGCCGAAGATATCCTGCGGTTCCTCGCCAAGGTGGGCGCGCATCAAAGCGCGCTCAAGCTCGAGGAGCACCGCCTGCTCAAAAGCGTGCGCAATGACACGAATCGCCGCGTTAACGCAGAGATTGCCAACGCCAAAAAGACCACCCGCGCCGCCGAGGAGCAGGTAGCCGCTATCCGTCGCCTCGTGGAGAAGTGCGGCATCGAGGCTATCCCGCGGTCGCTGCAGGAGGTTTGCCTGTTGCGCCTCAAGCACCCGGAAGCCTCCATCAAAGAGCTGGGGGAATACGCCGATCCACCGCTGAGCAAATCGGCCGTTTATCATCGAATCCGTCGTATCAATGAGATGATTAAGGAGTAGCCATGCAACATGATGCCGTCGACGCTACCGCCGCAAATGCAATCGATCAGCAAGCAGCAGCCGAGGCGCTGGCCAAGTGCCGTGCCGCCAAGGCCGCAAGCACCGCGCTGGGCTGCACGAGCTCCAAGCAGCGCAACGACGCGCTCATGGCCATGGCCACAGCTTTGGAGGCCGAGGCATCCGCCATCTTGGAGGCCAACGCTGCCGATATGGACGCTGCCGCAGCCGCGGGCACGGCGGCGCCTTTGCTCGATCGCTTAATGCTCGATGAGGCGCGCATCACGGCAATGGCTTGTGCGTTGCGCCAGCTTGCCAGCTTGCAGGACCCGTTAGGTGAAGTCATAGAAGGTCGCACTCTATCAAATGGCATACAACTTTCTCGTCGTCGTGTGCCGCTGGGCGTCGTGGCCATGATCTACGAGGCGCGCCCCAACGTCACGGCAGATACGGCGGGCTTGTGCATTAAGACGGGCAACGCCTGCGTTCTGCGTGGCGGCAGTATGGCGCAGGCCAGTTGCGTGGCGATAGCGCGCGTTTTGGATACGGCGGCGCAAGGTGCGGGACTGCCCGCTGGCTGCATCAACGTCATTGAGAGCTCCAGCCGCGCAGCCACAACGGCGCTCATGGAGGCCGTGGGTTTGGTGGATGTGCTCATCCCACGCGGCGGCGCCGGCCTTATACAAGCTTGCGTAAGACAGGCCAAGGTGCCGGTCATAGAGACGGGCGTGGGCAATTGTCATGTCTATGTGCATGAGTCGGCCGATCTGGATATGGCGCGCAATATCGTGATGAACGCCAAGACGCAGCGCCCGGGCGTGTGCAACGCCTGCGAGAGCTTGCTCGTGGACGCAAGCATTGCCGGCGAGTTTTTGCCGCAGATGATGGAGCAGTTGGCAGCTGCCGGTGTGACGATGCACGGTGATGCGACCGCCAAGCAGATTGCCCAGAGCGCGCAAGGCGCCGCTGTGATGGGGTGCTTTGTGGATGCGACAGATGACGACTGGGGCCGCGAGTATCTGGACCTAGAGATCAGCATTAAGTGCATCGAAGGCGGGGTGGGGGAGGCCATCGCCCACATCAACCGCTATGGCACTGGTCATTCGGAGTGCATCGTGGCCAAGGACACGAGCGCTATGCTCGCCTTTACCAATCAGGTGGACGCCGCGGCCGTCTACTGCAACGCCTCGACGCGCTTTACCGACGGTGGCGAGTTTGGCCTAGGGGCAGAGATTGGCATCTCCACGCAAAAGCTGCACGCGCGCGGTCCTATGGGCCTGCGCGAGCTCACGAGCAGCAAGTTCGTGCTTATCGGCGACGGCCAGGTGCGCGAGTAGCATGGTGGCTGGCGGCAGGCAGCTAGGCGACGCGGCAGTAGCTGCGGCGGGGACGGCCGATACGGCCGAGCTTGCGCAGCCGGATGCAATCGCGATTTTGGGCGGCACCTTCGACCCACCGCACAACGGGCACTTGGCGTTGGCATGCGGCGTGGCCGATGCATTAGGTTTGCAGCGCGTTTGGCTCATGCCTGCCGGTAATCCGCATTTCAAGCTGGACCAAGACGTAAGCAGCGCAAAGCATCGCATGGCGATGACGCGCCTTTTGGCTGCATGCGACAGTCGCCTTGAGGCAAGCAGCATCGAGGTAGAACGCCAAGGGGTCACCTACACGGCTGATACTTTGACGCAGCTGCATGAGCGCTACCCGGCGGCCAAGCTCTTCTTCATCATCGGCGGCGATAGTGCGCAACACATTTGGCGCTGGCGTCGCGCGGAGCAGATTGCGCAGCTGTGCACGGTAGTTGCCGTGGCACGACAAGGCTATGACTTTGCCCGTGGACAAGCGGCCATCGAGCAAAGTGGCATGGGCTTTGACGTGCGCTACCTTCA
>CAYQLX010000096.1:0-2963 GCA_964418305.1 uncultured Coriobacteriaceae bacterium | reverse complement strand
GCTGCCTTTGGCGATAGAATTCTTGCTATGCATTGCAAGCATGCGTCAAAGGGGACTTCCATGCGTTTTACGCGGATTATGTCGGTCATGATGAGTGCGTCGATGGTGGTGGCGTTTGCCCCGCAGGCGGCGCTGGCTGATCAGGGCTCAGATGCCAATTCCATCGCCGAGCAAGAGGCGGCAGCACTCGATAGCACCTTGGCAGCGGCCGATTACGAGCAAGGCAGCGCCATCGTCGTTGTAGACACGAGCGTGGCAGATGCAGCTGCGGGCGCCGTACATAGCACGCTTAACGGCGGCGACCTTTTGTCCGGTGCGCAAGACGTCATGGACGTGAGCGCGTCTGACTTCAAAAGCGCCACGGGCCAGCATCAGGCAACAGACGTGCAGGTCAAGTACGTAGAAAGCAACAGCCTGAGCACCAAGGAGCTCATCGCCAAGCTCTTGGAAGATCCGCGCGTTATATCGGCAGAGCCAAACGTTACGGCAGACGTTGCCGCCCTCGACGGCAGCGATGTCGCAGCCGCCTCGGCTGCCGACAGTAGCTTGCCGGCCGTCACGGCATCCGTAACCGCCGGCTCCTCATCCGCAACATCCGTTGCTCCCAAGGCCGCCGTCGACGCTACAAACATCACCGGCACCAGCGAGATGCCCGACCTGACGAGCTACCAGTGGTACACCGGCGCAGACAGCGCCACGAGCGCCGGCACGGCCGGCGGGACCATGGTGCAGCCCGGCTCTAACAGCAGCTCATCGCTTGCCGTGCCAAACTGGAACAAAGAGGACAACGCGGCAGGCGCCGTCGTGGCCGTTATGGATTCTGGCGTCAACTACAACCACCCCGATATCCAGCCCAACATGATGGACATGACGTCGTACAACAAGGGTACCGCGTATGAGAACGTGGCCGGCAAATACGGCTACTGCCCCGCGGGCTGGGACCAGGAGACAACATCGGACCCTATGGACGAGGAAGGTCACGGCACGCACGTGGCGGGCATCATCAGCGCTAGCCGCGACGGCAAGGGCACAACCGGCATTGCGAGCGGCGCAAAGCTCGTGGCCGTCAAGATCACGGCTAACGACAGCTTCTCGTATCTGTCTTGCCTCAAGGGCTTCAAGTACCTGAGCACCATGATGGACAAAGGGCTCAACCTCACGGCGGTCAACTGCTCATGGGCCGGCAACACCGTGTCTCCCGCCATCACCTTGGCCATGACGCAGCTGGGGCGCAAGGGCGCAGTGACGTGCATTGCCAGCGGCAACGAACAAACCGACATCTCCAAGGCGTCCTACAGCAGCGCGTATTTTGCCAACTCGCCTTATGCCGTCGTTGTCAGCTCGTCAAACATCCGCGGCCAGCAGTCCGACTTTAGCAACTACGGCCAGGGCGCGACCGACATCTACGCTCCCGGTAGTAGCATCCTGTCCACGTATCAGACGAGCTATGCGCCTTATGTGGACCCAAGCCCCGCTTACTACGAGGATTTTGCCGATGAACACGCTGCGTCGGGCATCGTCGTGCGCAAGACGACCGAGGATGCAGCGCCCTTTGGTAGCGGCCAGACAGTGGGCCAATACTCGGCAGATGCGAGTTTTGACGCGGGCACGGGCAGCTTAGCCATCCCGCTGGACACAAGCGAGACTACTCAATACTTCGAGCTGCTGGTGCCTGTTAGCAAAGAGCAGCTGGAGGCTTCCACTCACCTAGGGCTTACCGCTTGCGGCGAGGCGACGATGATGCACGTGGATTGCAGCGTGGCTGTGGCTACCAAGAAAGGTAAGGCGAGCTGGTCGTATACCGTGGGCAGCGGCTACGTGAATACGTGGTTTGGCATCGACGCTGCTCTGGAAGACTGCGTCCAAGGCGGCGATAATGCCGCCGGCGTTGCCCTAAAGGACGGCTACATGAGCATCAAGCTTACCGTGTCCGCCGATAACGCCAAGGCCATGGCCGCGGGCGACGGCGTGCTCTATCTGGACACCGTGGGCCTGGGCTCCAACGTCTGCGACTACGAGATTGAGCATGGCACTTCCATGGCCACGCCATGCGCCACGGCATCGGCAGCCGTCATATCTACGCAGCTTGCGGCAGAAGGTCTTTCTGGCGATGAACTCGCGCTTAAGGTGACGCGCGCGCTCAAGAGCTCTGTGGTGCAGAGCGAGGCCATGCGCGCAAACAGCACCTCGGGCGGCTATCTGAGCTTTACGAAGCTGGGCACGACCACGCCTGTCGTCGAGTCATGCAGCCAAAACGGCGCAAATCTCTGCATCACGGGCGCCGGCTTTGGCGAACAGCAGGGCAGCGTGATGGTTGGCGGTGCGGAGGCAAGCGTTGCCAGCTGGTCTGATAATCAGGTTGAGGTGCAGCTGCCAAGCAGCATTGCTAGCGGCGCTGTTACGGTGACGGTTACCGGGACCAACGGGCAGACAGGTAGTGCGGTTGCTCAGGTGACACAGGGCAAGCCCGCGCTCTACGACAAGAACATCGAATTGCCAACAGCAAGCGGCGGTCCCGCCCAAAGCGCGTACACATGCATGGCTGCGCTGGGCAACAAGGTCTACGTGCTGTGCTCCACGCATTTTGGCGACGACGTCATCTACAAGCAGCTGTACAGCTACGACGTCAAGAGCGGCAAATGGACCAAGCTCGCCAAGCTGCCCTACAGCAAGGCGGCCGTGGCGAGCATGACGGCGCACAGGGGCGTAATCTACGTTGCGTGCGGCAGCGTGCTCAGCCGCGGAAGCACGACCAGGCAAAACGCCCTGTATTCGTACACTCCTTCTACCAACAAGTGGACCAAGGTCACCATTGGCAAGAAGCTGCCGTATGCAACGGCGCTGGCGAGCATGAGCGGCAGGCTGTATGCAGCAGGTGGGCAGGAGGCCGACGAGTACGGATCGCTTGAGGACGTGAAGAAGATCAGCTGGGTGAACCTGCGCAAGAAGACGGTGACGAAGGT
>CAYQLX010000095.1:0-6070 GCA_964418305.1 uncultured Coriobacteriaceae bacterium | reverse complement strand
GCAGCTACTAGGCGCCGGGCTGCGAGCCTGAACCTGCGCCCTCGTTGCCGCCGCCACTATGCTGCTGGCCGCCTTGGCCCTGACTATGCTGGCCACCGCGGCCGCGGCCGCCACGGCGTCTGCGGCGCGGCTTGTGCTCGCCGTCTTGGCCAGCAGAACCAGAATTCCCGCTGTGCAAGGTGGAGCTGTTCTGTCCAGGGCGCGGCTTGTTGGGCTGCTGGGCCTTGGAGCCTTGGCTATTGTTGCCCTGCTTGGGAGCGCTAGACCCTCCGTTGCCATTGCCGCTACCGCGTCCGCCACGACGACGGCGCCTGCGTTGCGTGGGCTGCTTTGCTTGCTCGCCGTCTTTGGCTTCGCCATGCTGCTGGCGCGTTGCGGCATCCTGCGCTTGGCCTTGCGGCTTGTCGCTATGATGCGAGGCACGACGCTGGCGAGGCCTGCGCTGCTCTGTTTGCGCTGCTTGCTCGTCGCCATCCAAGCTCACGCTGCGGCGACGCCTACGCTCGTCACGAGGCTTGGTCTCAATCGCCTGCTCGCCCGAGCCGCGACGACGCCTACGGCGTCCGTCATCGCGGTCTTGCGACGCCACGTGCTCGCTGCCCATAGAGATCTTGCCGCCCTTGCGGCCGTTGCGGTCGCTTCGCTCGACATGACCGCGGTCTGCCACCTTGTCGGCCAGGTTGGCGTCGCTGCTAAAGAGCTTGTCGCCCATCATGGTCAAATTAGCGTCCTTCTTGAGGTCCTCCATGATTTTGTCAAAGGCCTCGGGTCCTATATGGCAGGGGCGCAGCTTCTCGCCTTCTTTGGGCTTTTTGTCGCCGGTGTCCATGCTGGACAGGGGCACCACCAGGCTAGAACCGTCCTCCATGCGCAGGCGCAGCCGTTCGCGCGGGGTGTCAAACTCGACGACCTTCGCCATACCCATAGGCGTGTCGATGAGGGCGTTCTTCTTGGGCGCACGGCTCTTAAAGTCCTTGTAGGCCTCAAACTCATAGCGCAGGCAGCACATAAGGCGCCCGCACAAACCCGATATCTTGCTGGGGTTGAGCGGCAGGTCCTGCTCCTTAGCCATGCGGATGGAGACG
This sequence comes from uncultured Coriobacteriaceae bacterium, assembly GCA_964418305.1. Classification (GTDB taxonomy): domain Bacteria; phylum Actinomycetota; class Coriobacteriia; order Coriobacteriales; family QAMH01; genus W2P13-069. The sequence goes on along the minus strand of CAYQLX010000095.1, from coordinate 4,985 downwards.
GGCTGGAAATCGCCGCCCATGCGGCAGCAGCACAGCTCCTCGCCGCAATGGCCCAAGCCACCCAGCATGCGAGCCTCATCGCGCACGCCAATCTGGCGCATGTCCACGCGCACCTTAAACACGCTTGCCAAATCGCGCACCAGCGCGCGGAAGTCCACGCGATCGTCGGCCGCAAAGTAAAACGTCGCATAATCGCCCGTGAACATGAACTCGACGCGCACAGGCTTCATGTCCAGCCCGTGTTTGGCGATCATCTCCCTAAACACGTCCATGGCCTCTTCGCCCTTGCGGTTCATCTCATCCGCTTGGTCTAGGTCCTCTTGCGTGGCAATGCGCAGCACCGGCTTGAGCGGCTGCTTAATCTCTTTGCTGCTTACCTCGCGGATGTCTTCTACCACGAGGCCTATCTCACGGCCGCGAGCGGTCTCAACCACCACATGGTCGCCCTCCTCGCAGGCCACCTGCGCGGGATCAAACCAGTAGTTCTTGGAAACGTAGCGCATTTTGACTACGGCTACCTTGGGCATAGCGCCTCCCTGATCTTGAAAAGCATGGCCTCAAGGGCCAGTTGCGGTGTTACGTTGCACGCGATGCGATGGCGGGTTGCCCCCACAGCCTCGATCGCGCCGATGATGCCTTGCATTCCTGCGGCAAGGGCAATCTGCTCCTTTGCCGCGTCTACGGCTGCCGCCGTGCTGCTATCACCAAAACCCAAGGATTCTTGGGCCGCCTCTGCCTGCGTTTGGCAGAGCTGCGGAGTGTTTGCAGCGGCCATCATGCAATCTCTGAGCCACAGCTCAAAAGCAGCGAGCTGCGAGAGGTACTTAGCACGCTGCGCCATGGTAACCTCGCGCTTTTGAGCTTGCTCCAGATCCTTGCGAGCTCCAGCGCTCAGGTAATCGGATGCTTCCTCGAGCGCGGCCGCCTGGTCATCTTTGAGCTCGTCGATGCCCTGGCCGGCAGCGGCAACGAGGTCTTTAGCCATAGAAAGAACCGTACGATTGGATGCGCCGTTGCCTATGGCAGCAAGCATCCTACCCGCAAGCGCGACGTTATCGGCAAGCGCAGCGTCTTCTTGCGGCATGCCCGCGGTAGCGGCGCTCAGCACCTGGCAGCGACTGCGTATGGTGTTGAGCACGGCGCCCTGCGCACTTGCCAGCATGACGATGCACACGCTTTGCGGCGGCTCCTCCAAGGTCTTGAGAAACGCGTTTGCCGGAGCGCCCTTCATGCGGTCGGCATCGCAGACGATGTAGACCTTGGTAGCGGCCCTTACCGGTGCCAGCGTCGCATCGTGCACGATATCGCGCACTTGGTCGACCAAATACCCAGCGCTGCTAGCAGGCTTTGCCACGTGCACATCGGGGTGCGACCCGCGGCAAGCCACCTCAAACTGCTCTTCATCGCCAGCGCTTACCAAAGCTGCGGCAAAACGCACGGCCAGCTGCTCGAGCTTGGCGTTTTGCGACCCGCATATGAGATACGCATGGGTCACGTTGCCCGACTCCAGCGCACAGCGCAGGTAGCCTGCGGCGTGGCTGGTATCAAGACCCTTGAAGGGATCGAGCATGACTGGCCCCCTGTGCGCTTGAGGTTCAACGATTGCATAACCGTTAAATGCTACCACGGCAAGGGCCTGCGCGTAGTGCAGCGTCACCGTACAGACACCGGGAGGCAACCCCCAGCCTGCGGCAGAAGGTGCCGGTGCGAAGGCAAGCACAGCAACGGTTGCGTGACCGCGCTAAGACAGCAGGGGCAAGACGCGCGCGAGGATTGCCTCGTGGACTTCATCGATGCTGCCTTGCGCGCCGATTGCCGCCACGCGTGCGGGCTGCTCCATGGCGATGCGCGCAAAGCCATCGTGAACGCGCTGATGAAACGCCAGTCCGGCAGACTCGATGCGGTCTCCCGCACCGTCGCCGCCGCTTACGCCCTTGGCGCGTCGCAAGCCATCTGCGGGGTCTATGAACAGCATCAAGGTCATATCGGGCGTTAAGCTGCCCGTTGCCGCAGCGTTGAGGCGCTCGATCATCTGCACGTCTATGCCGCGCCCAAAGCCCTGGTAGGCAACGGTCGAGTCATAAAAGCGATCGCACACGACGATCTTTCCCGCGGCAAGCGCCGGCCGTATCACCTGGCTGCAGATCTGCGCGCGGGCGGCCTCGTAGAGCATGAGCTCGGCCACAGGATCGAGCCCGTCGTTTTCCTTATCGAGTAAAAGCGTGCGGATTTTCTCGCCAACAGCTGTTCCGCCTGGCTCGCGCACCTGCAAGACCTCGTAGCCGCGCTCCTCGAGTGCCTGCACCAAAAGCCCGACCTGCGTGGATTTGCCGCAGCCCTCGCCGCCTTCAAACGTTATGAACTTGCCGCTTGTCTGCATAAGGTCTCCTCGTAAGGCGCGATGTTGGCGCTGCTGATCAGGTGCGCTTGGCGCAAGATGGTTACCTGCTAGATTTTGGCGAGCCAAGGCGGTCTTGGCAAGCGCGACGCCTGCAGATGGAAAGGCAGGCCTTGCAGGGTTTTCGTGATAGAGTAGGCGCTGAAATGTGTCTTAAGCAACCCTGCGAGGAGCGCCCATGGAAGAAGATGTCCAAACATCAGAGCACCTCACTCCCTCCTACGAGGATTACATCGAGGCCATCTATGACCTCTGCAAGAAGAGCGGCGGCTCGTGCCGCAGCGTCGACATCGCAGGCAATCTGGGATTCTCAAAGGCAAGCGTCGCGCGCGCAACCAAGAACCTGCGCGAGGGCGGCTACATAGATATGGAGCGCTACGGCCTGATCAGGCTCACGGATAAGGGCGAAGAGTACGGCAAGCGCATCTTGGCCAGGCACAAGACCTTAAGCTCGTTTCTCACCGACATCCTGGGTGTTGACCCCAAAGTCGCCGATGAAGAGGCCTGCAAAATCGAGCACACCATCAGTGAAGAGACCATGGCGCGTTGGACGGCGTGGCTTTCCGCCTGCAAGGTCTGCTCTCTGCGTGAGCACGACTTCAACATCGACCTAAACGACGCTCCATCCGCCACAGACGCGTAGGGGTCGAACTTGTTCGACCCCACGTTGCAGCGACGGATTGTGCGCGGTCCCGCAGCCTAGAAGTTATCGACATGAACCTCGAAGTATGACTGCGGATGAGCACAGACGGGGCAAACGTCGGGGGCCTTAGTGCCTACGACGATATGACCGCAGTTGCGGCACTCCCAAATCTTGACCTCGGACTTCTCAAAGACCTCTTGGGCCTCGACGTTGTGCAGCAGTGCGCGATAACGCTCCTCATGGCGCTTCTCGATAGCTGCCACGCCACGGAACTTCTCGGCCAGCTCGAAGAAGCCCTCCTCCTCGGCCGTCTTGGCAAAACCCTCGTACATATCGGTCCACTCGAAGTTCTCACCCTCTGCGGCGGCCTCGAGGTTCTGGGCCGTGGTGCCTATGCCGCCAAGCTCCTTGAACCACATCTTGGCGTGGGCTTTCTCATTGTCGGCTGTGAGCGCGAACAGGGCAGAAATCTGCTCGAAGCCGTCCTTTTTGGCTTGGCTTGCAAAGTAGGTGTACTTGTTGCGGGCCTGCGACTCCCCTGCAAAGGCTTCCCAAAGGTTTTTCTCGGTCTGAGTACCTGCGTACTTGTTTGCCATTGGCTTCTCCTTTTCTCTCGAGCTCTTCTCAAACGCGCCGCTCTAACAGCACGACCTTAACCGTATCAAAAGCACGCATGCAATTTCGCGGGAGTACAATATCCGGCACAAAACAAATGCGGCTAGAGAGGTTCTGCACCATGGGCATCAAGGAAATGGTCTCGCCAGAAGAGGCCCGTCAGCTTGTACTTGATAACGTCAGCGCGCTTAACATCGTAGAGGTTCCCCTGCTGGAAGCATGCGGACGCGTTGCCGCCGCAGACCTCAAAAGCGATATCGATATAACGCCGTTCGATCACTCCGCCATGGACGGGTACTGCATGAGAGCAGAGCAGATCCAAGACGCAAGCCCAGATACGCCCGTTGTGCTCAACGTCGTGGCAGAGATTCCCGCGGGAAGCTTCTATGACGGCGACCTTTTGCCGCATCAGTGCTGCCGCATCATGACCGGCGCAGCCCTGCCCGATTGCGCAGACAGCGTGGTCAAGTACGAAATGGTCGAACCAATCGAAGGTGACGGCCGCGAAGGCAGCCGCGTGAGCTTTAGCGCGCCCGTCAAAACCGGCAACAGCGTCCGTTTTGCAGGAGAAGAAGCCAAGCAGGGGCAGGTCATCGTGCAGGCGGGCGAGGTTGTGGGCACGGCAGGCGTAGGCTTTCTTGCCAGCTGCGGCGTGACCATGGTCCCCACGTACCGCCGCCCCAAGGTGGCTGTCATCGCCACCGGCTCCGAGCTCGTGGACCCGGGCCACAAACCCGGGCGCGGGCAAATCCGCAACTCCAACAGCTACACCATGGCCGCACAGGCAGCAGCCTGCGGCGCCCAAGCCACGGTGCTCCCCATCTGTAAAGACACCTTTGACGACCTCAAAAGGGCCGTGTCCGACGCAGTTAAGAACTACGACTTTGTCATCACCACCGGCGGCGCAGCCAACGGCGACTACGACTTCATCAAGGCCGTGGTAAGCGAGCTGGGCGAGCTTAAGATGTCTACCGTCAACATGCGCCCAGGCAAGGCGCAGACCTTTGGCATCGTGGAGGACACCCCGATCTTTGGACTGCCGGGCAATCCCGCCGCAGCCTACGTAGGATTCGAGATGCTCATCCGCCCCGCACTGCGCAAGATGCAGGGCTACACCTGCTTCGACCGCCCCACGGTCAAAGCCAAGCTCTCCAAGGACATGCCCAAGAAGGATCCGCGACGCATCTACTTGCGCGCCACCATGGTCAAAGACGAGCAGGGCGACTACGTAGTCACGCCCGATAAAAACCAGTCGAGTGGATCGTTTGGAGTTATCCAGCACAGCACCTGCTTGGCCATCATGCCCGAAGGCCTCGAGAGCAAGGCTGC
>CAYQLX010000094.1:0-6278 GCA_964418305.1 uncultured Coriobacteriaceae bacterium | reverse complement strand
AGCTCGAAGATCTTGGGTAGTACTTGGATAGGGTGCCGCTTGGGGTTGCATATAGTACGCGAGAAAAGTCCCAGGAGATCGTGGACGATGATGCAATCCACGCCGGCGCTGCACACGCCCACGTGGTCGAAGCGCGCGTTGAAACGCAACGGGCGTTGCTCGAAGGGCATGAGGATGATTGACGTGCTCATGTTCTGCGAGATGCCGCCAAAGATATCGCCGATGTAGAAGTACGGCTCTACGCGCACGAAAACGAGCGGCGACTTGTTCTTGAGGTGCACGGTGAGCTCGATGCTCTCGCCGCGCTCGCAGCTACCGGCGAGGGAATCCTCGGAGAATTCGAGACTGTGCTCCACAAGGTGTAAGTAGCCGTAGGAGATGCCTATGGCGAACAGCACGGAGAGCAGCGGCACATAGCCCATGGCGTTGTTGATGAAGAAGACGGGGATTAGGCACAGCACGATGACTATGGCGATAAGCGCGATGCGCCCTGCTATCGGCCGATGCGTTTGCGCATCTTTAACTTTATGCCTGCGTCCAGCGCGTTTCGTTCGTTTGAAGGGGACCATAGTGTTTAGTCACCCCAGTTCTTCTGGCGGATGACGAGCATCCACACGAACAAAGGCAGGGCGATGACGGTAACCACAGTGCCAAGGTCGACTGGTACACCGTTCACAATCACGAGCTGTACTACTACGCCGCACACTAAAAGCAAGATGCCACCCAAGAGGATGTTTCCCGCGAGCTGCTTGCGGAACTCGCTGCCGAACACCGCTCGCGATACGAATGGCAATATCAGCGATGCCATGGCCACTTGACCGACATTGACCTGTGCCACCAACACCATGAGCGAGCCGCAACCGAGCGCCACCAAGCGCAGCGCAGTTGGATTGACGCCCAGAAGGCGCGTCTCGGCATCGCTGAAGGAGATTAGGTTGAGTCTGAAGCGCAGCACAAAGACGGGGACGAGTGCCACGAAAGCCCCGCCGATGAGCGTTATGTAGGTCCATTGTGTAGTGAGTCCCACGGCGGTTTGCAGCTGGTAGTAGATGGTCCAGCTGGTATCGCCCATGCGCGAGGTCTGCAGATAGCTGATGATTACGCCCACCAGCTGCGACACGACCGTGCCGATGAGCAACATGTTCACGGTGTTGAGGTGGCCTTTTTCGCTGCTCAGATAACCCCCGGCCACGACGAGCGCCAAGATGAGCGCGCCGCCGATGAACGAGTAGACGTAGTACTGGCCAATCATGCTCAGCGCCGCCGCCCCGTATTGGAGCACGAGCACTACTAGCGCCAAGCTGACGCCGTTGGAAACACCCAACATGGAAGGCGCGGCGATGGGGTTGCGAAAGGCACTCTGATACAACATGCCGGATACCGCCAAAAGCGCCCCGGCAAAGATAAACTTGATGTCGGCCATGAGGCGGGCGACAAAGTCGTCGTACATGGGCAGCGCTATGACTACTGCTTGGTGCTCGATGGTGTAGCTACCTTGGTCTGCCAAGAACAGGAAGGCGAGCTTGGGCAGATGTAGTGCGCATTGAAGAACATCAACGGGTGAGTAGAAGCGCGCGTAGTACTCGGCGCTCACACACAGCGACGCTAGAAATAGAGCAAGAAGCGCTATGCCGAACACAACGCATTTGCGGCGCATCGAGCGCTTGTTCTCGACCATGAGCTGTGCTTCTGCTGGTTGGGGCACACTGCTGGCTGATGCAAGCGTTGCGATATCGGCTTGATCGAGCTGCACGCGCACAGCTTCATCCGCGCGCATGGCAACACCGTCGATAAAGATGTACTCATTGTTGCCATGATTGCGTTTAGAGCCAATCTGCACTGTGGACCCCCTTTCTGCGCATGATGAGGCACAGGAAGGCGATGCTTCCCACGATGCTCGTGAACGTTCCCGTGTTACCCGTCACAAAACCTGGGATGCCTAACGTTGCAACGTAATGGACGGCGGTTATGAGGATGGCGCCAAGAAGGGCTGCCGCTGGAAGGAGATAGCGGAAGTCCGGTCCAACTAGGCGTCGGGCCAGGTGCGGCATCATGAAGCCCACGAAGCCGAGCGGTCCTACGAAAGATATGGTGAGCGCTGTGAGGGTCGTGCAGAGCGCGACCATGCCGATGCGCGTGCCGTTGACGGATATACCCATGGAACGTGCTTCGTCCGCGTCGAACGACAACAAACTCAGGCGCGGACTGAGCAGGAATATGGCGATAATGCATGCCAATGTGGGCAGCCCAAAGACGAGCACGCTTTGTAGGTTATACGCACCATTAAACGAGGAGTTCTGCACCTGGGTGAGGAGCTCTGCCACTGCGGCATCGTTCGTGGTTTGCTCTATGTAGTAGCGCAGCCAGGTGAGTACCACGCTTATAACAGCGGCGAACACCTGACCGGCGATGACGACGGAGGCGTTGCTCACTTTGTCTGCTCCGGCCACGTAGGCTATGGCCAGTACCACGCCGACCACTAGGAAGCAACCCAGCAACGAGCAGAGGAAGGAACCGTACATGGTCATGATGTAATCTGACAGCGGCAGGGTGTTTAGGTAATCCTGGTAGCTTGACAGATCTCCACTGTACAGACCGTTGTACGCGAAGACCGCATAGATGATGAGGCCCAATGTGGCGCCGCTGGTTACGCCCAAAGTGGACGGGCCGGCCAGTGCATTTTTGAGCGAGCCTTGGTACACGCCGCCGCTCACGGCAAGCGCGGCCCCAGCGATGAGCGCCGCAGCGACCTCCCATACATGCATGGAGAAAAGCGACTCCCCTCCGGTGAACACACCCAGGAAGGCCTGCGCTTGCGAGCTAAACTCCGCGAGCAATGTTGCAAGCGAGCGGTCCGCGCGCGAGCTCACGTCAAAGACATTGGTGGGCAGCGTGCAGGAGAGGAAGAACACCAAGATAGTGATGCCAGCCAGCGCTGTGATGGTGCGCTTGCGCGGATCGAGGCTTATCTGCTTTGCGCGGCCCTGCGCATAGAGGTTGACCTCGTCTTCCGGGTTCATGCTCAGTGCATCTTGGCCCGGGGCGGCTGTTTCTTGGAAGAGCTGCGGCGTCTCGTTATTAGTGGTGTTCTTGCCGGTAGCAGCTGTGTCTTTCTTGTTGTTGAACAACGACATGTCACTCACCGTCCAAGACGTCTTCGACCTGCGAGTTGCTCATGCCGTCGTAACGATAGAAGGTCTGATAGAACTCTTTGACCAGACTGCTCACGCCCACCGTTGTCTTGTTACCTTCGACGTCGTCGTTGACCCAGGCGGCCTCTAAGAAGCTCTCGACAGATCCGGCGGTCCAGCTGCTAAAGAGCCCATGCGGATTCACGTGGACGGAGCTGCTGGAGATCTGTCCATTACTGAATGTATTGGTGTTGCCGGAGTTTGCGCCGTCAACACCTATGCTCGAATAGCAGATGCTGCTGCCGATTTTTTTGCCAAAGCTGCTGCCACCCGGAGCGCTTTCGCGATCGTAAGGGTGATAGGCGCCGTTGGCCTTCTTGCTGTTGTTGACGATGGCCTTTTTGATGGACTTGCTGCCGGTGATGATGGTAGGGAAGGTCTCGGTGCCAAAAGAGGCGCCCACGCCGTTGCCGTCTTGGTCAACATCTGTGGTGAAGAGCACTTGTCCCCAAGCGCTGGCCACGACGTCGCTTGTTTTGGCAAACTCGCCTGTGGAGCTGTACTTCCACTTGCTCTTCTTGAAGTTCATGATGTTGTTGCTAAATTGCCAAGCTGGGATGGTACCGCTATCGCTGGAGCTGCCTTTGTCGGCGGCGTTGTTAATGAGTCCGCCTGCCTGGATATAGAACGACGTGGGGGTATCGGCGTAGCCGTAGGTGCATATTCCTATGCCGTCGCAGGAAGGCGTCCATGTACCTGCGAACTTGCCCGTGAACTCGGCGCTTGAGTCGTATTTGTCTATGAGCAGCGTGTAGTGCGCGCTTGAATTGAAAGAGTATTTGCTCGCCCGCGGGTTCTTGTTCTCGTAGACCGTGGAACCTGCTAATTTGCCGTCGTTGGCGTCGATGCACTTCTGCACCACATCATCGTGAAAGTCGCTGTATTGCTCGGCGATGTTTTCCGTCTTTTCTGCGTTGCCTATGTCCTTACTCTCACTGAGCATTGTGCCCACTTTGTCGACGGCTTGCTTGATGTAGGTGGAGTTGGACAGGCGCGGCATGATGCTGAACGTGACACCGGCCTTTTTGAGGGTTTTGCGATCTGCCTCGTTCATGCTCTCTTGGTACGAGCTCGAGTCGACCAGGATGGTCTGCGCGCCGCTTTTGATGATGGCCTTTACGTTGATTTTCTTTGCGCTGCCGTCGTCGCTCCAACCTTCGACTATGTTCGATGCTCCCTCGTCAGCGAACACCTTCTTGAAGTCGCTGCTTAACATATCTTTGTCGGCGGCGGCTAAGGCGTTCTTTCCGCCGACCATCTGCACGATGACGGCGTACTCGCCAAAGGCGGCGACGGAGTTTACTTTGGGCGTTTCTGTGTATTTACCGGTTAGGTCGTTGGTCTCGACCTCGGTCTTGCCTCCCTTGTTGCCACCTTGGGCCTTCTTCTTCGAGGTTTTTTCGCCCTTGTTTGAGGCCTTTTCTCCCCTTTTTTTCGAATCGCTGTTGCCGCCGTCTGTGGCTGTGGCCCCGTTGTCGTTGTCCTTGGCGTTGGTCGCTTTGTCGGCCTGATCTTTATCGACGGCTTGCTCTTTCTTGCTTTGCGCCAACCGCACGCCATCGCTGGCCTCGAGCCCGGAATAATCTGGGTTGAGCGAAAACAGTGACTTCTTGGCTTTGTACTGCGCGGCATTGGGCTTGGAACTGTAGACGACTATGTTTTGTTTTTCCTCGGTGGGGGCGGCGTCTTTGTCCACTTCTTGTGCCGGTACGCTCTCGCTCGTTTTATCGGCATCCTCGCTGTTGATGAGGTAGCGTTGATCGGTGTCGTAGTCGACGGTCTGAGCGCTTTGGGTGTGGTTGATGTGTTTGAGGACGTCTGTATCACGGCATGCGGTCGCGCCTGTCAGGGCAAACGCTGACACCAAACCGGCCATACTAATGACCAGCACACGTTTGCACTGTGCGCGCATGTCGTCCTCTCTTGTAATTCGAATACCTAGGAATCGAGAATTTCACTGATTTCAGCCACAGAGTTTAAAAAACGATTATCCTTTGTCAAGAATCTTCTGATTCGAGAGTAATAAGATTTTCTTATGATTGCAGGTAAAATGTATACGAGGGTTAAAACATTTATTAAAGTGGTTGAAACAGGGAGCTTTTCAGCTGCAGCGCAGTGCTTGGAGTTATCGCAACCGGCTGTCTCACAACAGATTAAAAAATTAGAGAAGGACTTGTCTGTTGTGCTTCTTAAGCGTGATGGGGCTATGTGTCATACGACTTCTGCTGGGGATTTTTTCTACAAGAACATCAAACCAATCATTGGCGACTTCGAAACTATATGCGCGCAAACCGGAAAGATTCCCGAGCACGACTCGCCTGCCTTAAGGTTTGCTATCAGGGACTCGCATTTCTCGCCTATATTGCTGCTTCTGGTGGACAGATTGCATGAGATAGACCCAGATGTAGAGATAGAAATTGTCAAACCGCCTAGTGGAGTTGATAATCTCAAAATGGTGGGAAACGGCGATGTTGATGTTGCCTTGGATATTGCCGGAATACGAACTGATTCATCTGAAGTCGATTATTACCACGCTTGCGGCTCGTATCTTGCGTGTGTGATGCCAGAGGAGCACCCATTTGCATCTCGCAGCGTTATAAAAATCGCCGATCTGGCCGACCAACCGTTGGTTATGTTTAGGTATACACGTGGCAAGAATTCGCGCAATCACAACAGAGTAATCTACCGAAAAATTTATAAAACTCATTCGCAACCGGGAGATATAACTTTTGCTGATAGCTCGGATATCGCGATGATGCTCGCAAAAGGCTGCAGAAAACTCACCGTGGTCGACTCAAAGCGTTTAGTGGGTATGGACGGCTTTGTGGCCGTGCCTCTGCAGGAGAACTGCTTTGACGACAACGGCTTCTATGTGCGCCGCGGCGGGCAGAGTGAGCAGGTCCGGAAGCTTATCCAAGCTACAGCCGACATCTTCAATGAGCCCAAGTTAATTGGCTTGGGCGGGAAGATGATCCCTAAGCAGCAGTTTTTGGAGGAGCACGCCATCAGACTGGTGTAGGAGAGGCATCCGCTCCCCATCCCCAACGCCCCTCCACCGCACCCTTGGCAGGTTAAACTCCCCGTTTA
>CAYQLX010000093.1:4189-6292 GCA_964418305.1 uncultured Coriobacteriaceae bacterium | reverse complement strand
TTGCTGCCTGCCGCTACTTGGGCCAAGTGTCTTTGTGCTGCTTGGCGACCTCGATGAACTCCTCCACAGCAGGCGACGCTCCGGGCGCCTGAAGCGTGGCTGCGCCAAACTCCACATAGCGCTGCGGGCTCAAGGGACGGACCTCCACGTTGCCCTTCCAGACATCTGCCACGCCGTTGCAGTAGATGGTCATGCAACTGCCGGAGCTCACCATGGAGTACGCGGTAAGGCAGCTGCCGCAGGTAAAGCGCACGTCAGGCTCGAGCCCCTTTTGGAAGAACAGCTTGTCGAAGGTATCGTTGTCCTCTGGATGAATGCGCACGAAAGGTTGGCCGTCGAGCTCTGCGAGCAACAGGGACTGGTGCTTGAGCAGGGGAGAGCCCTTGGGTATCCAGACCACCAGCTCTTGCGTGCCCAGCGGCACCCAGTTGAGTTTGCTGTGATCGCCGTGGAAGATCACCACGTCTACGGCATGTTGCTCGAGCATCTGCAATAGGTGTGTGTCGCTTGCCTCAATCACGTTGACTTTAACGCCGGGGAATTTGCGTTGGTACTCGCTTATGACGCTCGGCAACCATAAAAGCGCGATGCTATCGAGCGCGCCCACGGTGAGCGTGCCCTCTGCCAGGCCGCGTATGCGCGCGCTTGTCTGTTGCGCTTGCACGTTGAGCTTGACCATCTCCTTGAAGATGGGCAGCATGCGCTGACCTTCTGCCGTGGGCTCGACGCCGGTGCTGCTGCGGATAAGCAAGGGGAAGCCCAAGTCTGCCTCGAGTGCGTTGATCAGGCGGATGATGCCGCTGGGGGTGTAGCCCAGCTCCTTTCCTGCGCCCGAGAGGCTCTTAGTCTCTACGGCGGCGACGAAGGCAGTGTAGCGCTTGGTATCCATGACGGCTCCCTTTGCTTGGCTGTGACAAAACGTCATAGCAGATGTGGCTCTATATGATATGTACCATGCTGCCATAGTAGCGCATAACGCCGCCTACCCTATAACAAAACATAATAGTAAATATGAATTTTGAGAAAGCGCTTTGCTGCGTGATAGGGTGCCCTAATCAGTTTTGCGATTGTCTTTGGCAAAAGGAAGGGTCCCATGTTCTTCAAAGTTGCGTTGCTGGTCGTCTTTGTGGTGGCGACTATTTACATCGGCTTCTACAGCCGCAAAAAAGCCCAAAGCGTTGATGGATTCGTCTTGGGCGGCAGAGCCATAGGTCCGTGGATGTCGGCATTCGCTTACGGCACGAGCTATTTTTCCGCCGTCGTGTTCATCGGATACGCAGGACAGTTTGGGTGGAAGTTTGGGCTGGCCGCTTTTTGGGCCGGTATCGGCAACGTGATCGTCGGCTCGCTTCTGGCTTGGTTTGTGCTCGGCCGCCGCACGCGCATCATGACCAACCACCTCGACGCCAAGACTATGCCCGAGTTCTTTGGCAAGCGCTTTGACAGCCATGCTCTGCGCATTGCATCGGCGCTCATCATCTTCGTCTTTTTGATTCCCTACACCGCATCGGTCTACAACGGTCTGTCGCGCTTGTTTGGCATGGCCTTTGGTGTGCCTTACGAGGCCTGCATCATTGCCATGGCCGTAGTGACCTGCATCTACGTGATTTGGGGCGGCTACAGCGCCACCGCGCTCAACGACACTGTGCAAGGCACGATTATGCTTGTGTCCATCGTCGCCGTTATCGTATGCGTGCTCAACGGGCAAGGCGGCTTTGTGGAGGCGCTCAAGGGTTTGGCGCAGGTAAGCGACGCCAGCACGCCCAACGGCACGGTGCCAGGTATCTTTGCGAGTATGTTCGGGCCAGATCCGCTCAATCTTTTGGGCGTGGTTGTGCTCACATCGCTTGGTACTTGGGGCTTGCCGCAGATGGTCCAGAAGTTTTACGCCATAGAGTCGGAGTCTGCCATCACTAAGGGCGCGATTATTTCTACGATCTTTGCCCTCGTCATCTCTGGCGGCAGTTATTTCTTGGGTGGCTTTGGGCGTTTGTTTAGCGATAGCGTGGCCACCAACCCAGATACAGGCGCGGTAATCTACGACTCCATCGTTCCCACGATGCTGTCCACTTTGCCGGACATCCTCATCGGCGTGATCGTCAT
>CAYQLX010000093.1:0-4089 GCA_964418305.1 uncultured Coriobacteriaceae bacterium | reverse complement strand
CCGCTTATCGCAAGCCCCATCAATTGCGGCGCTGTCTGCATGGTGGCAAGCCTAGTCTTCTACCCCATCCTGTGCTACGTCTTGCCGCGCGACGTGAGCGAGGAGCACGTGGAGTTCTGCTTTGAGGGCTACGGGCAAAAGGTGCTCGTGCCGGCCACGGCGGCGCTCGGTGCCGAGGTCGAAGAGCAGATAGCCCAGCAGAAAGGTGCCCACTAGCTGTTCTGGGGGCTAGGCGAGCCGCAAGCTCCCGTAGTCGCATCAGGGGTGCGGGAGCCTTGGTTGTCTGGCTCTCATTGTGTGTAGAAGCGCTGCCTTTGCGCTTGCGTGCTTGTCGCGTAATCTATAATGCACAACTCTGAACGCAGCGCCTGCCCGGGCGCTGCCTGTTGCAAGGAGCATCCACATGAAGCTGAGCATCAAAGCCAAGGCCGCGTCTGTCGCAGTATCGTTTGTGCTGGCAGCGGCTATGCTGCCTACCTGCGCGTTTGCCGATTCCACGCAGATTGTCACTCTAGGCGCCGATCTTACAAGCGAGCAGCGCGCCACGGTGCTCGAGTTCTTTGGCTTGGACGAGTCGAGCCTCTCTGACGTGCAGACCATCACCGTCACTAATGCCGATGAGCACAAGTACTGTGACAGCTCTATCCCTACGTCTGTCACTGGCACCAAGACCTTGAGCTGCTCGTATATCCAGCCCACTACCAGCGGTGGCATCAACGTCAAGACAGCCAACCTCACCTATGTCACGTCTGATGCGCTTTACAACGCACTGCAGACAGCCGGCGTGCAAAACTGCAACCTTGTGGTCACCGCGCCGTTCGAGGTGTCGGGTACTGGTGCTCTGACCGGCGTCTTTATGGCCTATGCAGATAGCGGCCAGGCGCTTGACGAGGAGAAGAGCGATCTTGCCGTAGAAGAGATGTACGAGACCAGCGGCTTGCAGGAGACCTACGGCGATGACATCGCTAGCGTCATAAGCCAAGTCAAAGACGAGGTCATCAGCGCCGCAAGTGATATGTCCCTTGACGAGATAGTGCAGCTCATCAAAGATAAGGCCGCCGAGTACAACATCGACTTAAGTGACGCCGATATTCAAAGCCTCGCCAAACTCATCGAGAAAATGCAGGATTTGGGTTACGACGCAAGCTCCTTTGCCACGACACTTGACGACGTCAAAAGCGCCTTGGGCGATATGGGCGAGGACGCTGGCGGCGCGGTGAGCGCGCTGAGCAACTTCTTTGCCGGCATCGTGGACTTCTTTACGGGGCTCTTTGGCGGTTCCAGCGCAGATAACGCAAGCTCGACTGACGCCGGCTCCATCATCGACAAGCTCAACACGCAGGTCTTTAGCCTCGACCAGTAGAACCCGCCTGTTCTTGCCTTAATAGCGCGCCTCGTGTTAGGGGCGCGCTTTTTTGCCTGCGGCGTGTTTTCATGCGCCCCTTGTGGCGGCCCGCCTGCCAACATGGCGCGCAGCTAGCCTGCGGCGGCGTATAATCAGGCGTCTAACTGTAGGTTTCCAAGAAAGGCTCAAGCTCCATGGATGCTCGTCCTAAGTTTCCCAAGCGCGCTGTCGTGACCGCAGGTATGCCCTATGGCAATAAGGGCCTGCATTTTGGCCACGTGGGCGGCGTCTTTGTCCCGGCAGACATCTACGCACGCTTTATGCGTGACCGCATCGGCGAGCAAAACGTGCTGTTCGTGTCCGGTACCGATTGCTACGGCTCGCCCATCATGGAGGGCTACCGCAAGCTGGTCGAGGCGGGGCAGTTTGAGGGCAGCATCAAAGACTACGTGCAGGCAAACCACGACCGCCAGAAGGCTACGCTGGACGCCTATGACATAAGCCTAGACATCTACGAGGGCAGCGCATTGGGTTTGGCTGGCGCTAAACACGACGAGGTCAACACCTGGTTCTTCGAACGCCTTTATGAGAACGGCTGGCTCGAGAAGCGCTCTACCCCGCAGTTCTACGACACACAGGCCCAAACCTTCCTCAACGGGCGTCAGGTCATAGGGCGCTGCCCCGTGCAGGGCTGCAAATCAGAGAAAGCCTATGCGGATGAGTGCGACCTAGGTCATCAGTTCATGCCCGAGGATTGCATCGCCCCTAAGTCGACGCTTTCTGGTCAGACGCCCGAGCTGCGCCCTGTAGTCAACTGGTACTTCAAGCTGCCGCAGATGCGCGACATTGTGTCACAACATGTGGACAACATCGCGGCCGATCCGCGTACGCGCGAGGTCACCGTCACCACCGAGCGCGAGTTTCTGGTGCCACCCATCATCTACATCAAAAACGAACTCGAGGACGCCTATCGCGCTATAGAGGCCGAGCTTCCTGCTCATAGGTTTTTGCCGGCAGAGAAGGGCAAGCAGTCCTTTGGCTTGGAGTTTGCGGATTTCTCCTTGCGCGAGGAGGCCCTGCCGGTGCTCTCTGCCGCGGGCATTCGCTATCGCAGCGGCAAGGCGCTCGTGCCCTTCCGCTTGACGGGCAACATTGAGTGGGGTGTCAAGGCGCCTGACTTTGAGGATGTTACGGGGCTTACCACCTGGTGTTGGCCGGAGTCTCTGTGGGCGCCTATCAGCTTTACGCGCGCCGCGTTGGAGCAAAAGGGCCGCTCAGATGACGAGTGGAAGAGCTTCTGGTGCTCCGACGACGCCGAGGTCTACCAGTTCATAGGCCAAGACAACATCTACTTCTACGGCATCGCTCAGCCGGCGCTTTGGGCGGGCTTCAATGGCAAAGAGGCCCAGGCAGAGGGCACCGGCGACGACTTGCGCCAGACGGTTCTCGTGCCCAACCACCATATTCTCTTCTTGGGCAAGAAAGCGTCCAGCTCCGGTGCCGTCAAGCCGCCCTTGGCTGATGAGCTTTTGGACCACTACACCGTCGAGCAGCTCCGCGCGCACTGGGCAGCCCTTGGCTTGGGGCTCAAGAGCGTGAGCTTCTCGCCCAAGGTCTTTGATCCTAACGCAACAGAGAAATCTCCTGACCCTGCCCTTAAAGAAGGCGCGCTGCTTACCAATATCTATAACCGCTTGGCGCGCAGCTGCTTTTACACGGCGCAAAAGCATTTTGGCGGAAAGGCGCCCTTGGGGCAGCTCTCAGACGATATCGCTGCGTCTTGCAAGAAGACCGTGCTCGAATACGAGCAGCTCATGAGCAGGTTCGAGTTCCATGCGGTTATGGCCCTTATGGATGGCTTTATCCGCGATGCCAACAAGATGTGGACGACCGTGAGCCGCGAATGCGCTGCAAAGGAAGAAGAGCTGGGCGATGAGGCCTACCGTCAGCTCCTTATCGATGCCTTTGGGCTGCTGCGCTGTGCCACGGTGCTCATGCACCCGATTGTCCCGCAGGGCACCGAGAAGATCTTCGAGTACCTGGCGATAGAGACTTACGCGGACTGCACGAGCGAGCACGCCGGCTTCTTCTCATGGGAGCACATCTTCGAGCCCTTGGCGTTTTGGGCGACGCCAGCAGAGCGCGACAGCGGGCTGTTTGACCTCAAGGAGCTCCCACCGCGCTTTGACTTCTTCAAGAAGCATCCGAGCCAGTACTAAGGTTGGTTTTGGAGCAGCTGCGCGGTTTTGTGCTGCGGCAGTGATTTGCTGTAAGACGTTGATAAACATGGGGGCCGGCGCTTTTTTAAGTGCCGGCCCCCATGCCATCCCCCGCTGGCAAGGATGAACCCACCTAAATAGGTGGGTGCTCGCACCAAGCCATCCAGCTTCCCCTGCGCAATGAGGGATCCCTTTCCGAACTTGGAATCTGAAGCTCCCTTGCGTTTCGACATCGGTCCATCGCTAAAACCCAGTCGAGGGATGAGCACGATTTGAATATAAGACCCCTGCTAGTTGAGTACCAGTCTTGACTTGTCGAATAATGTCGTTCAGCATTTTGTATAGTGTGCTGCTTTATAAGTTGTGGCATAATGCCAAAGCACGCGCGAGTGGCGGAACGGCAGACGCGGTGGTCTCAAAAACCTCTGAGGAGACTCGTGTGGGTTCGAATCCCACCTCGCGCACCATAGAATTCAAAGAGCTGCCAGACATGGCAGCTCTTCTTGTCTTTCCAGCTCGCATGGG
>CAYQLX010000092.1:0-6413 GCA_964418305.1 uncultured Coriobacteriaceae bacterium | reverse complement strand
CGGCAGCAAATGTCAGGCGCCTCTCGGCTGCTAAGCGTTCCTACAGCGTTGCCTATCGTGCCAACCCTTACGCCTCGGGCGAGTCCACATCGATATCAGCCGATGCCAGCGCTTGCTCCCTGGTAAAGATATCGGCCACAAAGCGCTCATCCTCGGTCGCACCTTTGCGCTCGAGCGGCTGATTAACCACAATCTGCGGGAAGGGCATCCCGATGCTATAGCGGTCAAAGAGCAGCTTGATCTCTCGGTTGAGGTCGCGCTCCACCTGGCCACGGTCCTTTTCTGCGCACTGGACCATGATGCGGATGATGACGCTACTGTCGCCCAGCGACACAACACCCTTGTAGAAGGGCCCGCGCACGATGGCGGGGATGGTCTGCGTAAAGCCGTCCAGCTCGCGCGCCAAGATGGCTTCCACGCGCTCGAGTGACTCGCTGTACTCGATGCCCACATCAACCCACGTGTAGCTGAGCTTCTTGGTCATGTTGACGATATCGCTCACGTTGGAATTGCGGATGACCTTGATGTTTTGCGAGCCGTTCATGACCTTGGTCGTGCGCACGCCAATCTCCACCACGGTGCCCGTCCACGTGCCCACCGTTATGATGTCGCCCACGCGAAACTCGCCCTCGAAGATGATGAACAGGCCGCTTAAGATGTCGCTTACGAGCTCCTTAGCGCCAAACGATATGGCGATGGACAATATGCCGGCGCTGGCCAAAAGCGTCGTGGTGTCGACTCCCAAAAGCGACAGGCAGTAGTAAAGCATGCCGATGATGGTGGCGTATTTGATGAAGCTTGCCACCAGACGGCAGACGGTCTCACCGCGCGAGCCCATAGCGCTTGCCGCAAGGCGCAAGAGGCGCTCGAGCACCACTGCGGCGGTAAACGCCACGCAGGCGAACATGATCGACGCCGTGATAGCAAAGATGTTGACGCCGCGCGTCCAATCACCCGAGATAATGTAGGTAAAGATGGAATCCGCCCCAAAGACCTGGTCTTTGAGCACAACAGCCAAGCACACAGCCACGGCAGCCAAGGCGACCACGACCTTAAGGAAGGCCGACACCTTCTGCTCGGGCGTTTTGTCGCGCCATTTAAGGCTCACGCCGCTGTAGCGGCTGCCCACGGATTCTGTGCTGATGGTGCGGCCGTCGGGTGTGGTCACGTCAAACATACGGGGATCGCCCGATGCCGCCTCTGACCCGGCTTGAGCGTCTTGCCTGCGTCGGCGCTCCAAAGTGACGAGCATGAACACAAGAACCTGGCAGATGAGCCCCACCAAGGCCACGGCGAGCGTAATGGGCCCGCGCGAGCGCATAAGCGCACTTTCGGATCCCGCGACGTAGATGAGGTAGTCGCCCTGCTGCACCGATGCTGCATAGTAGCTCGTGCCATCCACGGTGAGGTAGTCGTTAAAGCCGTCTTTGACCTGGGCTTGGGTCATACCGCAGTCTGTGGCGGTCTTGCCCGTGAGCTTATCATCGGGATAGTAGGCAAAAGTGCCGTCTGCGGCGTTGAGCGCAAAGGCAAAGCCGTCGCTGCCGGTGTGAACGTTGCCTAGGACATGATCAAGCTCCACGTTACGCAGCATATCGGCCAAGCGGCTGGGGCGCATGCCCAGCTGCACAAAACCGTCGCATGCGCCGTCTTTATCGTGCAGCACGATACCTATGTACTGACGCAACTCGCCCGACGTCTCCTCTATCTGGGCGTCTTGAACCACGTGATCTGCACCCTGCAAAAGCTTGCGGAACTCGTAGGACTGGCTTTGTGGGTCCTTTGACAAGGTAAAGTTGCTGATGCCGGTATTGGATGCCTTTTGGTGGCCGTTGGCATCAAAGACGTGCACGTTGAGGATGCACAGAACATCTGCCAGGCGCCCCAGGTCGCGCGTGTTAGCGAGCTTGGGATTGGCGTCCAGGATATAAGCCGCCACCTGCGCCTTATTAAGGTAGCGCTCGCTGTAGAGCTCGCGCAGGTCGTCGGCGGATTGCTGGGCGGTCTCTATGCTTTGCGCCACTTGCTGCGCGCGGTGGTTGTTTGTGAGCGATTGCGCAGACAGAGCAAAGAGTGTTTGCATGTAGAACGCAATGACGACCACGGCGACAAAGCCCACAAATGACATGACCGCGGCTTTACGCGCCGTCTTCTTGTTGATAGCAAAGGGTCCGAAGGGCGTCAGGTTGTCTTGGGACGTCTGGCGGCGCTCCTCGTCGCGCAGCACACAGATGCCATAGAGCACGACGGCGAGCATGACCACCAAAAAGGCCGCAAGCGTCGCCGCAACGGTAACGCCGCGCGCAGATGAGATATCGCTTTCTGGCACGGCGGCTATGTAGTAGCTATCCCCTATCTGTGCGACGCCGCAATAAAGGCGATTGCCGTTGAGCTCCATCCAGCCATAGTTGCCGTCTTGCAGGCTGGTCTCGTCCAAACCTGCCTGCAAGGCGTCAGTACCCTGCAAAGAGGAGTCCGGATGATAATTCACGATATGGTCTGTGGCGGATACGGCAAAGATATAGCCGGTGCTGCCCACGCTGATGCCGCTCAAGACGCTTGCGTCCGAGTCGCTTTGCTCCACCTGGTCTGCTAGCTCGGTCCCGTCTTGCTCGACGACCACCATTGTGGTGCTGTCGAGCTTGGCGGCATAGTAGCGCTCATGGCGGTTCTCCTCATCGAGGTCTATGCACACTGCGTCAGACGCCTTGCCACTGTCAAAGACCTCACGCAGGGTGTCAAAGCTCGACTCGGCAAAATTCACCTTGCTATCTTGTGCTTGAGCCACAACGCTACCCGCTTTGGTAACCACGCTCACGTTATCCACGTCCAAGAGCTCCTTGAGCTGCGACATCTTGGCGTTGGTGGCCGCAAACCCGGCGTTGTTGTGCGCCATGAAGGCCACGCTTTGGGCTTTGGATTGATAGAGCTCGTCGTAGGCTGCGGTGTCCTCCTGCTCGTCTTGCGCCGCTTGCTCGAGAGAATCGGGCAGGCTAGAGAGCTCTTGGGTCATCTCCTCCTTGAACCCGTCCACCAATATGCTGTCCTGCATAGTGCACACGACAGCTCCCATGACAGCCAATCCGGCCACGACGATCACCAAGCACGCAGCGATCTTTGCCTTAAGGCCCTTAGACATACAAATCTCCTCATCCAAATTTTTGCGAACATCCACCTTGGGTGCCTTGCCTGCAAACGCAGACCGCTAAACCGAGCGAACGCAAAGCGTAAGCGCGGCAGTTGCGAAGGTAAGACACTTGGCAGAAGTCAAAGCACAGCGCATGCGTTTAAGGGCATGCGCGCGTATCCTTCATCGTTTGCTGATTACAGCAGTCAAACTTTGCCAGTCTATTAAGAAACGACCTGACTAACAAGCGAAGTCGCTGAATTTTGCGCATACAGACGCCGTATCGCAGCGTCTTTCGTTGCAGCACCGTGAGGTCGAACAAGTTCGACCTCTACGTACGGCAGGTCGCAGTATATTGCGAGTCCCTGACGCTCGCAGGTCAACGTGCGTAGGGGCTGAATTTATTCAGCCCCACGATGCTGGTCACAATGCCGTATCGCGTCACCGCGCTTCAAGCTAGAGCCCAGACAGCCCCAAAGATGCAGTTGCCCATAAGCCAGCCGCGTTGCGTAGGCTTATACCCCCCGCTGCCATCTGCAGTTATGAGCCCGTCTTCCTCAAGCGCGGCCAGGGTAGCGGGCAACTGCGGCACTACGTTTGACGCACGGCGTGCCAGCTCGGGCGAAAGGCCAGCGCTGCGTCTGAAGGCAAGCATCACGTCCTCAAGTAGCGCTTGGCGCGCATCCATGACATCGGACGTCCACTGGGGACGCCCCATGCTGCGACTAAAACCTTGCGTATCAAAAGCCGCTTGGATGCGTATGCGCCCGTCGGGCTGTGCCGTCGCAACAGCTGCAGCGTCAGCACTATCGAGTGCGTCCCCAAAAACGCCGGCTTGTACGCACGCCTCCCATTGCGCCGGCGTCATCATGCTCGCCGCAGCAGCGCCTAAGCCTAGGTAGCTCGCACCCGTCCAATACGCTGTGTTGTGCTTTGACTCGCATCCCGGTTTGGCATAGCTCGCCACCTCGTAGCGCGCAAAGCCGGCTTGCGCAAGGATGTCTTGGGCTTCCTCCATCATCTGCGCCTGTGCATCCTCATCGGGGCCATCCCACAGCCCCTGCTCGACGCGCGCAGCAAGCGGCGTGCCCTCCTCAACCGTCAACGGGTAGATGCTCACGTGGTCCACCCCGCTGGCAACGGCGCGCTCAACGGAGTCGCGCCAGCTCTTAGGCGTCTGGCACGGGGCGCCGCAGATCAAATCCACGCTCACGCGCATATCACGCTCTTTCGCAGCAGCAATCGCCTTTAGCGCATCCGCTGCCGTGTGCGGACGCCCAAAGGCGCGCAGGACATCGTCGTCAAAGCTCTGCACGCCTATGCTCATGCGATTCACGCCCAAAGCAAAAAGATCCTTGACCATGCGCGCGTCCAGGCTCTCTGGATTGGCCTCGACAGTAAACTCGTCAACGTTTTCAAGATTGACGGAAAGCGACACCATGTAGGCAAGCGAGTTGAGACGGCGCGACCCTAGGTGAGTGGGAGTGCCGCCACCTATATAGATTGTGCGCACACCGCCCAGTAAGCCGGCCTTTGCCGCGCGCCTGAGCTGCAAAGAGAGCGCCTCCACATATGCGTCCATGACGGCATCATCTGCGCAAGCGGCCGTGGAAAAGTCGCAATAAGCGCAGCGGCTCGCGCAAAACGGGATGTGGATGTAGAGCGCCTCTATCAAGCACGTCCTGCCTTGCCAGCAGGTTGCTTGCGCAAGCCGTAGAACTTGCCCAGTGTAACGATGCAGATTACGGTAAGGGCAACGGATGCGAGTTCTGCCACGATGACAGAGGACCAAATGCCGTCTCCCCCGATCAACATGGGCAGCAAAAGCACGGCGCCGCATTCAAAGACCAACGAGCGCATGAAGCTGATGAGCGCGCTTATGAAGCCGTTTCCTAAAGCCGTAAAAAGCGACGACCCAAAGATACTCACACCCATGAACACAAAGGCAATGGAGTAGATCTTGAAGGCATGAACGGTGAGCTGGTAGAGCTCCTGGTCGTATCCGGTAAAGGTCTGGGCGATGGGTGCGGCAAAGAGATGCGCCAGCAAACACGCAGCCACGCCACCGCCGACCATGAGCCACAAGCCATGTTTGAGCAGACTTCTCTTCTCGACGTCGTTATTGGCGCCGTGTTGGTAGCTCATGAGCGGGGCGCTACCCATGCAGTAGCCCATAAGCAGTGCGCCAAAGATCATGCTCACGTACATAATGACGCCGTAAGCGCTCACGCCATCTTGACCCATCAAGCGCATAAGCTGCCAGTTGTACAGGATGCTCACCAGCGACATGGCCACTTCGTTCATCATCTGAGAGCTGCCATTTATGCAGGCCCTACCTATGACGCCCCATTCGAGCTTTGGCTTATGCAGGCGCAAGAAGCTACTGTTAGGGCTCAAGAAGTAGATGAGTGACGCTACTCCGCCCACGTATTCTGCGATAACGGTAGCAAGCACCGCGCCCAAAACGCCCATGCCCACAACACCCACCAAGATAAAGTCGAGCACGATGTTGGTGATGCCTGCTGCTGCCGTGATAGCAAGGCCAAACTTGGGCTTGCCAGCAGTCGAGAACAGTGGCTGGAAGGCGAACTGCAGGATGTAGAAGGGTAAGCTCGCCATGCTTACGCGGCCGTAAAGGACACAATCGGCCAGCATGGAGTCGTCCGCGCCAAAGAGACGCGCGACAGGCTCCATGAGTACTAAGCCCAAGAAGGCCATGACAATGCCCAGCAGGAAGGCAAAAACAGTGATACTGCTGAAGATGTCATTTGCGCGCTTGTCGTTGCCAGCGCCACGCGCATGGCCCACGAGCGCCGCACCGCCGCTTCCAATCATGAACCCAAAGGCACTCAAGATCACGATGAAGGGCATGATGAGGTTAACAGCGGCAAAGGCCGTCTTGCCGGCAAAGTTAGAGATGAAGAAGCCGTCTACGATGGAGTAAATGCTCGTAAAGAGCATCATGGCCATGGCTGGCAGTGTGTACTTGATCAGGTCGGACGTGCGGAAGTGCTTGGACATATCTATGGCCGTGCTAGCCATGGGTATCAATCCTCTTTCGTGCTTATGTTGTTGCTTTGCTCGCGCTGCTCTGTGTGCCTTTGTACACGGCTCATGCGGCATACGTGCAGGCCCCGGCAGAACGCGCGGCCCCTCAACCCTAGCACAGGGCCAGCTTTTGCGTGCAAGAACGTTGCTGCAACGAGGAGTTTGAAATACGCTGAAGCCTCGCGTGGTAGCATCGCCGCAGGTCAGGAGCTTATCCGCTGCTTTGCATCACCCATGC
>CAYQLX010000091.1:0-6481 GCA_964418305.1 uncultured Coriobacteriaceae bacterium | reverse complement strand
GTGTCGCCAAGCTCCTTGGCAACGCCGGCAACGTACTGCTCGACAGTCTTGTCCGGATCCTTGACGAAGTCCTGAGCAACGAGGCAATTCTCCTTGTAGAACTTCTGCATACGGCCGGTGGCAATCTTCTCCTGGATGTTCTCGGGCTTGCCGGACTCGGCAGCCTGAGCCTTGTAGATGCTCATCTCATGCTCGGCAACCTCTGTCGGGACGGAATCCTGATCCAAGGAGACGGGGTTGGTAGCGGCAACCTGCATGGCAACGTCGCGGCCCATAACCTGGAAGGCATCGGATGCGGCGGTCTCTGCCTTGCCGCACTCGAAGGAAACGAGCACGCCGATCTTGTTGTTCATGTGGTTGTAGGCAACCACACCGCCCTTAGCAGGGATGTCCACGCGGGCAAAGCGAGCAATCTGGATGTTCTCACCGATGACATGGATGGCGTCGGTGACGATGTCTGCGACCTTAGTACCGTCGAGCTCGCTCTCCTTGAGAGCATCGACATCTGCGGGGTTGTTCTTGATGACCGCAGTGGCGAACTTATCGCAGTACTCGCCAAACTTGTCGTTGATGGCAACAAAGTCGGTCTCGCAGTTGACCTCGACGACGGTAGCACCGCCGCAGGTGTTGCAAACCTTGGCGACGACACGACCTTCGTTGGTGGCGCGGCCGGCCTTCTTGGCAGCAGCAGCCAGACCACGGGTACGCAGGATATCTGCAGCGGCGTCCAGGTTACCGTCGGCCTCGACGAGTGCCTTCTTGCACTCCATCATGCCGGCGCCGGTGGACTCGCGCAGCTCTTTGACCATTGCAGCTGTTACGTTTGCCATTACTCTGCAGCCTCCTCGGTAGTCTCGGTAGCGGTCTTCTCTGCAGGCTCCTCAGCAGCAGCCTCTGCAGTAGCGGCGGTCATCTCGGCCTCTGTGACATCTGCGCCACAACCAGCAACGATTGCATCAGCGGCGACAGTGCACAGCAGGTTGACGGAGCGGATGGCGTCGTCGTTTGCGGGGATACCAATCTGGACCTCATCGGGGTCTGCGTTGGTGTCGATCAAGCCGATGACGGGGATGTGCAGGCGCTTGGCCTCCTTGATGGCGTTCTCCTCGTGCTTGGTGTCGACGACGAACAAAGCGGCGGGCAGATCGCCCATCTCGCGGATGCCGCCCAGTGCGGCCTGGAGCTTAGCGAGCTCCTTCTTCATGACAGCCTGCTCCTTCTTGGGGCGCTTGTCCATGATGCCGTTGGCGATCTCCTGCTCAATCTCTTCCATGCGGCGCACGCGAGTGCGGATGGTCTGGAAGTTGGTGAGCATGCCGCCCATCCAGCGGTAGTTGACATAGGGCATGCCGCAGCGCTCGGCCTGGACCTTGACGGGCTCTTGGGCCTGCTTCTTGGTGCCGACGAAGAGCACCTTCTTGCCCCTGGCAGCCAGGTTGCTCAAGAACGTGTACGCGTCATCGACGGCGTACAGAGTCTTGTTGAGGTCGAGGATGTAGATGCCGTTGCGCTCTCCAAAGATGTAAGGCTTCATCTTGGGGTTCCAGCGGCGGGTCTGGTGGCCGAAGTGAACGCCGGCCTCCAGCAGGGTTTTGATGGACACGGTTGTTGCCATGGTCCATACCTCCTTCATTCGTTGTTCCTTGGTCCGGATCACAGCCTTGCATCCCGCAACCGCGTGTGCGGCCACTGGCGGGAAGGCTCCCCTTTCCTGTGTGCTGATCGGGTACTTGATTTAACACAAGCCGTACTAGTGTATGCGCGTTTTGCCCGTCATGCAAGAAAAATCACAGGCGAATCCCAAAAAACAGCCGCGAAAGCAGCGCCGAATGCTGCCATGCGACAGCTAGCCCAACGCAGTGATGGGGATATAGCCGCTCTTGTCGCCGTAACTTGCTTTGGCATAGTAGTCGCCGTAAGCGTTGACCACGAGCTTTGAGACAGTGACGCTCTTGCCCGCGGCAATCTTTGCAAGCTTTTTGGACGCGCCGTAGGCGGCCTTGGTAAGCGTCGCTTTGCTCGACAACTTAAAGGTGCCAGCCTTCACGCCGCCTGCAAGCTTGCGGCTCACACCACACAGCGAGCAAGTGTCGTTGACGAACTCGTGGCTTTTAGCGCTGCCGGTGCCGTGCGCCTTTAGAAGCGACATCTTGACGTAGCCGGTCGTATCTGAGATGGAGAACTTTCCCCAGTAAAAGCCGTCGGACGCCAAGGTCACCTTGGAGGGTTTGTAGACGCCACCCTTCGTCATCACGGCGACACTCTTTGCACCGTCTTTTGCCTTGGCGAGTACTTGCGTCTTCTTTGCAGCAACATAGAAGCGCTTTACCGTGTGCACCACGACAGCCTGTCCACAGACACACTGCCACTTGGCGCCATCGTAGGCAAAGCTGTGAGCAACGTTGCTCTTCTTGAGGGCGCCGCAAAGCACCGCACCGCATGAGGCGCAGGTCTTCTTGGTCGTCTTGACGGTATGCGCAGCATCAGTCACATCCAAGTAGACAGCCTTGCCACCCTTAACCTTTGTGTGCTTGCAGGTAACGCCCTTCTTGACGAGCAGCGTTTGCGCGTCTTGGCGTTCCTTATTATGCAAGCGGTTGTAAACAGACACCTGCACCGCAGATGAGCACGAGTAGAAATGCGACATATACTTGCCCGCTATGCCGTAAGACTTGGCGGCGGCACTGCTGGTGGATATCTGCGTGGCACCATCGGCGGGGGCCTTACTTTGCACGCGCGAGCGCTCGTAGTACATCTGGTCGATGAGAACGCTTTCTGCCATACCCTCGCTAAAACCGCCGACCTTTTTTAGCGCCGGCTCAAGGATGTAGTAGACGCAGCCATAAGGCCCATGCTGGATAGCGGCCGAGAATATAGCGTTTTTGAGCGCCGCAGTGTACTTGCTTACGTCGAGCTCTGGCACGGCGATGTTGATGTACTTAAGCGCCTCGTTGTAGTAGTGCTTCTTGCAGTAGTTGTACTGCGCCGTAAAGAAGAGCTCACTGTCTTGCTTTGCACACTTCTTCCAAGCTTTGTCGAACTTAGTCCCAGTTACCTTGCCGTCGTTGTTGTAGGCAGCAACAAGCGCCTTGCCCCATGCAGCATGCGTTTCTGTCTGCTCTTTAGACGACGTCTTGAGGTCTCCTGCTTTGAGCTCCTTGGCAAAGGTATAGGCGTTGCCCGGGCTCATCTGGTAGGCGCCGTAGGCGCTGTTAGGGTCTACCTCGGCTGGATCATTGCCGCTTTCGTACTTAGCGCACAACTGCCCCAGGTCCCGCGTTGCATAGGCGCATGCGGGCTGGAGCAGTGTGGACAAAAGCAAGGCGGCAAGAAGCAGAGCAGCAGCGCCCAAGGCGCTTTTAAGCGGGTTGCGGGTAACGAGTGTTGACATAGGGCACCTGTTTCTAATGCGTTTGGGGTACGTTTGGTGCAGTGATATGACAATAGCCTAAGGCGGGCAGTTTCTCAAACCGCGCATGTGTATCCAAGCACACGGCTGTTAACGCGTCATTAAGGCACACGCACACCTCAAGGCCTAGCAAGGCGATGCGCGTTAGCCGATGACAACGAGCAGCCTACCTTGCGCCACGCTCACTGCCGGATGTGCACCTGCCACGGTGTTGCTCACGCCAAAGTGGTCGTCAGCGGCAATTGTTGCGTCGTTAAGCTCCCACTCCATATCCTGCTCGCACACACCGCTGGCATCACCCGCATAGGCAAAGACGCTCACGCGCGTACCCACGGGTAACTCAAGCTGTGGATGACTAACAAGACAGCCCGGGGCAATCTGGCCCAGCTCAACCAATCCGTCTTGCGGGGTAATGATGGCAGCAGACTGGCAGCAGCCGCACACCTTGCCGTGCGCGCCTTGCTCGCGCAGCCATCCCAAGCAGCGAATGGCAGCAATGCTGTGGCCTGTGTCGCCGCCCAGGGCACGGCGGATGTTAAAGGAGCGATACCCGCGCTCCAGACCCTCTTTGAGGCAAGCTGCAAGATCGGTGTCATCCTTCTTACAAGGAAGTTCAATCACAGGGCAGACGGGGTTATCAGGCCTACCGCCCTCGAGCGAGTCAAAATCTGCAACCAGAAGATCTGGCTCGACGCCTGCTTCAAGGCAGGACGCGTAGCCGGAGTCCGCGGCGATTACGATATCGTCGGGCTCTGTCTCAAAACCAAATTTATCCTTGCTGTTCTCGCAGACGGGGCCTCCGCAAACGATATGGGCTTTCTTAGTCATCGAGCTTCTCCTCCAAACGTTCGAGCTTTCCGTTCATCATATCGCTAAATCCCGGCCTGACATCCGCCTTCAAAACGACCTCTGTGCGTATGCCGCGGCTTGCCAAGGCCATCGTGGCACGCTTGACGACGTCCATGACCTCGTCCCACTCGCCTTCGACCTCGGTGAACATGGAGTACGTGCGGTTCTTGAGGCCGCTTTCGCGGATGATGCGCACACAATCGGCCACGTATTGGGAGAGCTCCTCCCCCTGCCCAAAGGGCGCGATGGCAACGGCAACCAAGACGTTCATAGCTCTTAAGCCTCCTCTACGACAAAGGGGAAAGCGGCGATATCTGCGGGTTGTGCGTTGTAGAGTGCGTCGATGAACGCGACTTTAAAGCTCGCGGGGCCATGAGCGTCGCATTCTGCGTCCATGCCGGCCAAGTCAAAGGCGATTGTTCCTGCCAGTGCCGCGGTAATCGGGTCTGTGCAGGCGGCATAAACTGCCATAACGCCGCCCAAACTACAGCCACAACCGGTGACAAGGGGCATGAACTCGCTGCCACCTTGTACATAGGCCACGACCGTGCCATCGGTAACCATGTCTTCCGGGCCGCTCACCGCCACCGCGCCGCCTGTATGACGCGCCAACGCCACAGCTGCTGCGCGTGCGCTGCGCACGCTGTCTGTGGAGTCCACGCCGCGCACACCGTCGGCGGCGGCAGCCTCAAGACCCCAAAGGTCTGCAAGCGCGATGGCCTCGCTCGCGTTGCAGCGGATGACGGTGGGCTTGCAGTCCTTGCAGTGTTGCAGCAGCTTGGTGCGCAGGCTGCCAATCCCCAGGCCCACTGGGTCGACGACCCAAGGCGTGCCGGCCTCATGAAGCGCCGTCATAGTGGCAGGCACCGTCTGTTCATAGACAGGCATGAGCGTTCCCATGTTGAGATACATCGCTTGCCCTGCCGCAAGCTGCACACCCTCATCGGGCATGTAAATCATGGCGGCGCTACCCCCTACGGCCAACTGCGCATTGGCGACAAAGTCCACAGTGACAAAGTTCGTAATGCTGGGCGCCATGGGGTTGGTCGCCTTCACAGTTGCGACGCAATCCTCAAGCTTGGCGCGCAGCTCCTGTTCTTTATTTGCGATATCCATCGCCTGTCTCCTTAACGTTTAGCTCTTGATCAAGGCAAGCAAATCGCTTGCCGCCTGCTCTATATCGGGTTGGGCGATGATGGCACTCACTACGGCGTAGCCGGCAAATGGATGCTCCTTACACGCGGGGATTGTCTTGGCATTGACGCCACCAATGGCCACGCACGGCCCTTCAAACGCGGCCATGATGGCGTCGAGCTCATCAAAGCTCAAAGCCGCAGCCTCGGGCTTGGTGGCCGTAGGCGTAATGCCGCCTATGCCTAGGTAATCGGCACCTTCTTGCCGCGCCTTGAGGGCTTCTTCAACGTTGTGAGCGCTCACGCCGATGATGGCGTCTGGGCCCACGATGCGGCGCACCTCAGGTACGGGCGTGTCGTCTTGACCCACATGCACGCCCATGGCACCGACGGCAGCTGCCACCTGCGGGTTGTCGTTGATGATGAGTCCGACGCCGTAAGCGTCAGTCACAACCTTGCAGCGGCGCGCAACGTCTAAGAAGTCACTGTCGCTAGCATGCTTTTCGCGAATTTGCACCAACGTCACGCCGCCTTTACACGCAGCCTCGACGGCCTCCTCGAGTGTGCGTGTGCTCATGAGGTCTTGGTCGGTAACAAGATAGAGCGTGTAGTCCACTTGAGGTTTCATAAAGCTCCCTTCTTAAGAAGGCGGTGTTTTTTGCACTTAGCTGTTTTTAGCGAATGCCCCTGCTAAGGGCCGTCCCTTCCAGTGTCATGTTGAGCGAAGCGCGAAGCGCGGAGTCGAAACATCTACATGCGGGCCACATTGAGCTGCGGCTAGATTCTTCGACTACGGCCCCTACCGGGGCCTTCGCTCAGAATGACAGAGAGAGGGCAGACAGGTGCTCCCTTAGATGTAGTTGCCGGGGATTTCTGCCAGGGCGTCGTTGACTGTTTTGACGGCGCACATCTTGCCGCACATAGTGCAAGTGCCTTCCTCGGTAGGAGGCGCGCTCTCGAGGATGCTGCGGGCGGTGTCGCCGTCGATGGCCAGCTCAAACATGCCGTCCCAATCAAATGCATGGCGAGCATCGGCCATGGCGTTGTCGCGCTCGCGCGCGCCGGGGATGCCCTTGGCGATATCTGCCGC
>CAYQLX010000090.1:4749-6504 GCA_964418305.1 uncultured Coriobacteriaceae bacterium | reverse complement strand
CAGCAACGCAACGGCGCCAGCGACAGCAAACAGCAGCAGCGCCGCGCCGCCAATCGCCCGCACAGCAACAGCGGCAACGGCAACAAGCGCCGCGAGCCGGCCGTTTGCAACAAGGGCGAGCACATCCTCTTCGTGGGATTCATGGGCTGCGGCAAGAGCAGCGTGAGCCGCGTGCTGCATAAACGCTGCGGCCTGCCGCTCATTGACATCGACAAGTTCATCGTCAAACGCGAAGGTCGCAGCATCAATCAGATCTTCGAAGAAGAAGGGGAGGCCGGCTTCCGTCGCATCGAGACGATGACGCTGGCCAGCCTAGCCTTTGAGGAGAAGAGCATCATCAGCTGCGGCGGCGGCATCTGCGGCAGCGCTGTCAACCGCGCCA
The DNA here is from genome assembly GCA_964418305.1 of uncultured Coriobacteriaceae bacterium. Classification (GTDB taxonomy): domain Bacteria; phylum Actinomycetota; class Coriobacteriia; order Coriobacteriales; family QAMH01; genus W2P13-069. The sequence continues at coordinate 6,122 of CAYQLX010000090.1, read as the reverse complement.
TCGTCAAGGCACTGGGCACGGTCGTCTATCTCAAGGTGCCGTGCAACGAGGCCGTCGGCCGTATAAGCGATCCGTCCACGCGCCCCATGCTCAACGGCACGCGCCCCGTGCGCGAGATTTACGACGAGCGTCTGCCGCTGTATCGCGACGTGGCAGACATAACCATCAACACCTCTGGAAAAAGCGTCGGCGCCAACGTCCAGCAGGTTATAAGGGCGCTCAGGAGAAGAGGCTTGCTATGAGCAACAACCGCATCATCCCCGTCCGCTTTGCCAATGGCGGCGGCTACGACATCTGCGTGGGCAAGGGGGCTATGGCCAACTTAGGCGACACTCTGTCGCAAATTAAGGACTTCCACAAGGCCGTCGTCATCAGCGACGAGAACGTGGGTCCCACCTATGCCAAGCTCGTTAAGCGCCGCCTGGAAGAGGCCGGCTATCAGGTGTTCGATTTACTCGTCCCGCCGGGGGAGGAGTCCAAGGACATCAGCCTCGCAACAGAGATTTGGGAGATGCTCGCCCAGTACGGCTTTTGCCGCAACGACATCGTGGTCGCCTGCGGCGGCGGCGTGGTGGGAGACCTCGCCGGTTTTTGCGCGGCCACGTACATGCGCGGTATCGACTTTGTGCAAGTGCCCACGACCTTGCTCGCCATGGTGGACGCGAGCATCGGCGGCAAGACGGCCATCGATTTGCCCTGCGGCAAAAACCTCGTGGGCGCGTTCCACCAGCCTATCTATATCTGTAGCGACATCCGCGTGCTCAAGACGCTCGAGGACGAGGATTGGGCCAACGGCTTTGCCGAGGTAGTCAAAAGCTCCGTCGTGGCGCCGCGCCGCAGCTTCTACGAGTGGCTGCGCGATAACGCAGCCGGGCTCATGGAGCACGACGACGTCCTTCTCGAGGAGTGCGTTGCCATGACAGCCGAGTTCAAGGCCAGCGTCGTTGCCAAAGACGCCAACGAATCCGGCCTGCGTGAGTGCCTCAACTACGGCCACACGCTGGCCCACGCCATAGAGACGGCTGCCGGTTACGGCACCATTGGCCACGGACGTGCAGTTGCCGAGGGTATGCGCTTTGCCGCTCGCCTTGCTACAGAGGTATCGGATGCCAGCCTGGATTTTGTCAAAAAGCAAGACGCCTTGCTCGACAAGATGGGCCTGCAGCAGCTGCCTTGGACGGCCGACCCAGAGCGCCTTTTCAAGATTATGAAGGGCGACAAGAAGAACCGCGGCGGCGATGTGCGCTTTGTGCTCGCCAGCGACTTTACCCAGTGGGAGGTCGTGCCTGTCGATGAAGACGTGCTGATGAAGCACCTTACCGCTTGGTGCGCAGGCAAGCAGAAGCTCATCGACTCCCAGCACGGCGAGTAAG
>CAYQLX010000090.1:1684-4649 GCA_964418305.1 uncultured Coriobacteriaceae bacterium | reverse complement strand
CCTTGCCGCTCCCCAGATAATCGCTGCATCCGTCCCTAAAGTGCATCAATCCGGTATTGGACAAGTGCATATAGTTGCTATACACTTATCTACCGCTAGCCACAGAGAGGGATGCGGCTGCATACTTGGAAAATTAGGGGACGATGAAAGCTAACACGATCACAGAGAAGTTCTTTAGCAAGTTCTCTTTGGCAACGCCCAAAGAGGTGGCAAAGATGCTCGTCCCGTTTGTGATCATGGTCGTCATGATGATCATAGACGGCGCTTGCGCAGACGTGTATCCAGAAGACTACAGCTCGTATTGGTACCCCATCTTCATTCGCGTATCCAGCGTGGTTTATTTGGCCTTCGTGGTTTGCTCCATTTGGTTTGAGTACTTTAGGCGCCACTTTGTCAAATGGTGGGGCCTCATCACCTTCATCTACCTAGCCAGCGGTATCTACAACCTCTGCACAGTCAAGACCGGGTATTTGACCTTGCCGTACTTCCCGTCGTTTGACTCGATGGTTGCCTACGTCTTTGGCAACTGGGACCGCACGATGGAGGACACCTTCAACTCGGTCACGCTGTATTTGCAGGGTATTTTCTTGGGCGGCGTGCTGGGTTTTTTGTGGGGCAGCGCTATGGGTTATTCCAAGCACTGCAACTACTGGCTCAACCCCATCATCAAGATTATCGGCCCGGTGCCCGGCGTTGCCTGGTGCACCGTTGCCTTGGTGCTCGCTCCGTCAAACCACATAGCGGCGCTGGTCATCATTGCGTCTACCACGTGGTTTCCGCTATCGGTTAACTTGGCCGGCGGCATCCGCAGCGTGAGCCGCGCCAGCATAGAGCGTGCGCAGACGCTGGGGGCGTCCAACTGGTACATCATCCGCCATGTGGTCTACCCGGCGGCTTTGCCGTCTATATTTACTGGCTTGTTCATGGCCTGCTGCTTCTCGCTCACGTCGCTTGTTACGGCAGAGCGCTTGGGTGTCCAGGGCGGCTTGGGCTTCCGTATCGGCTGGGGCCAGAACTTCATGGCCTACGACGTCGTCTACTCCGTCGCCATCCTGTTCATCATCATGGCGTTCGTTCTTATCACCATATTGTTCATCGTTCAGCGCCACTTCATGGCCTGGTCTAAGGAGGTCGTGCAGTGGTAGAGCAAGACAAGAAGCTGATTGCGCATGACGTGCGTCGCGTCTTCGAGGATTCAGATCGCGGAGAGCTTCTAGCGCTGCATGACTTTAACCTCGAGGCCTCACACGGAGAGCTCATCGCTCTCATTGGTCCGTCTGGTTGCGGCAAGTCTACCTTCTTGCGCCTAGTCGCCGGTTTGGACGAGGCTCAGGGCGGCTCCATCACCTACGGTGGGGAAGAGGTCAAGGGCCCGTTGTACAACCGCGGCTTCGTCTTCCAAGAGACAAACCTCTATCCGTGGCTCACGGTAGAAAAGAACATCGCCTTTGGCCTTAAGGCCCGCGGCGTCTACAAGCAAGAGAAGCACCGCGTCCAAGAGATGATCGACCTCATGGGCCTCACGGGTTTTGAGAAGTCTTACCCGCACCAGATATCCGGCGGCATGGCTGCACGCGTGGCCATCGCTCAGACGCTTGTGCAAGACCCCGGCATCATTTTGCTGGACGAGCCGTTGTCTGCACTGGACGCCTTTACGCGCGCCATCATTCAGGATGAGATTTTGGCTATGCGCGATCGTTTCAAGCCCATCATTCTCATGGTCACCCATGATATTGAAGAGGCCGTTTACATGGCCGATCGCGTCGTCGTGCTCAGCCCGCGACCGGGCACCAACGTAGGCGAGGTCGTCATCGACATGCCCCACCCGCGCGATCGCATCTCTGCCGAGTTCATCGAGAAGCGCCATGCCATCATGGACATGCTCGAGTTCGATTAGGAGCAGTGCGCTTTGACTGGCAACGACACCATAAAACAGGAGCTCGAGAAGGAAGAGGCGGCCAAGTACACCCCTAAGGCCAAAAAGCCCTTCTTTAGCCTGATTAAGCCCAAAGAGGCGCTCATGTTGTTGGCGCCCTTCTTGGGCATCGCCATCGCGGCGATAGAGCACGTGGCTCTGCCTAACGTGCATCCGGCGGCTTACCATCCCAAGACTTGGCTGCCCACGCTTGCCGTGTGCGCTGGCGTCTATGCCGTCATCTATATCCTGTGCATCTTTATTAGGCCTATACGCGATCGCTTCCTGCGCTTCCCGTGGCTGATTTGCGCGCTGTTCTGCTTCTTTGCGCTGCAGGATTACCTCACGCTCAAGACGGGTACGCTCAAGATGCCCTTCATCCCATCGCCCGATCGCATCATGCACGAGCTCATCGCCAACGCCGACGTCATCTTTACCGATGCTCTGGCGTCCATGCGCATCCTCTTTGCCGGCCTTATCATCGGCATTACCATGGGTGTTTTCTCAGGCATTGCCTGCGGCTGCATCAGGCTCTTTGATTATTGGGTTAACCCGCTGCTCAAGATCATCGGCCCGGTGCCGGCGCTTATCTGGATGCCCATCTTCTTCATCATCTTCCATTCCAGTACGGCCGCCGCGTTAAGCGCTGTTGTGCTGGCCAGCTGGTTCCCGCTTACGCTCATGATCGGCAGCGCCATCAAGAACATCGACGTCAAGCTTATAGAGCGCGCAGAGACTCTGGGCGCCTCCAAGATGAAAATCGTCTTCCACGTAATGCTGCCCAACTCCATCCCGGCCATCGCCAACGCGCTCTTCATGGCGTTCTCGCACTCCTTTGGCGCGATGTCGGCGACCGAGCTCTGTGGCGCGACCGAGGGTCTGATGTTCAGGATTCAGTACATTCGCGTCCTTGCCAACTACGGCGAGGTCTTTGCCATCATCGGCGTGATGATTGTCATCTTCTCTACCATGACTGCGATCATGTTCGGGTTCCGCAACTGGTTGCTGCGTTGGCAGAAGGGATTGGCACGCTGGTAACCCCAGCGGGCC
>CAYQLX010000090.1:0-1584 GCA_964418305.1 uncultured Coriobacteriaceae bacterium | reverse complement strand
GCTTTGCTTGGTACATGCCAAGCAAGGGAAGAAAAAAGAAAGGAAGGGAATCGCATGAAAAACGTTTCAAGGCGCTCCTTCATCAAGACGGCTGCCGCTGCTGGTGGCGTCGTCGCGGCTGGCGCTGCCCTTACCGCTTGCGGTGAGAGCTCCAGCTCCGAGGAGACAGAGAGCACGACGTCGGTTAACACCGACGAGAAGATCCCGATGACCATTGGCTACTGGGGCGGCAATTGCTGCGAGCTGGCCGTCTACGTCGCCATCGAGAACGACACCTTCTCCGAGGCCGGCATCGACGCCAACATCGTCACCATCTCGGCCGATACCTCCGAGCTTTTGGCCAACGATGAAATCGACTTCTTCCTGTCCACGCCTGGCTTCTTCATGTCTTACCTCACCGGTACGCCGCTCAAGATTATCGACACGATGCACACGGGCTGCTGGTCCGGCATCACGCTCGAGGGTAACGGCATCGACAACTGCAAGGACCTTGAGGGCAAGAAGGTTGGCTGCACGGGAATGTCTGGCCCCTCCTACGTCGAGTCCAACGCTCTGTGCGCTCGCCAGGGCGGCGACCCCTCCAAGATCAACTGGGTTGTCTACGACGGCTCCCTGCTGCTGCAGGCCCTCAAGGACGGCGAGGTAGACGCCATCATCGGCATCGACTCCACGCTGTACCCGCAGGTCAAGGAGACCAAGGGCGCTAAGTTCTTCTTCATCTCTGCGCAGGAGCTCTCCGATTACTACTGCTGCTTCATCGGCATCAACGCCAACACCCTTGAGAAGTACCCCGAGTCCGGCGACAAGCTGGCTTTGGCTATGGCCAAGGCTGTCGACATCCTCAACGAGGACGTCGAGGCTGCCGTAGAGATGGCCATCGAGAAGGGCTACACCGTTGGCACCTACCCCGAGATTGAGAAGGGCCTGGCCAAGAACTACCTCTACAGCCATGGCAACGAGGACGACTTCTGGGCTTCCATCCGCGAGCGCTGGGACGAGCTCGAGGTCGCAGGCTTCTTGGACGACTACAAGCCCTCTAAGGATGAGGCCGAGGTCGAAGAGTGGATGGATGAAATCACCCACGGCTTTGGCGAGTGGCACGGTGGCGTCGCTACCGCTGCTCAGTCCCTGCATGAGCAGGCCGAGGCCCGCGGCGATGCCTTTGGCGTCAACGCCGACGACATCCGCAACGCTTAAGTAAGCTACAAGCAGCTTGATGCTGCAGCGGGGCCGGCACTGCCTGTGCAGCTGCCGGCCCCGTATTGCGCTAGAAGCGCTGTTTTTTCGGGCATTTATCGAGCATCTTGCTTGATTGCGCACTCATGTCGAGCAACAAGCGGCACATATGGTGGTAGAATTACCGCGATTTCTGGGTGCGCAAGTGTCTAGAAGCTCGTTTTGAAGGAAGCGCCGGGCCATTCCGGTGCGAGAGCCCCTTGGATAGGGGATGATGTAAGGAGATTGAGTATGAAGGATATGATCAAGCGCATCCGCGCAGAGCGCGAGGGCTTTACCCTGGCCGAGCTGCTCATCGTCGTGGCTATCATCGCCGTGCTGGTGGCTATCGCCATCCCGGTCTTTAGC
>CAYQLX010000089.1:0-6728 GCA_964418305.1 uncultured Coriobacteriaceae bacterium | reverse complement strand
TTTGCTCATCATGTGAAGCCGCGCGCTCATGTCGCGGGCAGGTGGTAATCTGCTCTAGCACGAAAACGTCAATCTAAAAGAGAAAGCACGTCTCTATGAGCTTGAACCCCGTTATCGTCATCCCCACGTACTGGTGCTCGCGCCGCGGCTCTACAAACGCTGCTGCGTCTGCGGCCTTTGACTACGCAACACCCATCGACAAGCCCGGCAATCTTGCCCGTTGCCTGGATTCGCTTACGCGCGTCAAGGGCTTAGGGCGCGTCGTCGTCTTGGTTGCTGCAGAAGGCGGCGTAGAAAACCAAGCGGCCGAGAAAGTGCGTGAGATACTCGCAAAGTTCCCTGGCATGGAGCTTTCCATGGTGGCGGCCCCACAGCTGCGCCACATCCATCGCCGTATGGAGCAGATTGGCATGGGAGCGCTTGCCTCGTGCGCCTGCCTCACCGGTTACGGCGCCATACACAACCTAGGCATACTCGTCGCGTCTGTCTTTGGACATGACACGGTCGTCTTCTTGGACGACGACGTCGTGGTTGATCGCCCGGATTTCTTGGAGCGCGCGCTTTACGGCATAGGGGCAAAGACTCCCAACGGCGGCCTCGTCACGGCCAAGACCGGCTTCTACTACGACGATGAGGGTCATCGTCTGGCCAAGCCCGACAAGCGCTGGTATCGCGCCAGCTGGAACAAAGCCGCGAGCTTCAACGCGTACCTCAAGCCCGCGTTGGAGGGCCCGCGTCTGTCGCGTGCCAACACGGCCACTACCAGCTGCTTGGTCCTTCACGCAGAGACCTTTGGCAGCGTGAGTTTTGACCCGTGGATTACCCGCGGAGAAGACCTCGATTACGTCATTAGCTGCCGTATGTATCACCAAGACGTTTGGCTAGACAACAAGCTAGGCGTGCAGCGTCTGCCCGTTGAGCGCCGCGAAGGCCCGGCGCATTTTGCGCAAGACATCGTGCGCTGGTACTACGAGGCGCGCAAGGTCGAGTTCGCCAAGGCGCAGATAGACCTCATGCGCGTTGACCCGCAGTCCATGATGCCCTATCCGGGAGAATGGCTTACGGGCAAGGTGAGCCGCAAGGCTCTCGTCACCGGTCTCATGAGCGCTATCGGCGCACCCGAGCATGCCGAGTACCTAAGCGTTGTGCGCTCCGGCCGCAAGAAGGCGGCAGAGTACGCTCGCGATAATTGCAGTCGTTACTTTGAGTTCCAGCGCCAGTGGCCCACGCTCGTGCGCGGTCTTTGGGCATGCACCCCTTTGGCAACGCAGCTGTCTGGCTCGCGCAATGTGCAAAGCGGCGACCCTTCGTTTACGGGCCGTTTTAGTGCGGTGCAGCTCGACTAGCCAAGACAAATAAGGCAGATGCTATAAACTTGGGGGAGCGCAGCCGCACGGCTGGCGCTTCCCTTTTGCTTTCCAGCGCAGAAAGGCCGCCCTGATGGACAACGATCCTAAGAAGATAGCCGCGTTTGTCATGATGTGCATCGCGTATGTGGTGCTTAGCGTCGTGACCATCTGCTGCGTTGTCTTCTCGGGCGCTGCGATGTCGCCTGCCGTGGGCGTCGCCTCCATCATGGGCATGGTGGTTTTGAGCATCATCGCGCTGGTGGAATCCGGTCAAGACGTGCATGTGCGCGCCAACACCAACAACCGTACCCTGTCCTTGGCGAGTGAGACGGTCACCTTCATGCGCCAGGGTTTAAGCATGGAGTCTGCCCAAGCTGTGTGCGATTTGCTCTTGCCTGCAGTCACAGCATGCGGTGTGGCCATCACCAACCGCGAGGTGATTTTGGGCTTTAGCGGCGTGGACCGTAAGAATCACGAGCCGGGCACCAGTATCAAGACGGTCGTCACGATGGAGACCTTGGAAGACGGCCGCACGCGCGTCGTAGAGACAGAAAACGCCCTAGGCTTTGAGGGAGACGGCGCTAAGATCAAAGGTGCCATCATCGTCCCGCTCGAGGTGCACAAGCAAATCGTCGGGACACTCAAGTTCTATTACACAAGCTCCACGCGCATGGACGAGGATCAGCTCGCCATGGCAGAGGGCTTTGGGCAGTTGCTCTCGACGCAGCTGTCACTCAGCTACCTCGAGCAGCAGTCAGAGCTCGCCGCACGCATGGAGCTCAAGGCCTTGCAGGCGCAGATTAACCCACACTTTCTCTTCAACACTATCAACACCATCGCCAGCTACACGCGCACCGATCCAAACAAGGCGCGCACCATGCTGCGCGAGTTTGCCGTCTACTATCGTCGCTTGCTGGAGAATTCCGAGGACCTCATCCCCGTCTCGAGCGAGGTCGAGCAAACGGAGCGCTATCTCATGTTCCAGCGTGCGCGCTTTGGGGACGATGCCGTGGAGATGGTGGTAAAGGATGAGGACGATTTGGGCGATCTGCGCGTGCCCGCCTTCATCTTGCAGCCTCTGGTTGAAAACGCCGTGGGGCATGGCAGGCGCGAGGACGGCAGCACTCTGCATGTGACTGTTACCTTGAGCCGCGAGGGCAACAACGCCGTTATCGTCGTTGCAGACGACGGCGTGGGCATCAAGCCGGAGCGCCTGGAGGGTGTTATCACCGGCGGCTCCAAGACAGGCATGGGCATCGCCTTGAAGAACGTGGACGCGCGCCTTAAGGGCTACTTTGGCAACCTGAGCGGCATGCACATAGAGAGCACCTACGGCGAGGGCACGAGCGTCTACCTAGTTCTGTACGACGCCTTCAAAGAGCAACCGCAAGAAGATACGGTCGAGTCCCTCGACGCACTGCTCGGCGTGTAGGGGCAAAAGTACTGCGCGATTTAGATAGCCTCGCAGGTTCACATACGTAGGGGCGGAATTTATTCCGCCCCACGATGCTGAGCCGCCGCTATTATCCGTTTCCTGAATAACCCCTTACGCGCATGCACTCCAAGATGTTAAGATGTCTGTTACGTATGAATATCTGAATGGAGGCGACCAATGCTGCGAGCTATCATCGTTGATGACGAAGCACCTGCACGTTCCGAGCTAAGTTATCTTCTTGGAGAGACGGGCAAGGTTGAGGTTGTAGCAGAGGCCGCAAACGTGCGCGAGGCCATAGAGAAGCTCAAGGACGTCGGCGCAGACATCATGTTCCTGGATGTGAACATGCCCGGCACAGACGGCCTGCAGCTGGCAGAGGCTCTCACGCGCCTCAAGTACCCGCCTTACGTCATCTTTGTCACCGCCTACAGCGAGCACGCTGTCAAGGCCTTTGACGTCAACGCGACCGATTACCTCGTCAAGCCCGTAGAGACAGAGCGCCTCAACCAGGCCATCGTCAAGGTCATGCAGCAGATGAGCGGTCAGGGTCGTCCCCCTGCGGGCGAGCGTATCCCCGTAGAGAAGGGCGGCAAGAAGCTCCTCATCCCCACGGATAAGATTCACTTCATCATGGCCAAGGACGATTACTCCTATCTGCACACAGACACAGACCGCTACCTGTCTACGGTGAGCCTGGCTCAGCTCGAGGCAAAGCTCGAGCCCATGGGGTTCTTCCGCGTGCACAGGCGCTATCTGGTCAACCTCGCCTGCATCCGTGAGGTAGACCCGGTAAGCGGCGGCACCTTGCTGCTCACCCTTCAGGGCGAGGACGAGCAGATTCCTGTCTCGCGCAGGCGCGTGGCATCTCTCAAAAAGGCTTTGGGCCTGTAGCCGCCTGCCCTTAAGCAGCACGCAAAGCCGCGTTCCCCTAAAGGGACGCGGCTTTTTAGCTGCTTGGGAGCCAAAAGCGGGCATAATGTCTAGATTGACGTTAAAGCCACGCCCTTGCAGCATGCCAAGCCAAAAAGAGAGGACCCTTCAACATGGCTGACGAGCAGATCACGTACAAAGACGCCGGCGTCGATATCGACGAGGGCGCACGCGCTGTCCAAGCTATTCGCGGCGCGGTGCAAAGCACCTACCGCAAAGAGGTCATCGGCGATATTGGCGGCTTTGGCGGCCTCTTTAGCGCTGCGGCGTTCAAAGACATGCAAGACCCCGTTATGGTGAGCGGCACCGACGGCGTGGGTACCAAGCTCCAGCTGGCCCAGATAATTGACCGCCATGACAGCTGCGGCATCGATCTTGTGGCTATGTGCGTGAACGACGTCCTAGCCTGCGGCGCCGAGCCGCTCTTCTTCTTGGATTACGTGGCCATCGGCAAGCTTAAGGCCGATCAGATGGCCCAGATTGTGGGCGGCATCGCAGAGGGCTGCCGCCAAGCCAACTGCTCGCTCATAGGCGGAGAGATTGCAGAACATCCCGGCGTCATGCCTGCAGACGAATACGACCTCTCTGGCTTCTGCGTGGGTGTGGTTGATCGCCCCAAGATGATTGGGCCCGATTTGGTGGAGGAAGGCGATGTCATCTTGGGCCTTGCCTCTACCGGCATCCACAGCAACGGCTTTAGTCTCGTGCGCCGCGCCGTGACCGAGCGCATGACTCTAGAAGAACTCACCGCTCCGTGCAGCAAGCTCGATGGCACGAGCATCATGGATGCGTTGCTCGTCCCCACGCGCATCTACGTTAAAAGCATCATCAACCTGCTCAAGAAGGGCCTGCCCGTGCATGCCGTGGCCCATATCACCGGCGGCGGCATCACAGAGAATCTGGACCGCGCGCTGCCCAAGACGCTCGACGCGCAGGTCGAGCTTGGCAGCTGGCCCGTGCTGCCCATCATCGATTACGTCATCGAGGCCGCCGGCCTCACGCAGGAGCAAGCGCTCAAGACCTTCAACATGGGCGTGGGCATGTGCGTCATCTGCAAGCCGCAAGACGCAGCTGCCATCCAAGCGCAGCTCGAGTCCACGGGCGAGAAGGTCTACACCATAGGCAAGGTAATCAGCGGTAGCGGGAAGGTGGTGTACAAGTAATGAGGGACCTCAACACGCCGCTCAAGATAGCCGTGCTCATAAGCGGCACGGGCTCCAACATGCTGGCCATCGCCCAAGCCATTCAAGACGGCAAACTCAACGCGCAGATTGCCTATGTGGTGGCAAGCAACCCGCGCGCCAAGGGCATCACTAAGGCCGTCCAGATGGGCATCCCCACTATGGTGTTCGAGCCTGCAGACTACAGCGCCTCTACCGCAGAGGTCGAGCGCAAGATGGTGGATAACTTCCGCCGCGCGGGCGTGGATTATGTGATTATGGCCGGCTACATGCGCAAGTGCACGGCACAGCTGCTCTTGTCCTATCCCAATCGCGTCGTCAACCTGCATCCGGCGCTGCTACCCAAGCACAAGGGTGCGCATGCCATCCAAGACGCCTTTGACGCGGGCGACAAGGTGACGGGCATCACCATTCACCTCGCCAACATGGAATACGACGAAGGCCCCATCATCTACCAGCGCGAAGTCCCCGTTTTGGAAGACGACACGCTGGATAGCTTGGAGCAGCGCATTCATAAGGCTGAGCATGAGGCTTACCCGTGGGTGATCCAAAAGCTGGCGCAGGACAAAGTCCACCTTTACGGTGACCACTGCGTTATCGACGATTAGACGGCAACAAGATGCTGGCGCAAGGCTAAGACCCGCGCACCGGCTTTGAAGGAACAAGTACCGAGGAGTGACCAAACCATGCTCAACGAGCACATGATCGGCTTGGGCAGCGCGCCCAACGACATCCGAACCCTCTTTGCCTACGGCCTTGAGCGCAAAGCGCAAATAGGCGAGGACAAGGTTTTTGACTTTAGCATCGGCAACCCCAGCGTCCCTGCGCCCCAAGAGGTGACCGATTGCATCCGCCGCCTCATGGACGAAGACCCGGTGGCCCTGCACGGCTATACTCCCAGCCCCGGCTCTTTTGCCGCGCGTGAGGCCGTGACAAATAGCATCAAGCGCAACTTTGGTGTGGATGCCAACCCGGCGCAGGTCTACATCACCCACGGCGCGGCTGCGGCGCTTGCCATCTGCCTGTCTGCGGTGGCCTGCCCCGGCGACGAGGTTATAGTGCCCACGCCCTACTTTACCGAGTACAACACCTGGATTGAGCAAGCCGGTGCCAAGATTGTGGAGGTGCCCTGCCAGCCGCCCGCGTTCCAGCTGGATATAGCTGCTATCAAGGCAGCCATCACCCCCAAGACTGCGGCCATTATCGTGGACAGCCCCAACAACCCCGTGGGCACCATCTACACGCGTGAAAACCTCGAGGCGCTGGCAGCGGTGCTGGTGGCAAAGGAGCAGGAGTACGGCACCAAGATTTACCTCATAGCAGATGAGCCCTATCGCGCCATCACCTACGGCAAAGAGGTGCCCTACATCCCGCCCATCTATCCGCGCACCTTGGTGTGTAACAGCTTCTCCAAGTCGCTGTCGCTGCCGGGCGAGCGCCTGGGTTACATCTACGTCTCCAACCTCATGGACAACGTGGAAGAGACAACCTATGCCATCCAGGGCAGCGGCCGCTCTTTGGGCTATATCTGCTGCAGTGCACTGTTCCAGCGCGTTTTGCAGGAGTGTATCGACGTGCCCAGCGATGTGGAGGCCTACCGCACCAACAGGCAGATCCTCACCGACGGTCTGCGCAGCCTGGGTTATGAGTTTGTGGAGCCCGATGGCGCGTTCTACCTCTGGGTCAAGGCCCTTGAGCCCGATGCCGTGGCGTTTTGCAACCGCGCTAAGGAGTACGAGCTCTTGCTGTGCCCCAGCGACGGCTTTGGCGGCAAGGGTTACTTCCGCATGAGCTATTGCGTGGCAAAAAGCGTGATAGAGAACTCCATGCCCG
>CAYQLX010000088.1:0-6770 GCA_964418305.1 uncultured Coriobacteriaceae bacterium | reverse complement strand
TCTATGCGCCATTACCGCGACGACGTGGACGTCATTCGCGCCGGCTCTGAATGTGGCATCACCATCGAGGGCTTCCAGGACATCAAGGAAGGCGACGTCCTCGAGGGCTACCGCATCGAGCAGGTTGCCCGTAAGGAGTAGCAGATGAAGCAAACCCCTGCGAGCCGCAAAGCCAACGAGGCCTTAAGGAGCAAGATTGCCAACGTGATCTTGTTCCAGGTCGCAGACCCGCGCCTGTCCATGGTGACGGTGACTTCGTGCGAGGTCTCCAAGGACCGCGCCGTCGCCGACGTCTACATATCGGCGGGTAAGGACCGCTACGACGAGGTCATGGAGGGCGTTGCCGCAGCCAAGGGCCGCATTAGATCCCTTGTGGGCAAAGAGCTGGGCTGGCGCGTCACGCCCGAGCTCAGGTTTCATATCGACACCACCGTGGACACCGCCGAGCACATCGCCGCGGTGCTTGAAAGCGAGCATAAATGGTTCGATTCGATTTCTCAGGAGCGATAAAGCTCTTCAAAGAGGCCAAGACGGTTGCCGTGTGCGGCCATATGAACCCCGACGGCGACTGCCTTGGCAGCGTGCTGGCGCTTGTGAGCGTGCTTAATGGTGCTGGCATCGAGGCAACACCGCTTCTGGCTTCCAAGGGCAAGCCGGTCGCCCTCGACTTTTTGCCCGGTTACGACACGCTCGTCCCCGCGGCAGACTACACCGACGACCCCGATGTCTTTGTGATGGTCGACGTGCCCAACGACGAGCGCATGCGCGATGGCGCTGCGGTCAAGGCGCGCGCAAAGGCCACCGTCAAGATTGACCACCATATGGGGCCGGACGACGTTGCGGATATCTGCTATATAGACGAGTCTGCAGCTGCTGCGGGCATGCTGGTATGGGAGCTTGTAAAGCAGATGTGCGATACCCCGAGTGTGGACGTTGCCAAGAACTGCTATGCGGCGCTGCTCACCGATACCGGCTCCTTCCGCTTCCAAAATGCCGATGAGGCAGCCTTTGAGTCTGCCGCCCAGATGGTGGCAGCCGGCGCAGACCCTGCTTATGCCGCCACTCAGTTCTACCAACGAAAGACCATCCCCGCGCTCAAGCTCGAGAGCTTGGTCGTCAGCCGCCTGCAGATAGAGTGCCAAGGGCATCTGGCCATATCCTGGGTAGAGGAGCGCGACTTAGAGCAGCTGGGCGCGAAAAAAGACGACTGCGAAGAGCTCATAGATGTCGTGCGTCAGATCGCAGGGCCCGAGGTATCGGTCATCCTGCGCGGTCAGAAGGATTGCATTCGCGGCAGCATTAGGTCTAAAACGAGCCATGATGTGCGTGCCATCGCCATGCAGATGAACGGCGGCGGCCATGTTGCCGCATCGGGCTTCACGCTTTATGGCAGCATGCAAGACGCGATAGGGGAGGTCGTGGCGCGCGTGGGTGCGTCCTTTGGGCTTGCCTGCGATGAGGACGCTCGATGAAGCGCGGCGCTAGCGGCCTTTGCGGAGTTTTGGCCGTCGATAAACCCCAAGGCGTTACCTCGCATGACGTGGTTAACGTTGTTCGCCGTATCACGGGCGAGCGCCGTGTTGGGCATGCCGGTACCTTGGATCCTATGGCCACGGGACTTATGCTCGTGTGCGTTGGGGCTGCTACTAGGCTCTCTGCTTACTTGACCGGGCATAACAAAAGCTACGTGGCGCGCATCGTTTTTGGCGCGTCCACCGATACCGACGACGCCGAAGGCAGAGTCATCGCCTCTGCCGGAAGCGACGAGCTACAACAGCGTCTTGAGGCATGTGGTGCCTCAAGCCCGCAAGAGCTGCTCGACGGCATCTTGGGGCCTAGTATGCAGTTGCCCCCTGCATATTCTGCGATAAAGAAAAACGGCGTCACCGCATACAAGGCTGCCCGCGAAGGCAAAGAGCTCGAGCTCGAGCCGCGTGAGGTGACCATCCACAAGGCGCAGCTTATCGAGCAAGGCGTCTTGCATTCGAGCCTAAGCGACGGCAATGGCGGCACTTTTGAGGCTGATTTGGTCTACTGGGATGTCGAGCTTGCCGTAAGCAAGGGGACCTACATACGCTCTGTGGCACGCGATTTGGGTTGCATGCTGGGATGCGGCGCGCACCTCGGCGCTTTGCGTCGCACGAGTATCGCAAGCTGCAACGTCCAAGACGCACACTCCTTGGAGGAGCTTGCTGCCTTTGCCGCATGCCCCGACAAGTTGCCGTGGGCAGACCCGGTTGAGCTTTTGGGCTTTGGCAGCTCTTATGAGCTGAGCCAAGACGAGCTCGCAGACGTGTCATGCGGCAGAAAGCTGCGCCCTGCAAGTGAATATGAGCCCAATGCCTTGGTGAGCTGCACGCACGACGGCAAGCTGATGGCTGTCTACTCGTCTGACGCGGATGGCACGACGCTCAAGCCGGAGGCCGTCATCCCCGGAGGAGTTGAGGGAGTACGGTGCAGTAGGCCCAATGCCGCGCGTTTAATCAGCTGGGACCTCAAGGAGCCGGCCGCCTTCAAGCTAGGGCGGCGCGTCATCGCCATCGGCGTCTTTGATGGCATCCATGACGGGCATCGCACGCTTTTTGAGGCTGCAAGAAAGGACGCCGATACACGCGGTGTCGAGCTTGCGATAGTCACCTTTGACATAGACCCAGACGAGCTGTTTGGTCGCGATGCGTCTTCTTTCAAGCTCATGCGCAATAACACGCGCTTGGCGGCTTTGGCATGCGAACAAAGCGCGCAGGCCAGTGAGGTTGTGGCCATCGTCACCGACAAAGAGAACATGGGCCTTGAGGCTGCGGATTTTCTGGACAAGCTGGCAAGTCAGATCGACGTGGTAAGCGTGCATGTTGGAGCAGACTTCCGTTTTGGTAAGAAGGCACAGGGTACGGTTGAAGACATCGAGGCCTGGGGCGGCAGGATAGGAGCGGATTGCTATCCCCAGAAGCTGTACAAGGCAAAGGGCGATGTCGTGACCGCCACCAGAGTCAGGGACATGATTGCGCAGGGTGACGTAGATACCGCCTGCGAGCTGGGCGCTACCTATGAGCTTTACGGCAAAGTGGAGCACGGTCGCGGGCAGGGCGCCGACATGGGCTTTGCCACGGCAAATGTCGTCCCCGATGGCAGCACCATGTTGCCTAGGGAGGGCGTCTACGGTGGATTTGCGCGCGTTGATGGCACTTGGTACGCAGCAGCGGTTAACATGGGTGTTGCAGCAAGCTTTAAAGAGGCGACGTCTCCTGTCGAGGCACATCTCTTGGATTACCAAGGCGATTTGTATGGCAAAAATATCGAGCTGAGATTTGCGCATTGGATTCGCCCGCAGGTAAAGTTCAACGATATAGACGAGCTCATCGCCACGGTGACCGCTAACATCGACTGGGTGCGCCGTGAGCTCGTGCCACAGGCGGCAAAGATGAATAAGGACCGGTAAGCCCATGGCCAGGATCGACGAAGAGGACATACGGCGCGTCAGGGAGGCAACAGACCTCGTCGCGCTTGTGGGCGAGCACGTGGTCCTCAAACAGAAGGGCCGCTTGTTCTGGGGCTGCTGCCCCTTCCATAACGAGAAGACCCCGAGCTTCAAGATCGATCCCGGCACCCAGCTGTGGCATTGTTTTGGTTGCGGCAAGGGCGGTGATGTCTTTGGGTACGTGATGGAGCAAGAGAGGCTCGAGTTTCCCGAGGCAGTGCGCTTGTTGGCAGACCGCGCCCACATAGAGATCAAAGAGAGCTCCGGCGGCGGGATGCCGCGCGGCCAGCGCCAGCGCCTTATGGACGCCTGTGCTGCGGCAGAAGAGTTCTTCCATATGCAGCTCATGCGCTCGAAGGACCAACAGGCGGCAGCAGCGCGCAAGTACCTGGGCGAGCGCGGCTTTGGCTCCGGCCCCTCGCGCGATTGGAACCTGGGCTTTGCCCCCGGCCACGGGCAGCTGTGCCGTCACCTGCAGGATAAGGGCTTCACGCGCCAAGAGCTCATCCAAGCAAACTTGGCGTTTTCATCCGATAACGGACGCATGGTGGATCGCTTCTTCAACCGCGTGATGTTTCCTGTCCACGATCTACAGGGCAGAACCATCGCCTTTGGCGGGCGCGTCATAGGTAAAGGCGAGCCCAAGTACCTCAACACGTCCGAGACGCCCGTGTTTCACAAATCGTCCAATATGTTTGGCATCGACAAGGCAAAGAACTCCATCGTGAGCAGTGGCTGTGCCATCGTCGTAGAAGGCTACACCGATGTCATCGCCATGCACGAGGCTGGCATCTCTAATGCGGTGGCAACGCTGGGCACGGCGCTCACGGCCCAACACGTCAAACTTTTGAGCCGCTTTGCCTCGACCATCGTTTATCTCTTTGACGGAGACGCCGCAGGGCAAAAGGCCGCCATGCGCGCAAGCGAGTTTATCGACTGGAGCTCGGCGGTGGAAAGCGGCCGCGAGCCCATAGAGCTCAAAGTCACCGTTTTGCCCAACAATATGGACCCGGCCGAGTTTATTGCCGCAAACGGTGCCGATGCCATGCGTAAGCAGGTCGCCGCCGCGCAGCCTTTGCTCAAGTTTTCCATTAATCGCGTGCTGGAGCGCTATGACATGTCCAAGCCGCAGATGAAGGCCAAGGCCATGGAAGAAGCGTTGCAAATCCTGTACCCCATCCGCAACTCGATGATGGCCACGGATTACGTCAACATCATTGCAGACGCGGTCAACCTAGAATATACTGATGTACTCCATGCTCTAAAGGAACTTAGGCCTCCTGCGGCCGCCCGCCGCGAACAAAATCAGGCACCTATCCAAGAGCAACCCGGCAAACCGATGAGCTTCGCTACGGCAAAACTAACTAAAGAGAGCAAGCGTCTCCTTGATATGGAGCACGAGCTTGTCTCACTACTTGTGTCGGATACACGGCTTATCGCAAAGCTGGAAGAAGGACTTGTTCGGATTAAGTGGGAAGACCCGCGCGCGCAGGCCATGGCCGTAGCGCTCGCGTCCCACGAAGGCCCCTTGACGCCTGCTCAGGCATACAGCTTGTGCATGAGCGCGTGCCAAGAGGCCGCCGCGATCTTGGCTTCGGGCATGAGTAATGTCGAGCCAGGTGAGCAAAGCGAGACAAGGGCCAGGCTTTTGGTCCGCAGCTTGATCGAGCACGATTTGAATCGGCGTATACGTCAGGCCAAGGCCCGTATGCGCGATGATGATTCTTTGACGCCCGATCAGGTGGAGGAGCTGTTCAAAGAGACCGTAAAGCTCCAAGGACAGCTCGTTAAGCTTCGCGAAGGTGCCCAGTCCTAAGGACTGACATGACAAGAAGGAGATGGCGTGGCTGCTAAAAAGACCGTTAACAAGAAGGCTGCAGAAGCTGCAGCAGGTGTTTTGGAACCAGAACTCATCGAGAAGATCGATGAGATGGTCAAAGACTCAGGCAAGAGCATCGCAAAAAGCAAAATCGAGGAGTCCTTTGCAGCAGACGAGCTAAACGCAAAGCAGCTCGAGTCTGTGTGTGAGTACTTTACCGCCCATGGCGTCAAAGTGGAGGATAGCGCGGGCAACGCCGTTGCCACACAGGAAGAAACAGACGTCAACATGTCCGACGAGGATATTATGGAGGGCATCCCAGAAGACGAGCTCAAGGCAAGCAAAGATGCCGATGTCCTCCTCAAACAGGCATCCAAGGCCTCATCCTCTAGCAAGAAGAAAAAGAACCGCGAGTCGCGCAAAGCGCGCGCCGAGGCATCCAGCGTCGCCATGCTCACGGGAGACCCCGTGCGCATGTACCTCAAAGAGATTGGCAAGGTGGACCTGCTCACCGCAGCAGAAGAGGTCGATCTGGCCCAGAAGATCGAGGCAGGCCTGGAGGCAACTAGGCAGCTCGAGGAGGCCGAGGAGCAAGGCATCGAGCTCGACCGCAAGGAGAAGCGCCGTCTAGGCCGCATCGAGCAAACCGGTTGGGACGCTAAAGACGCCTTGATTGAGGCTAACCTGCGCCTCGTTGTGTCCATTGCCAAGCGCTATGTTGGCCGCGGCATGCTCTTTTTGGACCTCATCCAAGAAGGCAACCTTGGTCTTATTCGCGCGGTTGAGAAGTTCGACTACACCAAGGGCTTCAAGTTCTCCACGTATGCTACGTGGTGGATCCGCCAGGCAATCACGCGTGCCATCGCAGACCAGGCGCGTACCATCCGCATCCCGGTCCATATGGTAGAAACCATCAACAAGCTCGTGCGCATCCAGCGCCAGCTGCTCCAAGAGCTCGGCCGCGAGCCAACACCGGAGGAAATCGGCGAGAAGATGGACATGACCGCCGAGCGCGTGCGCGAAATCCAGAAGATATCGCAGGAGCCCGTATCCTTGGAGACGCCCATCGGCGAGGAAGAAGACTCCCAGCTGGGCGATTTTATCGAGGATCACGAGGCTGTTCGCCCCGACGACGCTGCGAGCTTTACCATGTTGCAAGAACAGCTGGGTAAGGTGCTCGACGGCTTGGCAGAGCGCGAGCGCAAGGTCATCGAGCTGCGATTTGGTCTCAAGGACGGTCATCCCCGTACGCTCGAGGAGGTCGGCCGTGAGTTTGGCGTCACGCGTGAACGCATCCGCCAGATAGAGAGCAAGACCTTGGCCAAGCTCCGTCACCCGAGCCGCAGCAGCAAGCTCAAGGATTATCTCGAGGAGTAAGGTACAATACTCCTCACGCACAAGGGCCATTGGCGCAACGGTTAGCGCAGGGGACTCATAATCCCTGGGTTGCAGGTTCGAATCCTGCATGGCCCACCA
>CAYQLX010000087.1:0-7112 GCA_964418305.1 uncultured Coriobacteriaceae bacterium | reverse complement strand
ACACGGTGTTTGCGCCCAAGATGGATGAGCATGAGGTCGCGTCGCACTTGGAGGGCTGGAAGCAAGCCGTTGCTAAGACGCTCACCAAGTAGCGCGCTTACCCACAGGCAGTACAGATAACAAGCAGGCCGTCCTCAGGAAAGGGCGGCCTGCTTTGCATTGCAGTACAAAGAGAAGCTAGCTGAGATTCTTGACACCCATGGCACGCATGGCGTTACAGATAGCGATTACGGCCACGCCCACATCGCCAAAGACAGCAAGCCACATGTTGGCCAAGCCCACAGCAGCCAAAACGAGGATCGCCAGCTTCACACCGATGGCAAAGATGATGTTCTGCCAAACGATGCCCATGGTTTTGCGCGACACACGCACAGCACGAGCAACAGACCTTGGGTCGTCGTCCATCAAGACGATATCGGCTGCCTCGATTGCAGCGTCCGAGCCCATAGCGCCCATAGCGATGCCCACATCGGCACGCGTGAGCACCGGCGCGTCGTTGATACCGTCACCCACGAAGGCGAGCGACTTGCCGCTTTTTTGCGCAGCTAGGAGCTCTTCCAGGCATGCCACCTTGTCTTGCGGCAAAAGCTGCGAGCGTACCTCGTCTATGCCCAACTCGCCTGCGACACTTGCAGCGACGCGATCGTTGTCGCCCGTGAGCATGACAGTCTTTGCAACGCCCACCTCGTGCAGCGCGGCGATGGCATCTGCAGAAGCCACCTTGACGGTATCGGAGATGAGCACATATCCCGCATAGACGCCGTCAACAGCAACGTAAAGGACAGTGCCCGCCTTCTCGCACACCTCGAAGACAACCTCGTTACTGTCCATGAGCTTAGCGTTACCCGCAAAGACGTGTTTGCCATCGATGACAGCGCTCACGCCATGACCGGCAAGCTCGGTTGCATCAGACACGCGCTCCAAGAGCAGCTCCGAACCAAAGGCCCGCTTGACCGACTGGGCAATCGGATGATCCGACATGCCCTCCGCATGCGCGGCAAGCTCCACAAGCTCATCTGCATCAAAGCCGTTTGCCGGCTGCACGCAAGTCACCTCGAAGGTTCCCGTCGTAAGCGTGCCAGTCTTGTCGAACACAACGGTATCGACCTTAGAGAGCACTTCCAAGTAGCTGCTGCCCTTGACGAGGATGCCAAGCTTGCTTGCGCCGCCGATGCCGCCAAAGAAGCTCAGCGGGACGCTGATGACAAGCGCACAGGGGCACGACACAACGAGGAAGGTGAGCGCCCTGAAGACCCAATCGCCCCAAGCGCCGCCGGTAAGAAGCGGAGGTATGATGGCGAGCACGAAGGCCGCGCCCACAACGATGGGCGTGTAGTAGCGCGCAAAGCGCGTGATGAAGTTCTCTGTCTTGGCCTTGCGCTCGGCGGCGTTTTCGACCATCTCGAGGATGCGGCTCACCGTGGAGTCCTCAAACGCTTTGGACACGCGCACGGTGATGGCCCCCTGCAGGTTAATGCAGCCAGATATGACATCGTCGCCCACATGCGCCGCACGCGGGACCGACTCACCCGTAAGGGCAGCTGTGTCTACCATGGTAGAGCCCTCTATCACGACACCATCGAGCGGGATGCGCTCGCCAGGCTTAACGATGACCTCTTCGCCAGGACTTACCTCATAAGGATCGACCTGTACGAGCTGCCCATCGCGCACGATGTTGGCGTATTCAGGCGCGATATCCATCATGGCCTTAATCGAGCGACGGCTTTTGCCCACGGCATAACCTTGGAAGAGCTCACCCACTTGGAAGAAGAGCATAACGGCGGCACCTTCTGCCATATGCGGGCTCGAATCCGGGAAGAAAACCATCGCAAACGCACCGATTGTGGCGATGGTCATAAGGAAGTCCTCGTCAAGCGCGTTGCCCTTGAGAACGTTTTTGAAGGCGCTAATCAAAACGTCATAGCCGGCAATCAAATACGGGACAAGGAAGAGCGCAAACTCGACATAGACGTTTGTAGGCGCCGCAAACCACGCGTCGAGCGGCAAAAACATGATGATGAAGAACAGCACCAAGGCTATGCCAACACGCACTGCATCCTTTTTGAGCTTGGAATCCAACGAGGTGTCCTTTCTTGTTGTCTCTCGAGTTAAGAGCTTCGAGAAGCTCTAAGACCTGCACCGCTAACGCACGATGACGCAGTCGCTCTCGTAGCGGCTGATTACGCCTTGAGCGGCATCCAAGACCTCTTGCATGCAATCGTCTTGCACATCCAGGACGAGTTTTTCCGTCATAAAAACGACCTTTGCGCTGTTAACACCCGGCAGATTGGAGATACCCTCCTCCATTTTGCGGGCACAGTTTGCGCAGCTAAGGTTTTCTAATTTGAACGAGCGCTTCATGCTTACTCCTTTATCAATTGATGTCTGATTCATGCCCGCACTTTTGACAGGCGCAGACACGAGCATTTATTCGCAAATATGGTTCATTCCTTGAGCAAGCATGGTATGGACATGGCTATCTGCCAGTGAGTAGACAACCTGCTTGCCGTCTCGTTTGAACTTGACGAGGCGCGCCTGCTTCAAAATACGGAGCTGATGGGACACAGCGCTTTGCGAGACGTCTACCGCCTCGGCTATGCAGGCAACGCACATCTCCTCCTCCATCAAGGAGAACAGAATCTTGATGCGCGTGCTGTCCGAGAATACCTTGAAGAGGTCTGCCAGCTCGTAGAGCATCTCCTCGTCGGGCATAAGCTCGATAGCCTCTTGCCAATGGTGAACAGGGCAGCCTCCGTGACTTGCTTGACGCGACTCTTCTTGCTCGATGTCACTCATGATGACTCCTAACATATGAACAACTGCTCATATGTTAACTTGTTCATGATAGCTGTCAACGCCGATGCTCGACAAAGTTTTTGCATATCCGTGAAAGCACGAACTGGTGAGTAGAACGGATGGCTAATTAAGGAGCCGCCGCTCGAATAGCAGCACGGCGCCAGCCAAAGACGCCGCCAGCAACAAAAAAAGACCCACTGCAAGGCGGGTCTATTTGACGCTTACTATTTGCCGCAGGCTTGGGCGATAAACTGCCGCAGCTCCTCTATGCCCTCGTTTTTCTCGCTCGAGGTGGTAAGTATTTTGACCTCTTGCGGCAAGTCGAGCTGTTTACGGATCTTGGAGCTCATCTGGTTTTGCTTGTTCTTGGAGAGTTTGTCGGCCTTGGTGAGCACGACAGCAAAGGGCAGCTCGCGCGAGAGCAGATAGCTCATCATGGCGATGTCGAGCCGTTGGGCTTCATGTCGTATATCCACCAGGCTGAGCACCATAGAAAACGGGCGATCTTGATCGAAGTAGCCATCGATAAGCTCTGACCAGCGGCTTTTCTCCGATTTTGCGGTGGCAGCGTAGCCATAACCAGGAAGGTCGACCAAATTAATCTTCTTGTCGATCTCATAGAAATTGATTGTGGCCGTCTTGCCTGGCTTAGAGGAAACTTTGGCCAGGTTCTTGCGGAACATAAGCTTGTTGAGAAGCGACGACTTGCCCACGTTAGAGCGCCCGCAAACAGCGACCTCAGGCAAGCAGCCACGTTCCAACTGCGAAGACGTGCCAAAGGCGCGGGAAAACTCTGCATTACGGAAGTTAACGGCCATTTGAGGCTCCAAATCTAAAGGCACACAGCGCAAAAGCTACAGCGGGCAGCCTTGGTCGAGGTTGGTAAATCAGAACGCACATTTTAGCAAAAGCAAGGTCAAGGCGCATACGCTTGACACGCTACTAGCAATACAAAGACGATGCGCAGGTTGACATGCGGGCAACGACAAGCGCACACAAAGCGGCAAGCTGTTACACTGCCATGACTTGCGAAACTACGAGAGAAAAGGCCCATACCCATGAACGACGGCAAGAAAGTCAAGGTCCATTACACCGGTACCTTGGATGACGGAACAAAATTCGACAGCTCGCATGACCGCGGGGAGACGCTCGACTTTACCTGCGGCGCAGGCCAGATGATCAAGGGCTTTGACGAGGCCGTCAAAAACATGGAGGTCGGCCAGACCGTCAACGTCCACCTCGAGCCCAAAGACGCCTACGGCGAGCGCGACGAGCGCAACGTGCTCAAGGCCCCCATCAGCCACATGCCCGGCGCAGAGAACCTCAACGTCGGCGACCGTGTTGTTCTGAGCGGCCCGCAAGGCCAGCAGATTCCTGTCACCGTCACCTTTAAAGACGACGAGGCCATCGAGTTTGACGCCAACCACGAACTCGCCGGCAAAGCACTCAACTTCGAGATTACGCTCGTCGAGGTCGAAGACTAACCATCGGCCTTGCCATAGACGCTTAAAGCCTGCTGCAGCACCGCACTGCGGCAGGCTTTTCTTTTGTCTGATATCAATGTTGCCATGGCCATGACACTGGCACAGCCAGCGGCAAGACAACGCTTGCTTCCAAAGATACAGCAGCATGCTGTTGACAGACAGTAATTGACACGAGAGCAAGGGCGGATTTATCCTCATCGGCAATCTAATACATCTTCAGGGCAGGGTGAAATTCCCGACCGGCGGTGACAGTCCGCGAGCTATTTGCTGACACGGTGCAATCCCGTGACCGACAGTAAAGTCTGGATGGAAGAAGGTGGTGCATCATCACTACTGCAGATGACATGCGCTTTATGCGCGATGCCTTGGCTTTGGCAGCCAAGGGAGCCGGCTGGGTTGCCCCCAACCCACAGGTTGGCGCTGTCTTAGTCAAAGGCGGCGAGGTGATAGGCAGCGGCTGGCACACAAAGTGCGGTGAGCTGCATGCAGAGCGCGAGGCCTTGGCCGATTGCGCCAGACGCGGCAACGATCCTGCCGGTGCCACGCTCTACGTCACCTTGGAGCCGTGCTGCCATACCGGAAAACAACCCCCTTGTACGCAAGCCGTCATAAGTGCCGGAATTAGCCGCGTGGTTGTTGGAAGCCCGGACCCCAATCCGCTTGTTGCAGGCAAAGGCAACGCCGCACTGCGCGAAGCAGGCATCCAAGTGGACGAAGGCTGTCTTACCAGCCAGTGCGACAACCTCAATCGCGAATGGCTCTACTTCATTCAAACGGGGCTTCCCTACGTGACGATGAAGTACGCCATGACGCTTGACGGCAAGATCGCCACACACACGGGTGACTCCAAATGGGTCACTGGCGCCCTTGCTCGCGCACGCGTGCACGAGGACAGAGCCAAGACCGCGGCCGTGATGGCTGGAATCGGCACAGTTCTTGCCGACGACCCGCTGCTCACTGCGCGACCGCAAGGCCAAGAGCATGTACACCAGCCAGCGCGCGTGATCTTGGATGCGCAGCTTAAGTGCCCCTTGGACTCGCAGCTCGCAAGAAGCGCAAAGGACTCCCCCGTCTACCTGGCCTGCAGCGCAGAGACCTCAGCAGATAAGCGCCATAAGCTGGAGGATGCGGGCTGCCACATCATAGAGCTCGACTCAGAAGACGGGCTCATCGACATGCGCTGCCTCCTCAAGCGCTTGGGCGAGCTTGGGTGTGACAGCGTCATCGCAGAAGGAGGCGGAAGACTACATGCAAACCTTCTTGAAAGCGGGCTCGTCAACCGCGTGCAAGCCTACATAGCGCCCAAGCTCGTCGGCGGCCATGATGCTTTGAGCCCGGTGGAAGGCGCAGGCATCGAGGTCATGCGCGATGCGCTGCAACTTGAAGACGTAAGCGTAGAGCAGCTGGGGCAAGACCTACTCGTCACGGGTTATACCGCGCTTAACGCAAAGGGAGGCGTGCCATGTTCACGGGAATCGTAGAGGAGACCGGCCGCGTTGTGGCCATGCGCAAAGGTACCACGTCCACGACAATAGAAGTTGCCGCATCCACTGTTTTGGAGAACACCAAGGTGGGTGACAGCATCGCAACTAACGGCGTGTGTCTCACCGTCACATCGCTTACTCCCTCCACCTACACGGCAGACGTTATGAACGAGACGCTTAGGAGGTCGTCGCTAGGCGAGCTTCATGCCGGCGACATCGTCAACCTAGAGCGCGCCATGGCAGCAGACGGCAGATTTGGCGGGCACATCGTAAGCGGTCACATCGACGGATGCGGCACCGTGCAGCACATAAAGGCCGACGGCAACGCTGTCTGGTACACCATCGGTGCCGGCCCCGAGCTCATGCGCTACATCGTGGAGAAAGGCTCCGTTGCCCTCGATGGCATTAGTCTCACCGTGGCGCAGGTAGCAAATAGCAGCTTTAAGGTAAGTGTCATCCCCCACACACGCGAGGTGACAAGCCTGCGCGACAAGAGAAGCGGCAGCAAGATCAACATCGAATGCGACATCATCGGCAAATACGTGGAGAAGCTTCTGGGTGGCTGCACACAAAGCGACAACAGCCCCGGAAGCATAGGAGACGACCTGCTGCAGCTTTTAGCCTAAAGACAGGGCAAAAGCAAGCAACCTCACGCAAGCACACAAAGGCAACAACGCGCAAAGCGCGCAGGATATGAAAGAGAGCAAGACATGCACGAAGGATTCAACACGATAGAAGAGGCGCTCGAGGACCTTGCGGCAGGTAAGGTGATTGTGTGCGTGGACGACCCAGACCGCGAAAACGAGGGTGACTTCATCTGCGCGGCCCAGTTTGCCACGACAGAAAACGTCAACCTCATGGCCGTTTGGGCACGCGGCCTAATCTGCACGCCCATGAGCGCCAAGATTGCAAACCGCCTGGCGTTGCCGCCCATGGTGAGCGAGAACACCGACAACCACGAGACTGCCTTTACCGTATCAATCGACCACGCAGACACCACCACGGGCATCAGCGCCGAGGAGCGCGGCTACACAGCACGCAAGTGCGTCGACCCAAGCTCGCGGCCTACGGACTTTCGCCGTCCGGGGCATATGTTCCCGCTTATCGCCAAGCCCGGCGGCGTGCTTGAGCGCAACGGCCACACAGAGGCGACCGTTGACCTGTGCCGCCTAGCGGGACTCGAGGAATGCGGGCTTTGCTGTGAGGTTATGCGCGACGACGGCACGATGATGCGCACAGCCGAGCTCAAGGAGCTGGCCGCAAAGCTCGGCCTCAAGATTGTGAGCATCAAGCAGCTACAGTCCTACCGCAAACGCCACGAGGTCTTGGTGGAGAAAGTGACCGACGT